>NZ_JARFIS010000120.1:0-400 GCF_029076575.1 Faecalibacterium sp. DFI.5.82
GATTTATGGTGTGGAACAGGAAAACAAACGCACGGGAACGGCTTAATGAAAAATGGCCATCAAATGATGCGCATGAGTGGTTGCCAAAAAATGCAACCTAATTTAAGAACACAACCTTTTGTGATTGATCCTTTTGAAATAAAAGAGGTAGATGCTTTAGTTGTCACACATATTCATTCAGACCATTTGGATATTCACACAGCTGCTGCTGTTCATCAAAATTGTCCTAAGGCTCTATTTATTGGTCCAAAAGAAGTAGTGAAAACATGGCAGCGTTGGGGTGTTCCGGCAGAAAAAACACGGGTTATAGAGCCTGGTCAAGAAATAAAAGTGAATGATGTGAATGTAGTGGCCTTGGAAGCTTTTGATCGAACCGCGCTAATTACTTCTGATGATCCTG
>NZ_JARFIS010001200.1:0-286 GCF_029076575.1 Faecalibacterium sp. DFI.5.82
GCTTTCTGATGCGGTATCATGATGAATTGCAAAAGGAAGCAAAGCAGCATCCGGACTGGAAGCAGGATATGATAGAGACGGCAGAAATCTGTAAGGCGCTGGCCGAACGACCGGCTGAAACCTTTCATGAAGCGGTTCAGTCCATGTGGATTCTGTTTGTCGTCCTGCATATGGAAAGCAATGCCTCCAGCTTCTCTCCCGGACGTCTGGATGAAATACTGTATCCGTATTATCGCAAGGACAGGGAGCTTGGACGTCTGGATGCGCAAAGAGCGCTGGATATCAT
>NZ_JARFIS010001201.1:0-286 GCF_029076575.1 Faecalibacterium sp. DFI.5.82
CACATAAACGCTGCCGTTTTTCTGGATCAGCATCTGGCGCATCAGCACCTTCAGGGCTTCCTCTACCTCTGCTTTCAGAGCAAGGCGGTCATCGTCGAGGTTGGCGATCCTCAGGCGGGTGATGTTGTCCACATTTGCCTCGATCTCCACCACATATTTGCTCAGGAACAGGGTCTTCAGCACGTTGATGGCAAAGACGTCCTTTTCCTTCTTTTCCGGGTTAATGTAGCTGTTATCGTAGGCACGAATGATCACACTGCTGTGGCTGTGATCAAGGAAGTTTTCC
>NZ_JARFIS010001202.1:0-284 GCF_029076575.1 Faecalibacterium sp. DFI.5.82
GGAGTGCTGTATGAACGATTTGTTTATCCAAGGGCTGACCATCGACTGGAACAGAGTTCGCCCATACAATTATGTTCGTCAGATTCCTGCCATCAGTGGAATCGACACTTTTACATTCCATAAGCCCATTACGTTCTTTGTTGGCGAAAATGGAAGTGGAAAATCTACGCTTCTGGAAGCAATCGCTGTTGCTTACGGCTTCAACGCAGAGGGTGGAACGAAGAACTATTCATTTTCCACATACAACTCCCATTCGGAACTATGTGAGGCTATGACGATTTCCA
>NZ_JARFIS010001203.1:0-269 GCF_029076575.1 Faecalibacterium sp. DFI.5.82
AGCCCGCGGGAGAATGCCCACCATCTCCGCCAATAAAAGGCACCGGCTCAGGCTGGTGCCTTTTTTGCGGCAAAGATGGTGCGGATGAGAACAGGGCGGCGGCCTGCAGGCCGCAAGCAATCAGCCCAGCGGGCGGTTGCTTAGCCCGCGGGAGAATGCCCACCATCTCCGCCAATAAAAGGCACCGGCTCAGGCTGGTGCCTTTTTTGCGGCAAAGATGGTGCGGATGAGAACAGGGCGGCGGCCTGCAGGCCGCAAGCAATCAGCCC
>NZ_JARFIS010001204.1:0-266 GCF_029076575.1 Faecalibacterium sp. DFI.5.82
TAACCGCAAGGAGGACGCCGCCGAAGGTAAAACTGGTGATTGGGGTGAAGTCGTAACAAGGTAGCCGTAGGAGAACCTGCGGCTGGATCACCTCCTTTCTAAGGAGTCAGGCAGATGGAAGAACATCAAAGATGGTCGGCCATCTGGAACAGGTGATAGATACAAGCAGAGTAGATATTGTTCGATTTTGAGGGCCCTGAAAAGGACACTCAAAGACGTACCTTGAAAACTGAATAATAACTGCGAAACAAAGATTATAGTAAGTT
>NZ_JARFIS010001205.1:0-264 GCF_029076575.1 Faecalibacterium sp. DFI.5.82
TTTTGGCCCCGGTGCTTATCCTGACGGATGGTGCCATTGAGAATGCGGAGAAAACGAACTGTTCCCGGAACGACTTTTGCAGGCCGTGAAGGAAGCCGCACCGCAGGCTCCGCGTCTATACGAGAGACTGAACGCTCTTTTGGCCCCGGTGCTTATCCTGACGGATGGTGCCATTGAGAATGCGGAGAAAACGAACTGTTCCCGGAACGACTTTTGCAGGCCGTGAAGGAAGCCGCACCGCAGGCTCCGCGTCTATACGAGAGA
>NZ_JARFIS010001206.1:0-262 GCF_029076575.1 Faecalibacterium sp. DFI.5.82
AGCCTTTGTGAGCCTGCCCCTGCTGGTCTCCTTCATGCCCATGCTGATGGATACTGCCGGCAACTGCGGTAACCAGATCAGCACCCTGATGCTGTCGGCCACCTTTACTGGTATGGTCACCACCCATTACGAGGAAGCCTTTGTGAGCCTGCCCCTGCTGGTCTCCTTCATGCCCATGCTGATGGATACTGCCGGCAACTGCGGTAACCAGATCAGCACCCTGATGCTGTCGGCCACCTTTACTGGTATGGTCACCACCCAT
>NZ_JARFIS010001207.1:0-256 GCF_029076575.1 Faecalibacterium sp. DFI.5.82
CTAGCAGGGTTTGGGGCAGGCACGCCCCAACAAGAAGCTGTCCCAAAAGGGCAAGAATTTTCAAGAATTGAAAATTTGTGGCCACGGGACGATTCTTGCTCTCACGAAAACCCATACTTTTTGAAAAAACGCTTTTCGCAGCCAAAGGAGGATGCACCATGAAAAAAGAGATCGAAGCCTTTGTCAACGCAGCCAACGAGCAGGAGTTGGAAGCCGCATGGAATAACCTCTCGGCAGAGGAACAGCGGATTTTCGA
>NZ_JARFIS010001208.1:0-255 GCF_029076575.1 Faecalibacterium sp. DFI.5.82
GTTGGAAACGACTGCTAATACCGCATAAGCCCACAGGTCGGCATCGACCAGAGGGAAAAGGAGCAATCCGCTTTGAGATGGCCTCGCGTCCGATTAGCTAGTTGGTGAGGTAATGGCCCACCAAGGCGACGATCGGTAGCCGGACTGAGAGGTTGAACGGCCACATTGGGACTGAGACACGGCCCAGACTCCTACGGGAGGCAGCAGTGGGGAATATTGCACAATGGGGGAAACCCTGATGCAGCGACGCCGCGT
>NZ_JARFIS010001209.1:0-255 GCF_029076575.1 Faecalibacterium sp. DFI.5.82
CGTAATAGCTCACTGGTCGAGCGTCTTTGCGCGGAGAATTTAACGGGGCTAAACCTGACACCGAAGCTTAGGCAATACAGCAATGTATTGGGTAGGGGAGCGTTGTATACGCGGAGAAACAGTAGCGTAAGCGGCTGTGGAGTGTATAGAAGTGAGAATGCCGGAATGAGTAGCGCGAATGCAGTGAGAATCTGCATGGCCGAAAGCCTCAGGTTTCTGGAGGAAGGTTCGTCCGCTCCAGGTTAGTCGGGAGCT
>NZ_JARFIS010000121.1:0-398 GCF_029076575.1 Faecalibacterium sp. DFI.5.82
TGGTGCCATAGCTTGGGCTATTGCCGCGGGTATCGGAATTGTTGTAGCTGTCGATGGTTTCCTTGCCGAGTGCTTCGGCAAGATCTTTAAGGGTAGTATGCTCGCTGCCACCCAGAAATATCTGGCTGTCCATGTTGCCCACGATGGTATCCGCATTATCCTTGTAGATGGCTTTCAACTGGCTTCTGGTTTGCAGCACAAGGCAGGCCGATATCTCGCGGCTGCGGATGGTTGACACTAGTTTTTCCAGCTGCGGAATCTGGCCAATGTTGGCACACTCGTCGATCAGGCAGCGCACATGGACGCCGCCCTCAATGGCCGCGGCGGCGGCAAACCCGGCATCTGTCAGGGAAGCTGCGCCGCAGAGCCGGAGGAAGTAAAAGAATTTTTGAAAAGTA
>NZ_JARFIS010001210.1:0-255 GCF_029076575.1 Faecalibacterium sp. DFI.5.82
TTGACTTGAGAATTCAAGCGAATTGTGGTCAAGCCCTCGATCTATTAGTACACACTTGCTGAATGGATCGCTCCACTTACACATCGTGCCTATCAACCTCGTAGTCTACAAGGGATCTTACCTGATTCAATCAGTGGGATATCTTATCTTTGGGTCGGCTTCACGCTTAGATGCTTTCAGCGTTTATCCGATCCGTACGTAGTTGCCCAGCTATGCTCCTGGCGGAACAACTGGTGCGCCAGAGGTACGTCCGTC
>NZ_JARFIS010001211.1:0-255 GCF_029076575.1 Faecalibacterium sp. DFI.5.82
CTTCGGTACTAATTTCCCTCGATCTCTACCGGAACCAACACCCGGCTCTGAGACTTCATATGTGTCCCTGTGCTTAACTCTTTTGGTGGTGACGGAATCTCTACCGTCTGTGCATCGGCTACGCCTTTCGGCCTCACCTTAGCTCCCGACTAACCTGGAGCGGACGAACCTTCCTCCAGAAACCTGAGGCTTTCGGCCATGCAGATTCTCACTGCATTCGCGCTACTCATTCCGGCATTCTCACTTCTATACACT
>NZ_JARFIS010001212.1:0-255 GCF_029076575.1 Faecalibacterium sp. DFI.5.82
GTTGGAAACGACTGCTAATACCGCATAAGCCCACAGGTCGGCATCGACCAGAGGGAAAAGGAGCAATCCGCTTTGAGATGGCCTCGCGTCCGATTAGCTAGTTGGTGAGGTAATGGCCCACCAAGGCAACGATCGGTAGCCGGACTGAGAGGTTGAACGGCCACATTGGGACTGAGACACGGCCCAGACTCCTACGGGAGGCAGCAGTGGGGAATATTGCACAATGGGGGAAACCCTGATGCAGCGACGCCGCGT
>NZ_JARFIS010001213.1:0-255 GCF_029076575.1 Faecalibacterium sp. DFI.5.82
GAAGAAGATTTAACACTTTTTAAGTGATAAATATCATTTATAAAGAGTTTGATCCTGGCTCAGGACGAACGCTGGCGGCGCGCCTAACACATGCAAGTCGAACGAGCGAGAGAGAGCTTGCTTTCTCAAGCGAGTGGCGAACGGGTGAGTAACGCGTGAGGAACCTGCCTCAAAGAGGGGGACAACAGTTGGAAACGACTGCTAATACCGCATAAGCCCACAGGTCGGCATCGACCAGAGGGAAAAGGAGCAATC
>NZ_JARFIS010001214.1:0-255 GCF_029076575.1 Faecalibacterium sp. DFI.5.82
GGCAAAAGAGAGAATCAAGAGGATACCAAATGTTCTGAAAGAACGTTTGAAAGGTCAAGCGAACAAGGGCGCAGGGCGAATGCCTTGGCACTGGGAGCCGATGAAAGACGTGATAAGCTGCGATAAGTTTCGGGGAGCTGCAAATAAGCATTGATCCGGAGATTTCTGAATGAGGAAACTCACCTGGGTTCATACTCAGGTACAATACACTGAAATTTAAAATAGGTGTATTGAGGGAACCGCCTGAACTGAAAC
>NZ_JARFIS010001215.1:0-255 GCF_029076575.1 Faecalibacterium sp. DFI.5.82
GTATTTCTACTCTCGGTTTGCCCTCTTCCGCGTTCGCTCGCCACTACTTACGGAATCTCGTTTGATGTCTCTTCCTCGCCCTACTTAGATGTTTCAGTTCAGGCGGTTCCCTCAATACACCTATTTTGAATTTCAGTGTATTGTACCTGAGTATGAACCCAGGTGAGTTTCCTCATTCAGAAATCTCCGGATCAATGCTTATTTGCAGCTCCCCGAAGCTTATCGCAGCTTATCACGTCTTTCATCGGCTCCCAG
>NZ_JARFIS010001216.1:0-255 GCF_029076575.1 Faecalibacterium sp. DFI.5.82
ACGGCAACTGCCTGTCAGGATTGGTTACGGAGTACCCGGCTAGGCCGAGGAAGCATCAAGTCCCATGTCCGCACCGTCAAGGTGTTGGGTATGGGGCTTTTTGCATTTCAGGAACGTGTACATCTCTTGAAAGGTGTAACACACTAGACTTTGTACCAAAGTCGTGTGCCAAGGGTGCTGCGCCCCTTTGGAATCCCTGCTCACATCGCCTGTGGGCGATGTGGATTCGCCGGACAGAAAGCTCTCACAAAGGTG
>NZ_JARFIS010001217.1:0-255 GCF_029076575.1 Faecalibacterium sp. DFI.5.82
ATCCCTTGTAGACTACGAGGTTGATAGGCACGATGTGTAAGTGGAGCGATCCATTCAGCAAGTGTGTACTAATAGATCGAGGGCTTGACCACAATTCGCTTGAATTCTCAAGTCAATGATAAAATGTCAGCAGTGATTATTCAGTTTTGAAGGCACGTCCTTCTAAGAAACACTGGACAAAGTAGAACAGAAATGTTATACTGAACCAGTCATATTGGTCGGTGACGATGACGGTGAGGTTCCACCTGTTCCCAT
>NZ_JARFIS010001218.1:0-255 GCF_029076575.1 Faecalibacterium sp. DFI.5.82
GCTTCACCAGCAGATTCCGCCGCTGCGGGTCTTGCCAAACCCAGCCTGCAAAGGTATCCTTGATGGCCTGCTGCTTCTGCTGGGCAAGCATCGTCTCCTTCTGGTTCAGGACACGCCGCTCTTTACCGTCCTCCTCAATGGTATCATAAATGCGGCAGTCCCGCAAATTCAAGGTGTCCTCCAAAATCTTGTAGGCGTTGGCCCGGTGGGTGCCGTAGGTTTCGGTGGACATGATATCATACATTCCGGCGGCAG
>NZ_JARFIS010001219.1:0-255 GCF_029076575.1 Faecalibacterium sp. DFI.5.82
TCCAGCAGAAACAACTGACCCACTTTGATGCATGGGCTTCTACGTTTGGCGAGACCACCACGGCCATTGAGCTTGCGCCGGAAGGAACCGGCTACCGTGCGCGCACACGTTTTGCCAAGTTCTTTAATCTGCCGGAGCTGATGAATATGTTCAAGGAGGCAGCGGACATCAAGACTTCCGACCAGTTGCATCTGCCTGTTCCGGAAGCCAAGTTTGAAACTGTCGTGGTCAAACCCTCGGAAATCCAGCAGGACA
>NZ_JARFIS010000122.1:0-397 GCF_029076575.1 Faecalibacterium sp. DFI.5.82
GTTTTGCGAATGCTTTCACCGTATTTGGCAGCATAGCGTTTCTTGAGTTCCTCAAAAGAAAAGCCATAGCGCATCAGCGAATCGTAGCTGACGCCCAGAACCGGTCGGCAGCGCAGACGAAAATCCTTTACATTATAGAGCTTTTCGCGACGCATAAGTTCTAAGGCCTCATTTACGACCTGCTCACATGTCTGCGGGTCTGCTAAACGAATGGACTGCTTGGCACCGAGATGCTTGCTGGCTCCCTTTTTACCATTTTGCGCAATGTTTTTCTTGGCATCATAACTAAATCCCAGGTCATGCATCAAATCGCTCCAAGACATTTTGGTGATCTGCATGGCACTGTTTGGCGAAGGTGCCTCGCCACGATGATAGCGATCTTGATAAACGGTGCGGC
>NZ_JARFIS010001220.1:0-255 GCF_029076575.1 Faecalibacterium sp. DFI.5.82
ATGGGAACAGGTGGAACCTCACCGTCATCGTCACCGACCAATATGACTGGTTCAGTATAACATTTCTGTTCTACTTTGTCCAGTGTTTCTTAGAAGGACGTGCCTTCAAAACTGAATAATCACTGCTCACATTTTGTCATTGACTTGAGAATTCAAGCGAATTGTGGTCAAGCCCTCGATCTATTAGTACACACTTGCTGAATGGATCGCTCCACTTACACATCGTGCCTATCAACCTCGTAGTCTACAAGGGAT
>NZ_JARFIS010001221.1:0-255 GCF_029076575.1 Faecalibacterium sp. DFI.5.82
TTCTGGTGGTCGGGATAATGAACAAATTCCAGACCCTTCCAGTCGTGGTTGACGAAGCCTCGACTGCCATCCAGATAATCGTGGGAGTGCCCACCGATGCCGTACTCCTTTGCCAGTGCTTTGGCACGGAGTTTGCGGTCAGGCTGGGTCTGGTACAGCGCAATAATGCGCTGTTTGCCGCCTGTAAACCCTGAACCATGCCGCCGCAGCTCGTTCTCAATTTCAGCCTGCGACAAAACAAAAGCGGAGGGCGTT
>NZ_JARFIS010001222.1:0-255 GCF_029076575.1 Faecalibacterium sp. DFI.5.82
GCAAGCTGAGCCATGCGCAGTTTATTCCGCACATTGCCGGAAAGATACTCGTCCGCAGTCTGCCAGCCTGCTTCCGGCTCATCTGCATCCGCAGAAGGGTCTTTGAAAATCACGCCTTGCAGCTCTGTGGTAATACGCTCATAATCGCCGGGAGAGCCGAGAAGTTCCGCCATATAGGGCAGATCAACACGGCCATGTTCTCCAATGGACACTGCCAGTGCTTCGCTGGGGGTGTCCACGCTGGTGACGGTGCGC
>NZ_JARFIS010001223.1:0-255 GCF_029076575.1 Faecalibacterium sp. DFI.5.82
TCTCTCTTATTGCCAACGAAGATTATTGTTACCCTTCCTTTTGAAATTGCAATATTTCTTAAAAGAACTTACTATAATCTTTGTTTCGCAGTTATTATTCAGTTTTCAAGGTACGTCTTGGTGATGTTCCTCAAAGCCCGGTCTCCCGAAACTTTGATTTTCATCACATGGTGGGCCAAAATGGACTCGAACCATCGACCTCACGATTATCAGTCGTGTGCTCTAGCCAGCTGAGCTATTGGCCCATGTGGTGGA
>NZ_JARFIS010001224.1:0-255 GCF_029076575.1 Faecalibacterium sp. DFI.5.82
GCAAGGATGATGTGGTCACATTTGAACAATTAGGCGTAGATAGGTTATTTGTGGACGAGAGCCAGAACTACAAGAACCTATATCTTTACACCAAGATGCGCAATGTTGCTGGCCTTTCTACCTCCGAAGCACAGAAGTCCAGCGATATGTTCGGCAAGTGTCGTTATCTGGATGAAGTGACTGGCGGGCGCGGCGTGATTTTCGCAACGGGAACGCCCATCAGCAACTCCATGACGGAAATGTACACACTGATGC
>NZ_JARFIS010001225.1:0-255 GCF_029076575.1 Faecalibacterium sp. DFI.5.82
CATATGAAAAACAACAGCCCGCAAAAGCACGCTTTCATTTCTTGTCTCATCTTGGTAACAGGAATATTGCTCGTGGTAATAGGCGCAATGACAACAAAGGAGTACAAAATCAACCTGTGCCTGTTAATCGGTGCAATAGTTGTTATTGGCGGCATTGTATATCATCTCATTATGATGAAATGTCCTTATTGTGGCTGCTCGCTTGTTGGTTATAGACCAATCCCTAAAGAGTGCCCAAAGTGTCATAAAAAGTTT
>NZ_JARFIS010001226.1:0-255 GCF_029076575.1 Faecalibacterium sp. DFI.5.82
CGCCTAATTGTTCAAATGTGACCACATCATCCTTGCGGTCGGTGGACTGTAGCTTTTTCAGTTTCACCTCCAGTGTTTTCCGTGTCTTTTCCATCTGTTTCACGGTAAAATGCTCACCGGACTGTTCTTTGGCCTCTGCAATGGCTTTTTCGATTTCCTCGATCTGATCTTCGATGATCCGTGCCTGCCGTTCCGCAGAAAGAGGGATTTTCTCAAACTGCGAGTGGCCGATAATGACGGCATCGTAGTCGCCGG
>NZ_JARFIS010001227.1:0-255 GCF_029076575.1 Faecalibacterium sp. DFI.5.82
CTGGCGCAGGCAGAAGCCATCGCCAAGGAATCCGAAGTGCCTGAATACGAACGTTTCTCTGTCCGAAAAGTCGTTGACGGTAAAATGCCGCTTTTTGCTATCTGGGATGATCTTTATGATGACTACTATGAAACCAATCACGCCGTTCCACAGTTTTCTAACGAGAAGCAGGCAGAATCTTATCTGGAAAATCTGAAAAAAGAAGTTGCAGACAGAGAAGCCGCCGAGTGGCTCAAAGTCGAACACGCAAAATTT
>NZ_JARFIS010001228.1:0-254 GCF_029076575.1 Faecalibacterium sp. DFI.5.82
TCGAAAATCCGCTGTTCCTCTGCCGAGAGGTTATTCCATGCGGCTTCCAACTCCTGCTCGTTGGCTGCGTTGACAAAGGCTTCGATCTCTTTTTTCATGGTGCATCCTCCTTTGGCTGCGAAAAGCGGATTTTCAAAAAGTATGGGTTTTCGTGAGAGCAAGAATCGTCCCGTGGCCACAAATTTTCAATTCTTGAAAATTCTTGCCCTTTTGGGACAGCTTCTTGTTGGGGCGTGCCTGCCCCAAACCCTGCT
>NZ_JARFIS010001229.1:0-252 GCF_029076575.1 Faecalibacterium sp. DFI.5.82
AACTTACTATAATCTTTGTTTCGCAGTTATTATTCAGTTTTCAAGGTACGTCTTTGAGTGTCCTTTTCAGGGCCCTCAAAATCGAACAATATCTACTCTGCTTGTATCTATCACCTGTTCCAGATGGTCGACCATCTTCGATGTTCTTCCATCTGCCTGACTCCTTAGAAAGGAGGTGATCCAGCCGCAGGTTCTCCTACGGCTACCTTGTTACGACTTCACCCCAATCACCAGTTTTACCTTCGGCGGCGT
>NZ_JARFIS010000123.1:0-397 GCF_029076575.1 Faecalibacterium sp. DFI.5.82
CAAGGTCAGGAGCGGTTTACCCGTTCTAAGACCATCAGCGCGGAAGGAGATGTATTTGCCGGGTTTGATTTCATAACCGGCTTCCTGCATGAGCCGCAGAAAATCATCGTAGTCCTTCGCTGTGATGACAAGCCGGTCGATGGTCTGCTTGAGTTTTTGCTTCCAGCTCGTGCCGCGTTTGGCTTCGGTGTTCTCCTTGTAGCTCATGCCTTTGTTCTGAGAGGGAGGGATAACAGAGAGACCGTTTTCCTTACAGAGCCGGTCGCTGACCTCACGCATATCATAGTAAATCCGCTTGTAGCTCTTGTAGGCGTGGTAGTCCACAAAGTCAACCGCATTGAAAATCAGATGGTTATGAATATGGTCCTTGTCAATGTGCGTGGTCAGCACTTACTCG
>NZ_JARFIS010001230.1:0-251 GCF_029076575.1 Faecalibacterium sp. DFI.5.82
TGGAACAGGTGATAGATACAAGCAGAGTAGATATTGTTCGATTTTGAGGGCCCTGAAAAGGACACTCAAAGACGTACCTTGAAAACTGAATAATAACTGCGAAACAAAGATTATAGTAAGTTCTTTTTAAGAAATATTGCAATTTCAAAAGGAAGGGTAACAATAATCTTCGTTGGCAAAAGAGAGAATCAAGAGGATACCAAATGTTCTGAAAGAACGTTTGAAAGGTCAAGCGAACAAGGGCGCAGGGC
>NZ_JARFIS010001231.1:0-249 GCF_029076575.1 Faecalibacterium sp. DFI.5.82
CCCGCCTACGCGGGGGTGATCCCTGCGAGTTTAACTCCGCACTTGCCTTTACCAACTTTTCCCCGCCTACGCGGGGGTGATCCTACATGACCCATCTGGGCCCGTGTGGCGTAGGTCTTTTCCCCGCCTACGCGGGGGTGATCCCTGCGAGTTTAACTCCGCACTTGCCTTTACCAACTTTTCCCCGCCTACGCGGGGGTGATCCTACATGACCCATCTGGGCCCGTGTGGCGTAGGTCTTTTCCCCGC
>NZ_JARFIS010001232.1:0-249 GCF_029076575.1 Faecalibacterium sp. DFI.5.82
TCCGTGCTCCTCAAAGCTCTTTGTGAAGGCTTTTCCCCGCCTACGCGGGGGTGATCCCGTTTTTTCGTCCTTTGCCATGATTGCGCACATCTTTTCCCCGCCTACGCGGGGGTGATCCCAAATCCGTGCTCCTCAAAGCTCTTTGTGAAGGCTTTTCCCCGCCTACGCGGGGGTGATCCCGTTTTTTCGTCCTTTGCCATGATTGCGCACATCTTTTCCCCGCCTACGCGGGGGTGATCCCAAATCCGT
>NZ_JARFIS010001233.1:0-241 GCF_029076575.1 Faecalibacterium sp. DFI.5.82
TCACCAGCTGGAGACCGCTCAGAAAAAGCGGGATGAATTGATCCAGCTGGACGACCTGAAGCTGCAGCTGAAAGAGAGCCAGGACGAGGTTGAGGAGCTGAAGAATGAGGCTTCTCACCAGCTGGAGACCGCTCAGAAAAAGCGGGATGAATTGATCCAGCTGGACGACCTGAAGCTGCAGCTGAAAGAGAGCCAGGACGAGGTTGAGGAGCTGAAGAATGAGGCTTCTCACCAGCTGGAG
>NZ_JARFIS010001234.1:0-235 GCF_029076575.1 Faecalibacterium sp. DFI.5.82
GGGCTTATGGAATGTAAAAGTGTCGATTCCACTGATGGCAGGAATCTGACGAACATAATTGTATGGGCGAACTCTGTTCCAGTCGATGGTCAGCCCTTGGATAAACAAATCGTTCATACAGCACTCCTTACTATATAGTGTAGGAGAACACTTAGTTCCGCTCAAACCCAAGATAGCGGGTGCCCTGAAAACTCAGCTTTCCGATGTCGCCCTGCACGAGCAGACCATAATCGCT
>NZ_JARFIS010001235.1:0-220 GCF_029076575.1 Faecalibacterium sp. DFI.5.82
TCCGGCATGGTGGAGAGTTTTTCTTTTACCAGTCTGGCAGAAAAGATCCTTTCCACCGAGGGCCGCATCTACCGTGAGCTGGGGGATGCCCTGTCCGGCATGGTGGAGAGTTTTTCTTTTACCAGTCTGGCAGAAAAGATCCTTTCCACCGAGGGCCGCATCTACCGTGAGCTGGGGGATGCCCTGTCCGGCATGGTGGAGAGTTTTTCTTTTACCAGTC
>NZ_JARFIS010001236.1:0-217 GCF_029076575.1 Faecalibacterium sp. DFI.5.82
GAAATGGGGAAGATTTGGCGTGACTTCGGTCACGCCTTTTCTTTTGCTTCCAGTTCATCCAGAGGGATGTACCCCAGCCCATCGTACTTGATATGGATGTGCTGCACCCGCTTTCCGCTGGACTTATCCGGGGCATCCACATAGATGGCCGACACCAGTTCACGGAGAGCATAAGGGGTGAGTTCTTCAATATGAACGTACTTGTGCGCTTTCTGGA
>NZ_JARFIS010001237.1:0-206 GCF_029076575.1 Faecalibacterium sp. DFI.5.82
CTCGGTTTGCCCTCTTCCGCGTTCGCTCGCCACTACTTACGGAATCTCGTTTGATGTCTCTTCCTCGCCCTACTTAGATGTTTCAGTTCAGGCGGTTCCCTCAATACACCTATTTTAAATTTCAGTGTATTGTACCTGAGTATGAACCCAGGTGAGTTTCCTCATTCAGAAATCTCCGGATCAATGCTTATTTGCAGCTCCCCGAA
>NZ_JARFIS010000124.1:0-395 GCF_029076575.1 Faecalibacterium sp. DFI.5.82
CGTAATAGCTCACTGGTCGAGCGTCTTTGCGCGGAGAATTTAACGGGGCTAAACCTGACACCGAAGCTTAGGCAATACAGCAATGTATTGGGTAGGGGAGCGTTGTATACGCGGAGAAACAGTAGCGCAAGCGGCTGTGGAGTGTATAGAAGTGAGAATGCCGGAATGAGTAGCGCGAATGCAGTGAGAATCTGCATGGCCGAAAGCCTCAGGTTTCTGGAGGAAGGTTCGTCCGCTCCAGGTTAGTCGGGAGCTAAGGTGAGGCCGGAAGGCGTAGCCGATGCACAGACGGTAGAGATTCCGTCACCACCAAAAGAGTTAAGCACAGGGACACATATGAAGTCTCAGAGCCGGGTGTTGGTTCCGGTAGAGATCGAGGGAAATTAGTACCGAAG
>NZ_JARFIS010000125.1:0-395 GCF_029076575.1 Faecalibacterium sp. DFI.5.82
AGATGGCCCGCAGCATCTCGTCCAGCGTGAACTGCTCCCCGGGCTCCAGCCAGATCTGGCTGCCGCCCCTGTGGTAGGCGTGTTCGCTCACCGGCACGGGGGTATCGAGGGTCAGTTTTCCACCGCGGATGGCCTCAAAGGTCAGCAGCAGGGTCATCAGCTTGGTGATGGAAGCAATGGGCATCCGCTCAACCGGTGCTTTCTCGAAGAGCACACGGCCCGTCTCCGGCTCCATGAGGATTGCCGCCCGGCATTCCAGCTGCAGCCCGCTGTTGGCCGGAGCCGCCGCCAGCACCGCCGGGGCATCCGCCTGCACTGCCGGTCCCGTTCCCCCAAGGGCCACCCGCAGCCCGGCCCCCTGTGCCGTACGCACAGCCAGCGCTAACAGCCAGGAG
>NZ_JARFIS010000126.1:0-394 GCF_029076575.1 Faecalibacterium sp. DFI.5.82
GAATCTGCGGTGCCACCTTGCTTGCTCCGCTCGTCTTCCCACCATGGAAAACTGCAGGAGCCCCTCAACGGAGAGCCAACACTCCCCTGCCCTGTAACGGAGGCTTCCGTCCCACGCTACTAAAGGCACTGCCCTGTTCGCCCGGCCCTCGGCGGCCCACGAACTCTGCCCCGCTCTCTGCCCGTTTTCACCATTCGGGCTCACTGTAAGTGCGCTTGCAGGTTCTCTTCCGCCACATCGGTTTGTTGATTGCATTATACGCTTTATTTTCATAAAGTCAAGAGGGAATTTTTCATTTTTTCGGCCGCAAAGAGGAAATGCTTCTTGGATGTTCTGCAGCAGCCCGCCCGCCCAAATCTCCCCGGTGCGGCCCGGGCAGCTCCGCCGGGGCAAA
>NZ_JARFIS010000127.1:0-394 GCF_029076575.1 Faecalibacterium sp. DFI.5.82
AGTCAGTTGATGAGTTAAATGCTTATCAGCGTGTTGACAAGCTGTGACGGGGAGCGAAATTATAGTAGCGAAGTCGTTGATGTCACGCTGCCGAGAAAAGCTTCTAGCGAATAATCAACTGCCCGTACCGCAAACCGACACAGGTAGTCGAGGAGAGTATCCTAAGGTGAGCGAGCGAACTCTCGTTAAGGAACTCGGCAAAATGACCCCGTAACTTCGGGAGAAGGGGTGCTGATCGCAAGATCAGCCGCAGTGAAAAGGCCCAGGCGACTGTTTATCAAAAACACAGGTTTCTGCAAAATCGTAAGATGAAGTATAGGGGCTGACGCCTGCCCGGTGCTGGAAGGTTAAAAGGAAGAGTTAGCTTCGGCGAAGCCCTGAATTGAAGCCCCAG
>NZ_JARFIS010000128.1:0-393 GCF_029076575.1 Faecalibacterium sp. DFI.5.82
CCAAGGGCGTGCACACTGTGGAAGAGTTTGATCCGGACCCGTATCTGGATGCTCTGGACAAGTACGGCCTGCCCCGCTCCGAGAGCCACGTCCCGCCCAGACTGCGGGTGGCGGTCTGGTGGAAGAGAACGGCGCGGATGTTCTGCAGAAGGTCTCCGTCATGTGCACCGATGGCATTGCCCGCACTGTGAACGTGGACAATAGCCTGAACTTTCCGCAGGGGTGGCTGGTAGAGATCAAGGTCACCCCGGAGGGCGAGAGCGAGGAACACATCGAGGACCGCCGCGTCAACGGCACCATCAATGCCACTGCGCTGGGCGCTGCCGCCCTGGCCGACGATGTAGAGCTTCTGGATACAACTTCGGAGGGTGTGGCTGGGACGGTTCGTCCCAG
>NZ_JARFIS010000129.1:0-392 GCF_029076575.1 Faecalibacterium sp. DFI.5.82
CCCGTATCATCGTGGGCACCACCGTAGGCACCAAGGCCACCATCGTCCCGCTGGTGGTGGCGGCCTTCCCGTTTGTGGCGCGTCTGGTGGAGGCCAGCCTGCGCGAGTTGGATGAGGGTGTGGTGGAAGCCGCCCAGAGCATGGGTGCGACCCCGTTCCAGATCATCACCAAAGTAATGATCCCCGAGTGCCTGCCCCGCCTGATCTCCAGCATGACCACAGCTTTGACCACCATTCTGGGCTACTCGGCCATGTCCGGTGTCATCGGCGGCGGCGGCCTGGGCAAGATCGCCCTTTCCTACGGCTACTACCGCTACCAGACCAACATTATGATCGTCTGTGTCATCCTTCTGGTGCTGCTGGTGCAGATCTTCCAGACCGTTGGCACTTTC
>NZ_JARFIS010000013.1:0-81300 GCF_029076575.1 Faecalibacterium sp. DFI.5.82
CCTTGACGGTGCGGACATGGGACTTGATGCTTCCTCGGCCTAGCCGGGTACTCCGTAACCAATCCTGACAGGCAGTTGCCGTGTCATTTTTCGAAAACTGTTTTACGGATACCCAGCAGTCGGGAACCACCCCTTTTTTGGTATCATACGGAACTGCGGTGAAAGTTCAGCGCAGATTCGCCTTCTGGATCAGGCTGCGGATATGGTGGACCAGCATCTCGATGGCGGGGCCGTTTTCACCGCCATTGGGGATGATGATATCGGCGTTGCGCTTACTGGGCTCCACAAAGGCTTCGTGCATGGGCTTGACAGTGGCGCGGTACTGGGCAATGACACTGTCCAGAGAGCGGCCCCGCTCCTTGACATCCCGCAGGATGCGGCGGAGGATCCGCTCGTCAGCGTCGGTGTCCACGTAGATCTTGTAATCGAACAGGCTGCACAGCTCCGGCTCAGCCAGGGGCAGAATGCCCTCTACGATGAGGACGGGGGCAGGCTCGATGTGCTGCACCTCGCTGCTGCGGTTGTGGTTGGCGTAATCGTACACGGGGCAGTCGATGGCGCGGCCCGCTTTCAGCTCCTTCAGGTGCTGGATGAGCAGGTCGTTGTCGAACGCGTCCGGGTGGTCATAATTCAGCTTGCAGCGCTCTGCAAAGGGCAGTTCATCGTGGCGCTTGTAGTAGCTGTCGTGGGAGATCAGACGCACCTCGTCCTCCCCGAACCGCTCCTTGAGCCGGTAAGCCAGCGTGGTCTTGCCGCTGCCCGAGCCGCCTGCGATGCCGATAATCAGATTGTTCATGTCCCAAAATCCTCCCGCCTGCCGATTCCGGTAGAAAAACCGGTCAGAATAAGCTATAATAGGTATATTGTTGGGGAACACCCCTGTTTCTCACTGCTTATGATATCACAAAACCACTGTTTTTGACAGAGTAAGAGGAAAATTGATGAAAAAGATCGTTCCGGCCCCGTATATCGACCAGACTGCCCGCTGGGTGAACGGCTGCGAGAGCATCAGCAGCGTGATGCTGCTGCAGGCTGTGGGCATCCCCATTGACCCGGATGTGTTCATTGAGCGCGACCTGCCCCACGCCCCCTACTGGGAACAGGAGGGCAGGCTCTACGGGCCTGACCCGATGTTCGTCTACCCCGGCGACCCCCACGACCACACCGGGTACGGCTGCTATGCCCCCTGCATCGTGCAGGCCTTGCAGAGCGCGCTGGAGCATGAAGGGGCGGCGGACCGGTTCGAGGTGCTGGACGTGAGCGGCGAGACCGCAGCGCAGCTGTGCCGGTTCATCGACGAGGAAATGCCGGTGGTGTTCTGGGCAACGCTGGATTTTACCCCGGTGCCCGAGGAGCGGGATCACTGGCTGCTGGCTGATGGCACCGACTTTGCCTGGAAGTGCCACGAGCACTGCCTGCTGCTGGTGGGCTACGATGAGGAAAACTACTGGTTCAATGACCCGTGGCATGACCACGGGGTCTGCGCCCAGCCCAAGGAGCTGGTGGAGCGCTGCCACGCGGCACAGGACTCCTATGCGGTGACCCTGCGGCGGAAATAAGAAAGGCGGAACATGAAAACAGAGAAACTGAAACAGAACGTCAAGGGCTATGTCCAGCAGTTTGAGGACGGCGGCCTGCGGCTGCTGAGAAAGGGGCAGAAGGGTGTGATCCACGCCATCTTCAGCCGCTTTGGCCTGGTGCTGATCCTCCTGCTGCTGCAGGTGGGGCTGCTGTTCAGCATCTTCCGGTGGTTCGGCAACCTGTGGCCCCATTACTTTGGCGGCAGCGTGGTCGTTACATCGGCCATGGTCATCTACCTGCTCAACAGCAAGATGGACAACAGCGCCAAGATCACCTGGATGGTGGTGGTTGCCATTGCGCCGGTGGTGGGCATTCCGATGTTCTTCTATGTCAAGAGCAATTTCGGGCACAACATCCTGCGCAAGCGGCTGCTGGAGCTGGAGGATCAGCTGCGCGGCTGGCTGCCGCAGAGCCAAAAGGCAATGGAACAGCTGAAAGCGCTTGAACCCGGCGCAGCCTCGCTGGCAAAGTACCTGTACGGGCGGGGCGGCGGCTTTCCGGTGTACCAGAACACCGCCATGACCTATTTTCCCGGCGGCGAGGCAAAGTTTGAGGAACTGCTGCGCCAGCTGGAAACGGCAGAAGAATATATCTTTGTGGAGTATTTCATCATCGATGAGGGCCTGATGTGGGGCAAGATCCTGGAAGTGCTGGCCCGCAAGGCGCTGCAGGGCGTGGATGTCCGGGTGATGTACGACGGCACCTGTGAGTTCTCCACCCTGCCCCGCAACTACCCCCGGCTGCTGGAGAAGCTGAACATCCAGTGCAAGGTGTTCAGCCCGGTGCAGCCGTTCGTCTCCACTCACTATAATTATCGCGACCACCGGAAAATTCTTGTCATTGACGGGCGGGTCGGTTTTACCGGCGGCGTGAATCTTGCCGATGAGTACATCAACCACATCCAGAAGCATGGCCGCTGGAAGGATGCCGCCGTGATGCTGGAGGGCGAGGCAGTCCGTTCGCTGACGGCTCAGTTTCTGCAGATGTGGGGCATCCTGAAGGAGCCGGAATATGAGCAGTTCCTGACCCGGCCCATTCCGGTGCCGGAAAATGCAAAGGGCGTGGCGGCTCCCTACGGGGACTGTCCGCTGGACGGCGAGCGGGTGGGCGAGATGGTCTATATCGACCTGCTCAACCGGGCCAGGGATTACATCCACATTATGACCCCCTACCTTATTCTGGACGGCGAACTGGAGACCGCCCTGAAATTTGCCGCTGAACGGGGCGTGGATGTCCACCTCATCCTGCCCGGAAAGCCGGACAAGCAGTTCCCCTACGCACTGGCAAAGAGCCACTATTCGGCCCTGCTGGATTCGGGCGTGAAGATCAGCGAGTGGAGCCCTGGTTTTGTCCATGCAAAGGTGTTCGTGGTGGATGGCAGGGAAGCGGTGGTGGGCACCATCAATCTGGACTACCGCAGCCTGTACCATCACTTTGAGGATGCCGTCTGGATGGTGGATGCCCCCTGCATCTGGGACATTGAGCAGGATTTCCAGCACACGCTGGAACAGTGCCGCACGGTGGAAAATACCTCGGCCAGCATCTGGCAGAAGCATTATCTGCTCCGTGCCACCGGAATGCTGCTCAAGGTCATTGCACCGCTGCTGTAACAGCTGAATTACAGAGCAACAGCCCCCTCAGGCTTATGGGCCGAGGGGGCTGTTGCTCTGTATGATCCTTATCTGGGGTAGCACAGCGCCAGCTTGGAATAAAAATCTTCCAGTGCAAAACGAACATCCAGATCGTGATAGACACGGATGGTTTTGCGGTCAGAAGCTTCAGCATAGGTCAGGCTGGGCAGGAGCACAGGGGCCGGACGGAGTGTCCAGTGCCCCCGGAATCCATTCTCCAGCAGGACGGCGGCGGTAGTGTTGTCGCCCAAAGTCCAATTGCCCCCGGTGCGCAGAGGAAAGCGGGGATCGTATTCGGAGGGGTACTCGTCCATCAGCTGCTGAAATAGATAGGCTCCCACTTCGCCGCAGGGCCGTACCCGAAGCGCCAATTCGGAAAGGGATACCTCGAATCTGGCGTAGACATCCTGTGGGATCTGCCAGACCGTGACAGCGCTGTCCAACAGGACACGGCAGGCGATGGGGTCTTGCTGAACATTGAATTCCGGTCGTCCGGCGGGATAGGGGCCGCCGCCGTTCCAGAGCACCGTCATGCGGGACGCGATCTCCGGGGCACGGTTCAGGGCGGCGGCAATGTTTGTCATAGCGCCCTGGGCCGCAATGTACAGGGGAGCCGGGTCATCCCGCAGAGCCTCCTGGATCAAAAACTCGACGGCTTCACAGTCGGGAGCATCCTCCGGGGAGGCGAGAGGGGCAGTACAACCATGAAAAACAGGAACATCGTCGATGTGTGCGGCGTTCAGCAGGCGGCATACTTCCTGATAGCTGCGTTCCAGGCTGTGGGGCGGCAGACCCCTTTGGGTGGTTTTGACCTCGAAATGGGTGGCACAGATACCACGCACATCAAATTGCGGAGTGAGCAGATGGTGCAGGATGGCAAAGTCATCATCGCCCTCGTTTTTTGCATCAGTGTCAATGATGACCCGCACCCGGCAGGCCTCCGGCGGTGCAAATCCAAGCCGCGCAAGAAGTTCAAAGCGTTCCATGTGATGTTCCCTCAGTTCAGCTTTGCCAGAGCTTCGTTCAGTGCGGCCAGCTTTTCTTCATCGAACATTTTGTTGCTGTAGAATTGCAGATCATTCACCGAAATGCCCCGGGAGCCGGGCTCCTGCTGCACATATTGGGCCAGCTCCGGCAGCAGCTGCTGGATCAGGGCAGCGGACTGAGGAGTGTCCAGCAGGGTGCCGATCTTCATATCAAGACAGAATTCCTTGACTTCCTCCGGGGCGGGCACCAGCACGTCGTGGTTGAAAATGTGGTTCAGGAAGCCGAGTGCCATGCCCTGCCACACTGCGGATTCCGGGTTTTCCGGGTTTTGGGGATTGGCGATGTGGCGGCTGCCGGTGGAGAAGCCGTGGTCGCCGTAAGCAAAGATATGCATCTCATAGGGGATCTTCCGCTCTGCCAGCAGGGTGGCAAACTGCAGGGACTGCGTGGCGGGCACCAGATGGTCGCCCTGGGTGGCAAAAAGGAAGGTAGGGGGAGTCTGGTCATCCACCTGCTGCAGCAGGTCCGGCAGCTCCATGCCCAACGCCTTGCCCGGGACGCTGAACACAGCGTAGCCCAGCAGCATGGCCGCGGGACGGACCCGGCCCATGGTGCCCACCGAGGCGGCAAGATGCCCGCCGGCAGAGAAGCCTACCACGGCGATCTGCTCCGGGTCGATGTGCAGGTCACCTGCGTTCTGATGCAGGTAGTCCATGGCCTCCTGCGCCTCGGCAAGGGCATTGGTATAGACCTCCTCCACCGGACAGTTCTGGGAGACACTGTACCGCAGCACAAAGGCATTGTAGCCTGCGTTCAGGAAGGCCAGCGCTACAGGATCGGCTTCCCGGTCTGAGCAGAAAGCATAGGCTCCGCCCGGAAAGATCAGGATCGCAGGGCAGCGGTCCAGAGCAGGCATTTCGGTGCAGGGATCCTGCAGGTAGCAGGTCAGCTGGGCATTGTGGGCCCCCATGGGGATCTGAGTGATTTTCATAGGTTGCTCCTTTTTCCTGTAATAAAACGGGCCTTCGTACAGATAACCCCAAAAGGCAGGGGGGTCCCTGTGCGAAAGCCCAAAACCGACTTTGTTATTCTGATATCAATATAGCAGATAGCAGAAACACTGTCAAGAAGATTTACTGGTATTCCTTTTCCATCGAGAAGCCCCGGCCGCTGACTTCGGTCACGCGGCTGACGATGAGGAAACAGGCGGGGTCGATGGAATGAACCAGTTTTTCCAGCCGGGGCAGCTCCCGGTTGGAGATGACGCTGAGCAGCACCTCGCTGGGCTCGCCGGTGTAGCCGCCCTCGCCGTGGAGCACGGTCACGCCGCGGTCGATCTCAGCCAGAAT
The DNA here is from genome assembly GCF_029076575.1 of Faecalibacterium sp. DFI.5.82. Taxonomy (NCBI): domain Bacteria; kingdom Bacillati; phylum Bacillota; class Clostridia; order Eubacteriales; family Oscillospiraceae; genus Faecalibacterium; species Faecalibacterium sp. DFI.5.82. The sequence continues at coordinate 5,549 of NZ_JARFIS010000013.1, forward strand.
GGCGGTGCGGATCTCATCCGACCGGGTGCTGATGATCTTGACCTCGGTGCGGCTGTCGCCCAGCATCAGCATCTTGTCCATGACGATGGTGTGGGTGATGACCAGCACGATGCCATAGAGCACCTGCTCCGGCTGGCTGAACGCCGCCTGCACCAGCAGGATGGCGATATCAAAGAGCATCATGGTGATGGACACCGGCCAGCGGAACCATTTCTGCAGCACCAGCGGGGGGATATCCATGCCGCCGGTGGAAGCGCCCGCCCGGATGACCATGCCCAGCGCAACGCCGATGCCCAGACCCGAGAAGATGGTGCAGAGGAAGATGTCCTCAGTCAGCACCCGGCCGTCCAGCAACCGCTCAAACAGCCCCAGAAAGGCGGGGCTCAGCACGCTGCTGGCAAGGGTGTTCAGTGCGAACTTCTTGCCCAGCACCGCCCAGCCCCACACCAGCATGGTCATGTTGAAGAGAAAGAGGAAACCGGAGACGGAGAGCCCCGTCAGCCGCCCGAAGGCCAGCGCGATGCCGGTGGCACCGCCCGTGATGAGCCCGGCGGGCTCCAGAAACAGGGCCACCGCCAGCGAATACAGCGCGTTGCCCAGGATGATAGCCAGACTGTTCAGCAAAAGCTGCTGCCAGCGACGAGTAGATTTCATAGCAGTACCTCCCATACTATCCTTATAATACAGGAAAACTTCAAGAAAATCCACCCGATGCGGTTGCTTCCCATCAGAACAGCGGGATTGATGTGGCTGCCAAGGGCTCCCCCCTTTGGGGGAGCTGGCGCAAAGCGCCTGAGAGGGTGAGGCCGTTACTCCTCGTCCAGCAGCCGCAGACCCGCCGTATCGGTCACGGGCAGGGAGAACACGATGGCTCCCGCCTTGGGGCCTGCCCCCTGCATGATGGCCTGCATGATCTGGTTTTTCAGGGTGGTGCGGGACACGATGAGCACCAGTTCCTTCTCGTTGACCAGCTCCACCCCCATAAAGTGGGCGGCACCCTCCATGCCGGTGCCCTTTGCGTGGATGACGGTGCCGCCGCCAGCTCCGGCGGCGCGGGCCGCGTCCATGATGGAGCCGGTGTGGCCCTGATTGGCAATGACGAGCAGCAGCTCATAGCGGGTATCCTTCAAGGTGCTTTCCTCCTTCAGTGCAAAGGTCTGGTGTTCGGTCAGGAATTGCAGCGCCCGCTTGCCGCCGATGCTGCTGACCGGGATGATGAACGCGATGCCGGTGCCCGGCACATCGATGCGCATTTTGCGGCGCAGGTCTTTTTGCAGGCCGGGCCAGGTCTCGGCGGTGATCATGGCAAAGAGCACGGCCTTTTCGGTCTGCTCCAGCCCCAGGGTGGAAAGGGTCTCCCGCACCGCCGTGCCTGCACCCACCGTGCGCAGGCTGACCGTGATGCCGTGCTCCTCGTAAAGGGCCAGAAAGGCATCGGTGGAGTGGCGGTCGGTGATGGTGATGAGCCAGTATAAAGTATTCACAGCAGGACCTCCTTACAGCTCGATGATGGCATCATCCGGCAGGTCGGCAAAGGCCAGCGCGGCGGCGGGCACAGGCTGTGCCTGCCGGGCCCGGCGCTGCTTGAGCTGGGCCATCAGACCCATGAGCTGCACCGTGATGAGGGGGGTCATGGCGACCATGGCCACCACGCCGAAGGCATCGGTGACGATATTGCCGCCCACAGCCACACAGGCACCCTGCGCCAGCGGCAGCAGGAAGGTGGCCGTCATGGGGCCGGAAGCAACGCCGCCCGCGTCAAAGGCGATGGCGGTGTAGAGCTTGGGCACCACGAAGGAGATGCCGATGGCAAAGGCATAGCCCGGGATGAGGAACCATAGGATGGAGATGCCGGTGAGCACCCGCACCATGGCAAGACCCACCGAGAGGGAAACGCCTGCCGAGAGGGCTGCGCCCATGGTGCTGGCGGAGATGGCACCGTCGGTCACTTCCTCGACCTGCTTGTTCAGCACATAGACGGCGGGCTCGGCCTTGACGATGAAGTAGCCGATGAGCATCCCGATGGGCACCAGCAGCCAGCGGAAGCTCTGGCCTGCCAGCACCTGACCCAGATAATTACCGGCGGGCATAAAGCCAATGTTTGCGCCTGCGAGGAATAGCACAAGACCGATATAAGTATAGGCCAGGCCCACGCCGATGCGGCCCAGCGTCCGCCGGTCGAGTTTGAGGGCCGCCAGCTGGAACACGCCGAACATGGCGATGATGGGCAGCAGGGAGGTGGCAATCTCCTTGATGTGGGTGGGCAGGCCCTCGTGGAAGAGCTGCCACAGCTCCACGGAATCGCTGACGTTGGGCAGGATGGGCGGAACGTAGGTGCTGTCGCTGGCCTGGAACGCAATGCCCAGAATGAGCACCGCCAGAATGGGGCCGATGGAGCAGAGCGCCACCAGACCAAAGCTGTCGTCCGCGGCATGGCGGTCGGAACGGATGGCGGCCACGCCGACACCCAGCGCCATGATGAAGGGAACGGTGATGGGGCCGGTGGTCACGCCGCCGGAATCAAAGGCCACGGAAAGAAATTCCTTTGGCACAAAGGCGGCCAGCACAAAGATGAGCCCGTAGAACACCACCAGCAGCTTGGGCAGGGCAATGCCCAGCAGCATACGCAGGAAGGCGACCACGAGGAACAGCCCCACGCCTGCCGCTACCGAGAGGATGAGGGTCATGTTGGGGATGGAGGGCACCTGATTGGCCAATACCTGTAAGTCGGGCTCCGAGATGGTGATGAGGAAGCCCAGCAGAAAGCCGACACCGATGATGAGCGGCACGCTCCGGCTTTTGGTGAGCATTGCGCCCACCCGCTCGCCCATGGGGCTCATGCTCATCTCCGCGCCCAGCGTAAAGAACATGATGCCCACAATGATCATAGCCGCGCCCAGCAGGAAGCAGAGCAGGATGCTGGGGGAGACGGGAGCGATGGAGAAGCAGAGCACCAGCACGATGGCCACGATGGGCAGCACCGCCTGAAGCGCTTCCAATAATTTTTCCCGCAGTTTGGGGATGGATGCCTTGAGAATAATGTCCACCGACCTTTCGAGAAAATATTTCCGCAGTGTACAAAACACATGCAGATATATGAATAGTATACCGAAAAGCGGAAAAAGGGGTCAACTAAGAAACGGTAAAGATGGATAAATGGACACAAAATTTACAAATTGGAAATCAAATGGAAACCGATGAGAAATAAAACGCCCGGCGGGACAGACCAGCCGGGCGGGAAAAGCATTATTTGACTTCCTGTTTGCCCAGAACGTCTGAGGTGGGGGTCTGGAAGGTGGGGATGTTGGCGTAGGGATCGGGGGTCGTATCTGCAGGCAGGCTCTTCATGTACTTGTCCATGGATTCGGCCACCTGCTTGGCAATGGCCACGGCCTCGACCACGGTACGGGCACCCATAACGGCATCGCCGCCGGCAAACACGCCCTCGCGGGTGGTGCTGCCGTCCTCGCTGACGGTCAGCAGGCCCTTCTGGTTGGTCTCGATGCCGGTGGTGGTCTTGACGAGGTTGCTCTCCGAGCCCTGGCTCACCGAGACGATGACACCGGTGTGGGGGTAGAAGGTCTCGCTGCCCTCTACCTGCACGAACTTGCCCTCTTCGTTCTTGACCGTGTCGCGGCAGATCAGGCCGTTCTCCCGGATCTCCACCGGGGCCTTGCAGAAGCGGAAGCCCACGCCCTCGAGCTTGGCATAGCTGACCTCGTATTCAGAGGCGCTGATGCAACTCTCATCCCGGCGGGCATAGCAGGTGACATGGCGGGCACCGTTGCGGATGGCGGTGCGGGCGCAGTCCATGGCCGAGTTGCCCACGCCGATCACGGCGATGTCGTCCCCCAGCCGGAAGGCCTTGGAGTTGGCCAGATAGTCGATGCCGAAGGCCACGTTGCCCAGGGTCTCGCCCTTGATGTGCATGGCGTTGGCCTTCCACAGGCCGGCACCGATGAACACGCTCTTGTAGCCGTCGCGGAACAGGTCGTCGATGGTGATGGTCTTGCCGATGGTGGTGTTGGGCCGGACATGGATGCCCTTGAGCTCAAGGTGGCGGTACTGGAAATCGTCCAGCACGCTGTCGGGCAGGCGGTAGTTGGGGATGCCGTACCGCATCACGCCGCCGATCTTATCCCGGGCATCAAAAATGGTGATATCATAGCCCCAGCGCGCCAGCAGCACGGCAATGGTCAGGCCGGCAGGGCCTGCACCCACCACGGCGGCCTTCATACCGTTCTTGGGGGCGGGGCCCTTGGTCATCTTGTTGGCATAGGTGGTGGAGATATAGTCCTCGATGATGGAAAAGTGGACAGGATCGTGGCTGGGCATCCGGTTGCGGATGCAGTGGCCCTCGCACTGGTTCTCGTGGTTGCAGACCAGAGAGCAGACTGTGGTCAGGGGGTTGTTCTCAAACAGCATCCGGCCTGCGGCATCCAGCTCGTTTGCCTTGAGCAGACGGATGACCTCGGGGATGTTGGTGTGGATGGGACAGCCCTGCTGGCACATCGGCTTTTTGCAGCCGAGGCAGCGGTTGGCTTCGTCCAGAACGTGTAATGCCATGGAGTTCCTCCTCTTGTCCCACAGGCTGGGGACGCTTCGTTGTATCCAATACTATCATTATGATACACCGAACCGCTGCCGGGATACAAGTGTGGAAATGTAAAAATTTCAGGAGAAAATTTTGCTATTTCGTCAAAAAGATAATTTTTTGACGAAGTGCACCCCCCATCGGCTCCGGCTTTTTACGACACAGCGCGCCAAAATCACAGGCCCGCAGCTGAGCGTCCACCACCGCCTGGCAGGGGACGTTCTGTTCGGCAAGCCGCGCAAGGGAGTGGGACACCGGCAGTGCGGCAGCCTTCAGGAGGGGAAGGGCATCCTTCTGCGCCCCCAGCAGGTGGAGATAGGGCAGCAGGGCGGGGAAGGCATCGGCAGAATAGTCCAGAGCGGCATCCATGGCCAGGCGGCGCATCCGTGCCCGTGGATAGCGCACGGTGGTCAGGCTGTCCAGCAGCTCCGCATGGGTGGTGCTGGAACGCACAGCGGCTTCCAGCCGGTGCTCCAGACCTTCCGAAATGCCCCGCACCTGGGCAAACGGCGCGGTTCCTGCGCACCGGCTGCGCAGAAGCGCCAGCTGACAGCGCTGGGCGGCCGCAAGATCGGTGTACCGCCCGGCGGCATAGGCTTCCCGGTAGAGCGGCAGGACTTCCGCCGGAACATAGGGAGCAGCGGCATCCGCTCCGCCGTTCTGCCAGAGCGTGCGCAGGGCGCTGGCACTGGCAAACTGCCCCCCTGTTTCGGTCAGGGCCTGCCCATGACCGGCACCCTGCCGGGGCAGGGGAATCGGCACCAGAGAAGCCCCCAGCTCCAGAATAGCCTTGCAGTATTCCACGGCCAGATTGTTGTTGGGCTTGTCCAGCAGGGCGGCAAGGCCGGTGCCCGGGCAGACTGCTTCCACCGCTGCCTGCCGGGCTGCCGCAAAGCTGCGGGCCCCGGCAGCAAGCCGGGCCTTGAGGGCGGTGCGGTATTCCGCGCCGGAGAGTACCCGGGCGGCTTCCATCAGAAGAGCCGCATCCGGGGTCTCGGCTCCGAACACCAGAGCGTCGCACCCGGCGGCGGCCAGCAGCTGCACCCCGGCCCGGGCAAAGCATTCCGCCCCGGAACAGGCATAAGGGGCGGGCAGGGCGAACACGAGGTCGGCCCCGCAGGTCAGCGCGGCCTGCACCCGCACGCTTTCGGGCAGCAGGGGCAGCGCGCCCCGCTGGGTCAGCCCGCAGCTCATGGCCACCGCCACCCGCTGAGCACCCAGTGCCTTTGCCTGCTGCAACTGCCAGGCGTGGCCGTTGTGGAAGGGATCGTATTCGGCAATGATCCCGGTGAACTTGTACATTGTGAAATTTATATCGTTCATACAGAAATAACCTGCGTCTCTTTCCATTTGTGGGCAGGGTGTACAAAAAAGCATGGATACTTTGTGGAACCCTTTGCCCGGTTGCGGCTTGAAAACCCTTGGAACCTATTATATAATATTTCTAGGAATCTGTAAAATTCTGTCCGCATCTGCGAACCGAAAAGAATATGGAGGCACAAGAAGATGAAAGTTCTGGTTATTAACTGCGGCTCTTCTTCCCTGAAGTATCAGCTGATCGATATGGACGGCGAGAAGGTGCTGTGCAAGGGCCTGTGCGAGCGCATTGGCATGGAAAGCAGCATGATCACCCACGAGGCCAACGGCCACAAGGCCACCACCCCGGCGATCTTCCCCACCCACACCGAGGCTTTTGCTGAGGTCGTGAAGAAGATGACCACCGGCGAGGGCAAGTGCATCAACGATGTCAGCGAGATCAACGCCATCGGCCACCGCGTTGTCCACGGCGGCGAGAAGTTCAAGGCCAGCTGCCTGATCACCGATGAAGTCATCAATACCCTCCGGGAGCTGAGCCCCCTGGCCCCCCTGCACAACCCCGCAGGCATTCTGGGCATTGAGGCTGCACGCAAGGTGTTCGGCAACATCCCCATGGTCGCTGTGTTCGATACCGCTTTCCACAGCACCATGCCCCCGAAGGCTTATATGTACGCCATCCCCTACGAGTACTATGAGAAGTACGGTGTCCGCCGTTACGGCTTCCACGGCACCAGCCACAAGTATGTTGCACACAAGGCAGCTGAGTATCTGGAGGAGCCCATTGAGCGCCTGAAGCTGATCACCTGCCATCTGGGCAACGGTTCTTCCATTGCTGCTGTGGACCAGGGCAAGGTCGTGGATACCTCCATGGGTATGACCCCGCTGGCCGGCCTGATGATGGGCACCCGCTGCGGCGACCTGGACCCCTCTGTGGTCAACTACCTGAAGTACACCCTGAACATCACCGGCCACGAGCTGGACGAGATCCTGAACAAGAAGTCCGGCCTGCTGGGCATCTCCGGTGTCTCCAGCGACAAGCGCGATGTGGAGGAGGCAGCTGCTGCAGGCAACAAGCGCGCACAGCTGGCTTCTGACATGCTGAACTACCAGATCAAGAAGACCATCGGCAGCTACATTGCCGCCATGGGCGGCGTGGATGCCATCGTCTTTACCGGCGGCATCGGCGAGCATGATGCTGCTGCCCGTGCAAAGATCTGCCACCACATGGATTGGCTGGGGATCCGCATCGATACCGACAAGAACAAGCACATCCAGGGCGATGTCTGTGAGATCACTGCCTGGGGCGCAAAGGTCCGCACGCTGGTCATTGCTACCGATGAGGAGCTGATGATCGCCCGCGACACCAAGGAAGTTGTCGAGAAGTAAGCCGTTCGTATTTTACGCGGTTTTTACAATGCAATAAAAAGGGGAACGCGCTTCTGGATGGGGCGCGTTCCCTTTTGCTGTTTTCCGGAGCGCAAACCCTGTCTAATTGGGCCGAATGCACAAAAATGAAGCCGAAGGTTTGTTTTTTGGTTGACAAATCAAAAAAAGAACGGTACAATAGAGAAGTCCTCAACCAGAGGATGTTCTATCATTCAAGCCCCTGGTAGCTTACGATCAGCGCGATGGTCCCTAAAAACCAAAGGTATGGTTACAATCCTTCCGCGGGCAAGAACTAAACAAAGAGGAGATACTACTATGTTCGAAGACAAGACTTTAGTTTGCAAAGACTGCGGCAAGGAGTTTGTTTGGACTGCTGGTGAGCAGGAGTTCTACGCATCTCGCGGCTTTGAGAACCAGCCCCAGCGCTGCAAGCCCTGCCGTGACGCTCGCAAGAACGGCGGCGCACGCAGCAACAGCGGTGAGCGCCAGATGTTCGATGCTGTCTGCGCAGCTTGCGGCAAGGCTTGCAAGGTTCCCTTCCAGCCCCGTGAGGACCGTCCGGTCTACTGCTCCGACTGCTTCGCTCGCATGAAGCAGAACTAAGCGCTGATTTTAAAATCTGAAGCTTGGCCCCCGCTGTCGCAAGATGGCGGGGGCTTTTTGTGTGGAAAGAGGACGCAAAACCTCTCCGTCATTGCTTCGCAATGCCACCTCCCCTAACGAGGGGAGGCCTTGGCATTCCACGCAAAGTGTCCGGTTTCGCCAGAGGCTCCCCTACCAGGGGAGCTGGCGAGCGGCAGCTCGACTGAGAGGTTGTACAAAGATGAGGCTTAAAATTTGTAAGAGGTCTTGCAAAAATACCTAGTAATAGGGTATAGTATATACGAATGGTCTGTTTGACCACGAAAACACCCACAACAGAAAGGAATCCCATCATGTTTGATATTTTTAATATGCTCAAGAAGAACGAGGAAAACAAGACGATGCAGGTGACCCGCGAGACCATCATTGGCGATATTCTGGATATGGATCAGACCACCGCTCCCTATTTTATGGAGATCGGTATGCACTGCCTGGGCTGCCCCGCTTCCCGCGGCGAGACCATTGCCGAGGCCTGTGAGGTCCACGGTGTGGACTGCGACGAGCTGCTGGAGAAGCTGAACGCCCATCTGGCTTCCAAGAAGGCCTGAGTGCTCCCCACACTGGATGCGCGTCTGACCGCCGCCGCCGAGCTGGTGCTGCCGGGCAAGCCGGTGGCTGACATCGGCTGTGACCACGGCAAGCTGACGGCGGTGCTGGCGGCCTCGGGGAAATACCCCCGGGTCATCGGGGCCGATCTGCGCCCCGGCCCGCTGGCAAAGGCAGAACAGACGCTGGAACATGCAGGATGCAAAGACCGCGTTGAGCTTCGGCTCGGCGACGGTCTTTCTGTGTTGTCTGCGGGCGAGGTGGGTACCATTGTGCTGGCGGGCGTTTCGGCACAGACCACCTGGGAGATCATCGAACAGGCCCCGTGGGTGTCGCAGGTCGGCGGGCCCCGGCTGGTGATGGTGCCGGCCACCCGCCACAGCGAGCTGCGCCGCTGGCTGTGGGAACACGGCTTTGCGCTGGCGGCAGACCGTCCCGTGCAGGCGGCGGGCCGCTGGTACGCCGTGATGGCTGCCGAGTACACCGGCGAGGTGCGCACCCCCGCCTTTACCGAGTGCCTGTTCGGCAGAACGGCCGAATGGCCCGAGGGTGCAGGATATGCCGCCTGGCAGAAGGCCAAGCTCCCCCGTTTCCGGCTGGGCGTGTCGGATGGGACGGAGCTGGCGGAGGAGATCGATAAATTGTTAGATGGCTCGCCCTCTCAGACTCGCTGACGCTCGCCAGCTCCCCCAAAGGGGGAGCCCTTGGCAAAACCGGAAACTTTGTGGGGATTGTCAAAACCTCGCCCTTCGGGAGAGGTGGCATTGCGCAGCAATGACGGAGAGGGTGAGGCTGCTGAAATCGGAGGTACAGCTTTATGGCTACAACCAATGATATTTACGCTGAGATGCAGCGCTATGCGCCGCTGGAACTGGCAGAGAGCTGGGATAACCCCGGCCTGCTGGTGGACTGCGGCCGTGAGGTGTCCCGGGTGCTGGTAACGCTGGACATCACCCCCGAGGTGGTGGAGGAAGCTGCGGCCGGGGGCTGCGAGCTCATCGTGTCCCACCACCCGGTTATCTTCAGCCCGCTGAAAAAGCTGACCCCCCGGGATGTATCGTTCCAGCTGGTGCAAAAGGGCATCTCTGCCATCTGTATGCACACCAATCTGGATGCCGCCGAGGGCGGTGTGAACGAGGTACTGGCGGGCATCTTCGGGATGCGGGACTGGGAAGTGTTTGCCGATGGCTGCGGCCGGGTGGGTGAGGTTGACCCCATCACGGTGCCGGAGCTGGCCCGCAAGGCGCAGGCTGTGCTGGGCGGGCGGTGCAACCGGCCCCGGAGCGGCCCCGCGGTGCAGGTCAAGTTTGCAGATACCGGCAGGACCGTAAAGCGGCTGGCGGTCATCAGCGGCGCGGGTGGAAGCATGTTTGAGGATGCCCTTGCCGTGGGGGCGGACTGTCTGCTGACCGGCGAGGCCAACCACCACGCGGCCATAGATGCCGTGCGGCTGGGGCTGTCGCTGGTGGCGGCGGGGCACTACGCCACCGAATTCCCGGTGTGTGCCGCCATCGCTGACCGTTTGCGCGCTGCGTTCCCGGAGCTGGAGGTGCGGGTGAGCGGAGAGAACCACGACCCTTATACTTATTTATAAAAGAAGTTGCATAAATAGGATGAACAACCTCGCCCTCTCAGTCTCGCATGCGCTCGACAGCTCCCCCAAAGTGGGAGCCCTTGGCAAAACCGGAAACTTTGCCGTACTGCCAAAGCCTCTCACTTTGGGAGAGGTGGCATTGCGTAAGCAATGACGGAGAGGGCGAGCCCGCTAAAATATACATCTGCAATTTTTCGTAATAGCGAGGTAAACACTATGGCACTTGATGCCGCGACGCTGGCGCTGACGGCTGGGGAGCTGAAACAGACCCTGACCGATGCGAAGATCGCAAAAATATTTGAACCCACCCGCGATGAACTGGTGCTGACCCTGCGCACCCGCACCGAGACCTATGCACTGCTGCTCTCGGCACGCAGCGGCTCGGCCCGGGTCTGCCTGACCGAAGAGAGCTTCGAGAACCCCGAGACACCGCCCTCCTTCTGTATGCTGATGCGTAAGCATCTGACCGGCGGCAAGCTGCTGGATGTGCGGATGGAGCCGGGTGACCGCATCGTGTACTTTACCTTCCAGTGCACCAACGAGATGGGGGATCTGGTGCAGAATATCCTCTGCGCTGAGCTGATGGGCCGCTACTCCAATCTGGTGCTGGTGCAGAACGGCAAGATCATTGATGCCCTCAAGCGGGTGGATTTTGAGGACAGCGATGTCCGGCAGCTGCTGCCGGGTCTGCCCTACACCATTCCGCCCAAACCGGCCCGCCCCGACTTTTTGCAGGTGAGCGCCGCATCTATTGTGGCGGCGGCCTGTGAGCGGGATTTGCCTGTGGCCGATGCCCTGAACAAGACCGTGGCCGGTGTCGGCCCGGTGGTCTGCCGGGAAGCCGCCTGGCGCGCCTTCGACGGGGAACACCTGCTGGCCAACGAGCTGGACGATGCGCAGAAGCGGAAGCTGATGGCCGCCATCGACGAGCTGAAGGAGCTCCACCACAACGGCGGCTGTCCCTGCAGCGTGACTGCCCCGGACGGCAAGCCGGTGGAGTTCACCTTCTTCCGGCCCCTGCAGTACGGCGATACCTATATTATAAAAGAGTGGCCGTCCTTCAACGCCCTGCTCGAGGGCTACTATGCCGAGAAGGACCGCGCCGAGCGCCTGCGCACCAAGAGCAAGGAGCTGCACAAGGCCGTGCACAATATGTACGAGCGTGCGGTCCGCAAGCAGGCCGCACGGCAGGAGGAGCTGGCCGCCAGCGGCAAGAGCGAGAAGCTGCGGCTCTACGGGGAGCTGCTCTCGGCCAACCTCTATTTGGCCCAGAAGGGAATGAAGAGCATCACCGTGCCCAACTGGTACGATGAGGGCAAGGAAGTGACCATCCCGCTGGACCTGCGGTTCAGCCCCAGCCAGAACGCCCAGAACTTCTTCAAGAACTACAAGAAGAAGCAGACCGCCGCCCGGATGCTGGTAGATCTGCTGGCAGAGGGGGAAAAGGAGATCGCCTATCTGGAAACCGTACTCTATGAGGTGGAGACCGCCGCCGGTGAGGCGGCACTGAACGAGATCAGGGCCGAGCTCAAGAGTCAGGGCTACCTGAAATACTATAAGCAGCGCGACAAGCGCCAGAAGCCTGCCGACTTCCTGCGCTTTACCTCCAGCGACGGCTTTGAAATTCTTGTGGGCCGCAACAACGCCCAGAACGACAAGCTGACCCTCCACACCGCCCGGGGCAAGGACCTCTGGTTCCACGTCCAGAAGGCTCCCGGCAGCCACGTGGTCGTGATGAGCCGGGGGGAGGATATTCCGGACACCACCCGGCAGGAGGCCGCCGAGCTGGCCGTGATCTATTCCAGCGCCTACAAGGCCGGGACCGGTGCCAAGGTGGCCGTGGACACCACCGAGGTGAAGAACATCTGGAAAGCCAACGGCGCAAAGCCCGGCATGGTTCTGTATGAGGTGTACACCACCGTCTACATCACTCCCCGGGATGGGCTGGAAGAACAGCTGAAACAGAAAAAGTAAAGAATGACCCTCTCCGTCAAAGCCTGCGAGCCCTGACGGAGAGGACCTTTTTGTATAAAGCGCCCCATTCCGGTGCATCCTGAAAGGCGGGGGAGTTTTCCACGCGAAAACGTGGAACGCGGTATGCAAAATGCACAAAAAATGCGCCAAAAGACCGTGCGGAGAAAATAAAAAAGAAAAATACGATTTTTTTGAAAAAACACTTGCCAAATGCACGCAGATGTGATAAAATATCTCTCGGCTGCAAAGGGCTTGTGCGATACAAGTCGTGCAGGCCAGCGATATGCGTAGATGCGGGAGGTTGTCATCCGGCAATAGTCGTGATGGGTTATTTCCGCGGAGTATGTCCGATCTTAGAACCGGGCGAAAAAATTACTGACAGCGATGGAATACGTTCCCTCGGCGGGGTGACCTGCGAAACGGGCGGAACCAATGTTCGGATTTGATTTGCTAATATATCTCCGGGAGAACTGCCAAGCGGTTCACCGGTTTTTCTAGTGCCAAATCGAGGAACACCCGGAACTGTGTAGAGCAATTTATCGGCTCGCCTAGGGCAAAATCAATTTTTTCAGGAGGCGTAAGCAATGGCAGTCAAAGAGAAAATCAGAATCCGTCTGCAGAGCTATGATGCTCAGCTGATCGATGCCGCAGCAGAGAAGATCGTGGAGACCGCAAAGCACACTGGTGCCCGCGTGTCCGGCCCCATCCCCCTGCCCACCGATCGTGAGATCGTTACCGTTCTGCGCGCTACCCACAAGTACAAGGATAGCCGCGAGCAGTTCGAGAGCCGCACTCATAAGCGTCTGATCGACATTCTGAAGCCGTCCAACAAGACGGTCGAGGCTCTGATGAGCCTCCAGCTCCCCGCTGGCGTGGACATCGAGATCAAGCTGTAACAGCTGATCCAAGCGATGCTCCTCGTTTCCCGAGGGGTCATGTTGGCGGTGACGTGCGCCGCCAACCAATAACCTTTACAGGAGGAAAAGAAAATGGTTAAAGGCATTATCGGCAAGAAAGTCGGTATGACCCAGCTGTTCGATGAGAGCGGCAAGGTTATTCCCGTAACTGTCATCGAGGCTGGTCCCTGCACCGTGGTGCAGAAGAAGACCGTCGAGAGCGATGGTTACCAGGCTGTCCAGCTGGGCTTCGGCGAGGTTTCCGCCAAGAAGGTCAACAAGGCAGCTGCAGGTCACTTCAAGAAGGCAAACGTTGCCCCCAAGAAGACCCTGCGCGAGTTCCGTCTGGAAGATGTTTCCGCAATGAACGTTGGCGACGTGCTGAAGGCTGATGTCTTCGCAGCAGGCGACAAGGTTGACGTTGCAGGCGTTTCCAAGGGCAAGGGCTACCAGGGCGTTATCAAGCGCTTTGGCCAGCACCGTCTGCGTGAGAGCCACGGCACCGGCCCTGTTGCTCGTCATGCAGGTTCTATGGGCGCTATTTCCAACCCCTCTCGTGTGTTCCCCGGCAAGCGCCTGCCCGGTCACATGGGCTTTGTGCGGGTCACCGTGCAGAACCTGACCGTTGTCAAGGTTGACACCGAGAACAATCTGATCGCTGTCAAGGGTGCGGTTCCCGGCTCCAAGGGCACCATCGTCACTCTGGCCAACAGCGTGAAGGCGTAAGGAGGAAAGCTACAATGGCAAAGTTTAATGTAGTCGATATGAACGGTCAGCACGTTAGCGAGATCGAGCTTTCCGACGCCGTGTTCGGTATCACCCCGAACGAGAAGGCTGTCCACATTGCTGTGGTGAACTTCCTGGCCAACCAGCGTCAGGGCACCCAGAACACCAAGATCCGCATGGAAGTTTCCGGCGGCGGCAAGAAGCCCTGGCGTCAGAAGGGCACCGGCCACGCTCGTCAGGGCTCCATCCGTGCTCCCCAGTGGACTCACGGCGGCGTTGCTCTGGGCCCCAAGCCCCGCAGCTACAACTACCACATCAACAACAAGGTCAAGCGCCTGGCTCTGCTGAGCGTTCTGTCTGACAAGGCTGCCAATGGCAACATGGTCGTTGTTGATAAGTTCACCTGCGACGAGTACAAGACCAAGGCTGTGGTTGCAATGCTGAACGCTGTTGGCGCTGGCAAGAAGAACCTGCTGGTCAACGAGACCGTCGATGCAAAGTTCGTCAAGAGCGCTGGCAACATTGCCGGTGTCAAGACCACCTTTGCAGGCAGCGTGAACACCTACGATGTGCTGAACGCCGACAAGCTGATCATCAGCGTCGACGCAGCTAAGAAGCTCGAGGAGGTGCTTGGCTAATGAAAACCGCACATGATATCATCCTGAAGCCGGTCATTACCGAGAACTCCATGGCTGGCATCGCTGATAAGAAGTACACCTTCAAGGTTGCTACTGATGCCACCAAGGTCGAGATCGCTCAGGCTGTCGAGACCCTGTTCCCCGGCGCTAAGGTCGCTAAGGTCAACACCATTTCCGTGCGTGGCCGCTTCCGCCGCCAGGGCATGCATGCTGGTTACACTGCCGCTTCCAAGAAGGCAATCGTGACCCTGACCAAGGACTCCAAGGAGATCGAGTTCTTCAACAGCATGGTCTAAACCGAACCCGCCGAGGGTTCCTCTATGGGGATATGACCCCGATAATAATTCATAAGATAAACAAAGGAGAATAGCACAATGGCTATCAAGAAGTATGGCCCCACTACTCCGGGCCGCCGCGGCATGACCGTCACGGATTACAGCGTCCTGAGCAAGGTCGCTCCCGAGCGCAGCCTGCTGGAGCCCATGAAGAAGCACAGCGGCCGCAACAACACCGGTCGTATCACCGTCCGCCACCAGGGCGGCGGCAACCGCACCAAGTATCGTGTCATCGACTTCAAGCGTCAGAAGACCGATATCCCCGCTACCGTCAAGACTCTCGAGTATGATCCGAACCGCAGCGCATTCATCGCTCTGGTCGAGTACACCGATGGCGTCAAGAGCTACATCATTGCTCCCGATGGCCTGAAGGTGGGCGATGTGGTCATCAGCAGCAAGTCTGCCGACATCAAGCCCGGCAACTGCCTGCCCTTCGAGAACATCCCCGTTGGTACCATCATCCACAACATCGAGCTGTATCCCGGCCGCGGCGCTCAGCTGGTTCGTTCCGCTGGCAACATGGCTCAGCTGATGGCTAAGGAGAATGGCTACGCTCTGGTTCGTCTGCCCTCCGGTGAGATGCGCAACGTGGCCGTGAACTGCACCGCAGTTGTGGGCCAGGTTTCCAACATCGACCACGAGAACGTCAACCTGGGCAAGGCCGGCCGTAAGCGCCACATGGGCGTTCGTCCCGGCAGCCGTGGTACCGTTATGAACCCCTGCGACCACCCCCACGGCGGTGGCGAGGGCCGCGCACCTGTTGGTCACTCCGGTCCTATGACTCCCTGGGGCAAGCCCGCTCTGGGTCTCAAGACTCGCAAGCATCATAAGCGCTCCGATAAGCTCATCGTGAAGCGTGCAGGTAAGTAAGAGAGGAGTTTAAGACAATGGGTAGAAGCATTAAAAAAGGACCTTTCGTCCAGGCTGCTCTTCTGAAGCACGTTGAAGCAATGAACGCTTCCGGCAAGAAGCAGGTCATCAAGACCTGGAGCCGCGCCTCCACGATCTTCCCCGAATTCGTTGGTCACACCTTTGCCGTTCACGACGGCCGCAAGCATGTGCCTGTGTATGTGACTGAGGACATGGTTGGCCACAAGCTGGGTGAGTTCGTTCCCACCCGTACCTTCAAGGGCCACACCGGTAATTCTAAATAATAGAGGGAGGAACACAACATGGAAGCTCGGGCAATTCTTCGTTATGCCCGCATTAGTCCCCGTAAGGTGTCTATCGTTATGGACCTGATCCGTAACAAGCCCCTGGACGAAGCGCTGGCAATCCTGCAGTACACCCCGAAGGCCGCTTGTGAGCCCCTTCTGAAGCTGGTGAAGTCTGCAGCCGCTAATGCGGAAAACAACTTCAATATGGATAAGAACAATCTGTACGTTGCTGAGTGCTACGTGTGCCCCGGCCCCACGCTGAAGCGCATGATGCCTCGTGCACAGGGCCGCGGCTACCGCATCCTGAAGCGCACCAGCCACATGACCGTTGTTCTGAAAGAGAAAGAGTAAGGAGGGAAAACAATGGGCCAGAAAGTAAATCCGCACGGCATTCGTGTCGGCGTTATTAAAGACTGGGACAGCCGCTGGTTTGCCTCCAAGAAGGATTTCAGCGATAACCTCGTCGAGGATCACAAGATCCGCACTGAGCTGAAGGCTCAGCTGAAGGACGCTGGTGTCCCCAAGATCGAGATCGAGCGTACTGTGGATCCTTCCACTTCCGCTCCTCGCGTGACTGTTAACATCTACTGCGCTAAGCCGGGCATGGTCATCGGCAAGGGCGGTGAGGAGCGCGTTGCTCTGCAGAACAAGCTGACCAAGGAGTATGGCAAGACTGTGATCGTCAATGTCATCGAGGTCAAGAGCGCTTCCACCAACGCACAGCTGGTTGCTGAGGACATCGCTCGTCAGCTGGAGAACCGTGTGACCTTCCGCCGTGCCATGAAGCAGTGCATGCGCAATGCTATGAGCCCCCGCGATCGTTCCACCGTTCCCGCTAAGGGCATCAAGGCTATGTGCTCCGGCCGTCTGGGCGGCGCTGATATCGCTCGTACTGAGAGCTATCACGAGGGCACCATCCCCCTGCAGACCCTGCGTGCCGACATCGACTACGGCTTTGCTGAGGCTGCTACCACCTACGGCCGCATCGGCGTTAAGGTGTGGGTCTACAAGGGCGAGGTCCTGAAGAGCGCTAAGACCGCTCAGAAGAAGGAAGGAGGCAACAAGTAATGTTACTGCCTAAGCGTGTTAAGTACCGCCGCGTTCAGCGCGGCCGCATGACCGGCAAGGCTACCCGCGGCAACGTGGTGTGCCAGGGCCAGTACGGCCTTGTTGCTCTGGAGCCGGCATGGATCTCTTCCACCCAGATCGAGGCTGCTCGTGTTGCCATGACTCGTTACATCAAGCGTGGCGGCAAGGTGTGGATCAAGATCTTCCCCGATAAGCCCGTTACTGAGAAGCCCGCTGAGACCCGCATGGGTTCCGGTAAAGGCTCTCCCGAGTACTGGGTCGCTGTCGTTAAGCCCGGCCGCGTTCTGTTCGAGCTGGCAGATGTCGATGAGGCAACTGCTCGCGAGGCTCTGCGCCTGGCTATGCACAAGCTGCCCATCAAGTGCAAATTTGCAGTCCGTGAGGACTCCGTGAAGGAGGATGGCACCAATGAAGGCTAATGAACTCCGCGAAATGCAGACCGCAGAGCTGACCAGCAAGCTGGTCGACCTGAAGGCTGAGCTGTTTAACCTGCGCTTCCAGCATGCCATCAACCAGCTGGAGAACCCCGGCCGCATCGACGCAGTCAAGAAGGACATCGCCCGCGTGATGACCGTTCTGGCTGAGAAGCAGTAAGGAGGTTAAACGATGGAAGAACGTAATCTGAGAAAGACCCGCGTCGGCGTTGTCGTGTCCGACAAGATGGATAAGACCATCGTGGTTGCCGTTAAGGATAGCGTGCAGCACCCCCTGTACAAGAAGATCCTGAAGCGTACCGTGAAGTTCAAGGCTCGTGACGAGCAGAACGAGTGCGGTATCGGTGACCGTGTTGAGATCATGGAGTGCCGCCCCCTGAGCAAGGATGTGCGCTGGCGCCTGGTCCGTATCGTTGAGAAGGCAAAGTAATCTTTGCCCGCTGCTTTGAACAGTTTGAAAGGAGATATCTGAAATGGTTCAGATGCAAACTTATCTCAAAGTTGCCGACAACACCGGTGCCAAGGAGCTGATGTGCTTCCGTGTGCTGGGCGGCACCCGCAAGAGATACGCAAACATTGGTGACGTCGTGGTCTGCTCTGTCAAGAAGGCAGCCCCCGGCGGCTCCGTTAAGAAGGGCGACGTCGTCAAGGCTGTCATCGTGCGCAGCAAGCATGGCGTGCGCCGCGACGACGGTTCCTACATCCGTTTTGATGAGAACGCCGCCGTTATCGTTATGGCCGACAAGAACCCCAAGGGTACCCGTATCTTTGGACCCGTTGCTCGCGAGCTGCGTGATGCCGGCTACACCAAGATCCTGAGCCTGGCTCCGGAATCGCTGTAAGGAGGTTTTAAAAATGAATAATCTTCATGTTAAAACCGGCGACAACGTTATGATCATCAGCGGCAAGGACAAGGGCCACACTGGTAAGGTCCTGCAGGTCAGCCCCTCTGAGAACAAGGTCATCGTTGAGGGCCAGAACATGGTTACCAAGCACGTCAAGCCTCGTCGTCAGGGCGAGCAGGGCGGCATCGTGAAGGCTGAGGGTGCTATGTACGCATCCAAGGTCATGCCCATCTGCCCCAAGTGCGGCAAGGCCGTGCGCGTGGGCCACGTCGAGAAGGACGGTAAGATGGTCCGCGTCTGCAAGAAGTGCGGCGCTGAGCTGTAAGGAAAGGAGTAAGGAACAATGGCTCGTTTGAAAGAACAGTATGTCAATGAAATTGCTCCTGCTCTGAACTCTAAGTTCGGTTACAAGAGCGTTATGCAGATCCCCAAGCTGGACAAGGTCGTCATCAACGTTGCCTGCGGCGAAGCCAAGGACAACGAGAAGATCCTGGAAGCTGTTATGAAGGATCTGGGCCAGATCACTGGCCAGAAGGCAGTCGTCTGCCGTGCCAAGAAGAGCGTTGCTAACTTCAAGCTGCGCCAGGGCACTCCCATCGGCTGCAAGGTCACCCTGCGTGGTGAGCGTATGTACGAGTTTGTCGATCGTTTCTTCAACGTCGCTCTGCCCCGTGTCCGCGACTTCCGCGGCATCAACGGCAACGGCTTTGACGGCCGCGGCAACTTTGCATGCGGCATCAAGGAGCAGATCATCTTCCCCGAGATCGACTTTGATAAGGTCGATGCAGTCCGCGGCATGGATGTCTGCTTTGTTACCACCGCTAAGACCGACGAAGAGGGCAAGGAGCTGTTGAAGGCTCTGGGCGCTCCGTTCGCTACCGAGAATAACTAAGGAGGAGATTGGTACAATGGCTAAACTGTCTATGAAGCTGAAGCAGTCTCGTCCTGCTAAGTTCTCTACCCGTGCATACACCCGCTGCCGCATCTGCGGCCGCCCCCACTCCGTGCTGCGCAAGTACGGCGTGTGCCGTGTGTGCTTCCGTGAGCTGGCCTACAAGGGCGAGATCCCGGGCGTGAAGAAGGCTTCCTGGTAATCAAGCCAGAGGGCTGGATAGAATGTCGGATATCCGCCCCGGGGCAAGCATGTTTCGGGGCGGTATCATTATAAAACAAATGAGAGCTAATCTAAGGAGGTTAGTGGCACATGCAGATTACTGATCCTATCGCGGACCTGCTGACTCGCATCCGCAACGCTAGCACTGCCAAACACCCTTCTGTGGAGATCCCCGCTTCCAACATGAAGAAGGCTATCTGCCAGATTCTGGTTGACGAGGGCTACATCAAGGGCATGCAGGTGAAGAACGACACCGTTCAGGGCACCATCGTTGTCACCCTGAAGTACCAGGCTAACGGCGAGCCCGTTATCTCTGGCCTGCGCCGCGTGTCCAAGCCCGGCCTGCGCATCTACACCAACTGCGAGGATATGCCGAAGGTCATGAAGGGCCTGGGCACCGCAATCATTTCCACCTCTAAGGGCATCATGACCGATAAGGCTGCTCGTGCTGCGCACGTTGGCGGCGAGGTCCTGGCCTTTGTGTGGTAAGAAAGGGGTAAAAGACAATGTCGAGAATTGGAAGAAAACCCATCGTCATTCCTGCCGGCGTCACTGTTACTGTTGATGAAGCAGCACACACTGTCGCTGTCAAGGGCCCCAAGGGCAGCCTGAATTCCAACTTCCACCCCCTGATGACCGTTAAGGTCGAGGGCAATGAAGTTCTGGTTACCCGCCCCAATGACGATCCCAAGGCCCGCAGCCTGCACGGCCTGACCCGTACCAACATCGCTAACATGGTCAACGGTGTTGTGAACGGCTACGAGAAGAAGCTGGAGATCGTGGGCGTTGGCCTGCGCTGCCAGAAGCAGGGCTCCAACCTGGTTATGAACCTGGGCTTCTCCCACCAGGTGAATGTCCCCGATACCGAGGACTGCACCATTGTGTGGCAGGACCCCAACCACTTCTCTGTCACTGGTATTGACAAGCAGAAGGTGGGCCAGTACGCCGCCGAGATCCGCGCCAAGAAGCCGCCCGAACCCTACAAGGGCAAGGGCATCCGCTACGCAGGCGAGGTTGTCAAGCACAAAGAAGGCAAGGCCGGCAAGGGCAAGAAATAAGGTAAGGAGTGAAAGACAATGGTTAAGCAGATCGACAAGAACGAAGCTCGTCTTCGTCGTCATCGCCGCGTTCGTAACAAGATCAGCGGCACCGCAGCACGTCCCCGTCTGGATGTTTTCCGCTCCGCCAAGCACATTTACGCTCAGATCATCGATGATGAGCAGGGCGTGACCCTGGTGTCTGCATCCACTATGGACAAGGACTTCAATGGTTTCGGCGGCAACGTCGAGGCCGCAGCTGAGATCGGCAAGAAGGTCGCAGCAAAGGCTCTGGAGAAGGGCATCACCGAGGTCGTGTTCGACCGTGGTGGCTACGTTTATCATGGCCGTGTTAAGGCCCTGGCTGATGGCGCCCGTGAGGGCGGCCTGAAGCTGTAATGAGAGGAGGAAACACATTATGGCTATGAGAAACCGTGAAGACGACGGCATGATCACCAAGGTTGTCTCCATCAACCGCGTTTCCAAGACTGTCAAGGGCGGCCGCATCATGAAGTTTGCCGCTCTGGTTGTCGTGGGCGACGGCAAGGGCACCATCGGTTATGGCATCGGCAAGTCTGGCGAAGTGCCTGAGGCAATCCGCAAGGGCGAGGCTGCTGCAAAGAAGAACATGCACAAGGTTGCCCTGAAGGGCACCACCATCCCCCACGAGATCGTCGGCAAGTACGGCGCAGGTGCCGTTCTGCTCAAGCCGGCTGCACCCGGTACCGGCATGATCGCCGGCGGCCCTGTGCGTGCCGTCATTGAGGCTGCTGGCATCAAGGACGTCCGTGCGAAGTCTATGCGTTCCAACAACCCCATCAACGTTGTTTCTGCTACCTTCGCAGGTCTGTGCGGCCTGGTCAGCGCGGAGTCCGTCGCTGAGAAGCGCGGCAAGACCGTGAGTGAGATTCTGGGTTAAGGAGGTAACAAACCATGGCAGATAAGATGCTCAAGATCGAGCTGAAGAAGAGCCTGATCGGCCGCGGCGCTAAGCAGATCGCTACCGCTGAGGCCCTGGGCCTGAAGAAGCCGGGCGACGTTACCGTTCAGCCTGACAATGCCGCTACGCAGGGCAAGATCGCAAAGATCGGCTTTATGCTCAGCGTCACCGAAGCCTAATAGCAGGGGGTATACGCATAATGAAACTTCATGAACTGCACGCTATTCCCGGTGCAAACAAGGCTGTGACCCGCAAGGGCCGCGGCATTGGCTCCGGCAATGGCAAGACTGCCGGTTTCGGCAGCAAGGGCCAGAAGGCCCGTTCCGGCGTGAAGCACGCTGGTTTCGAGGGCGGCCAGATGCCTCTGGCACGCCGCCTGCCGAAGGTTGGCTTTAACAACATCTTTGCTACCCAGTACGCCATTGTTAACGTGGCTGACCTGGAAGCAGCTTTCAACGCTGGCGATGTCGTTGACACCGAGGCTCTGAAGGCAAAGGGTCTGGTCAAGAAGACTCTGGACGGTGTTAAGGTCCTGGGCAACGGCGAGCTGACCAAGGCTCTGACCGTCAAGGCCGCAGCCTATTCCGCTTCTGCCAAAGAGAAAATCGAGAAGGCAGGCGGAAAGGCTGAGGTGATGTAAGGTGTTCCAGACATTCCGTAACGCATGGAAGATTCCCGAGCTTAAAAATCGTCTCCTGTTCACGCTGGCGATCCTCGTGGTGTATCGTCTGGGCAGCGCCATCCCCGTTCCGTTCATCACCGGTTCTGCACTGAACCAGATGTTCTCCAACGGCAATATGCTCTCGTATCTCGATATGATGAGCGGTGGTGCCCTGTCTCGGTGCACACTCTTCGCGTTAGGTGTGACGCCTTATATCAACGCTTCCATCATTGTGCAGCTGCTCACCGTTGCAATCCCCGCCCTGGAAAACATGGCGAAGGAAGCCGACGGCCAGCAGAAGATGCAGCAGATCACCCGGTATGTCGGCGGTGTCATCGCTCTGGTGATGAGCCTCGGCTACTACTTCGTGATCCGCAATATGGGCGCACTGAAGTACACCAGCGGCACGGCCGGTATCTTTACCGCCGTTGTCATCATTGCCACCTTTACCGCAGGTGCGCAGCTGATCACCTGGTGTGGTGAGCAGATCGACGACAAGGGTATCGGCAACGGTATCTCTCTGTTGATCTTCTCCTCGATCGTTTCCAACTGGTCCAGCGTCTACACCACCGTCACGGGTCTGCTGACCCGCGCCGCTGCAGGCGAGACCCGGTTCTATATCCTGCTGCCCCTGCTGCTGGTGCTGGCACTGGTTGTGATCGTGTTCATCGTTGTTATGACCAACGCTGAGCGCCGCATCACCATCCAGTATGCCAAGCGTGTGGTGGGCCGCAAGCAGATGGGCGGGCAGAACAGCTACCTGCCCCTGAAGCTGAACATGAGCGGCGTGATGCCCATCATCTTCGCTTCCGCGATGGTTTCGATCCCCGGCACCATCGGCAGCTTCCTGCAGATCGATCAGGCAGCACATCCGTTCTGGTATGCTTTCTTCCATACCTTCAACTACACGTCGCTGCTCTACATCGTGATCTACCTGCTGCTGATCCTGGCCTTCAACTACTTCTATGTGGCCATCCAGTACAACCCCGTTGAGATCGCCAACAATCTGCGCCGCAACAACGGCTCGATCCCCGGCTTCCGTCCCGGCAAGCCGACCAGCGATTTCCTGACCCGCACCCTGAACAAGATCACCCTCATGGGTGCCATCTTCCTGGCTGCGGTGGCTGTACTGCCGATCATTCTGGGCAACCTGACCGGTATGAGCATCCAGCTGGGCGGTACCAGCCTACTGATCGTGGTTGGTGTGGCACTTGATACCACCCGCAGCCTCGACAGCTTTATGACGATGCGCAACCACAAGGGTTTCCTTGGCTGATCTAAAACAAAAGCACTGATGTGAGAAAGCACTGGAAAGGGGAGCATGCTCGTACTTTTCAGTGCTTTTTTGCTTTGAAGGGGCGTTAGTTCCTTCAAACATCAAAAAAAGGCTCCTTTGATAGAGGAAAGGAAGAATACCTATGAATCTGATTCTGTTAGGCGCACCCGGCGCGGGCAAAGGCACCCAGGCCGAGATCATCTGCGCAAAGCTGAACATCCCCTCCATCAGCACCGGCAACATCCTGCGCGCTGCTGTCAAGGAAGGCACCGAGATGGGCCTGAAGGCAAAGAGCTTCATGGACGCTGGCGCTCTGGTGCCCGATGAGGTCATCATCGGCATCCTGAAGGAACGCCTGGCACAGGACGACTGCGCCAACGGCTTCATCCTGGACGGCGTGCCCCGCACCATCGCTCAGGCCGAGGCCATCGAGACCATGGGCATCCGCATCGACAAGGTGCTGGAGCTGTCTGTGGCGGACGATGTCATCGTGGAGCGGATGAGCGGCCGCCGCGTCTGCGAGAAGTGCGGCGCAAGCTACCACATCATCAACAAGAAGAGCAAGGTCGAGGGCGTGTGCGACCTGTGCGGCGGCAAGACCGTCATCCGCAAGGACGACCAGCCCGCTACCGTTCTGGATCGCCTGAAGGCTTACCACGAGCAGACCGAGCCGCTGGTGGCGTTCTACCGTGAGCGCGGCAAGCTGGCCGTGATCCCCTTCTGCCCCTCCATCGAGGAGACGACCGCTGAAGTGATGAAGGCACTGGAGGCATAATCGTGATCCAAATCAAGAATGCGAAAGAACTGGACGGAATGCGCAGGGCCAATGCCCTGAGCGCAGCTGCCCTGAAGTACGGCGGCCAGCACATTGAGGCTGGCATGACCACCTGGGAACTGGATAAGCTGATCTACGATTTCATCGTAAAGCACGGCGGTACCCCCAACTTCAAGGGACTGTACGGTTTCCCGGGAACGGCCTGCATCAGCCTGAATGACACCATCATCCATGGCATCCCGTCGCATGATATCGTCATCCGCCCGGGCGACATCGTCAGCATCGACACCGGTGCAAAGGTCGATGGCTTCAATGGCGACAATGCCTGCACCTATGCGGTGGGCAAGGTCGACCTGGAAGCACAGCGCCTGCTGGATGTGACCAAGGCAGCCCTGTACAAGGGCATCGAGCAGGCAAAGGCCGGCAACCGCATCGGTGATATCGGCTATGCGGTGCAGAGCTACTGCGAGGACGCAGGCTTCTCCGTGGTCCGGGAGTTCGTGGGCCACGGCACCGGTCGTGAACTGCACGAGGACCCCGAGGTGCCCAACTACGGCCATCAGGGCCGCGGCCCCCGCCTTGTGCCCGGCATGACCATTGCCATTGAGCCTATGATCTGCCAGTACGACTGCAAGATCACCCAGGCCAAGGACGGCTGGACGGTCAAGACCAAGGACGGCGGTCTGGCAGCGCACTTCGAGCACTCGAACGCGATCCTGAAGGATCACACCGAGATCATGACCCGCTTCTGGGATGATCCCGATTTTGATCCCGAGACCTTCTGCCTGAAGTAAGCAAACCGGTACAGCATCCCCCAAGGCCTCCCGGAAACGGGAGGTCTTTTTGCATCCGGAGCACGTCCTTTGTGCAATTCTGACAAGTTTTGGTGAAAAATTTTCATCTTCCCGGTGGAGAAGCGCAAAACCGGGGCGGGGAAACGGCCGGTTTGAAAATACAAGAATTTTTTATCGGAAATACGGAAAAAACACTTGCAAATCTATTGCAAAAGGTGTATAATCTATAAATGGCCGTGACAGCCAGATGCTTTCTCGGTGGACAGGGATTTTCTGCCCACTTTGCGGATTTTGTGCCGCAGGAGAAGAAGTATGTGGCGGTTATCGCCGCCTGTCCGTCAATTCATGGCAAACTGAGCAGATCCAATGAGGAGGCAAATAGCTTGTCTAAAGAAGACGTTATCGAGATCGAAGGCATCGTGCGTGAAGCCATGCCCAACGCCATCTTTAAGGTGGAAATGTTGAGCGAGGATAAGAACACCGGGAAGCTCACTCCCAGCGGGCACATCCTCTTAGCGCACATCTCCGGCAAGCTGCGGACCAATTTCATCCGTATCCTGCCCGGGGACAAGGTTACCGTAGAAATGTCGCCCTATGACTTGTCAAAGGGCCGCATCACCTGGCGCTCCAAATAAGTGCCAGGGCATCAACCAAAAGGAGGTTCAACATCATGAAGGTCAAGCCTTCCGTGAAACCCATCTGCGAAAAGTGCAAGGTCATCCGCCGCAAAGGCCGCGTGATGGTCATCTGCCAGAACCCCAAGCATAAGCAGCGCCAGGGCTAATTCGGGCGCCTGGGGGTCAAGTGCGTAGAGTCCCGGCGCAGACCCCGACACTGACATGGGATGATTTTGGAGGATACTACTATGGCACGTATTGCCGGCGTTGACCTGCCCCGCGAGAAGCGCGTTCAGGTGGGTCTCACCTACGTTTACGGTATCGGTCAGACCACTGCTAACAAGATCCTGGAAGCAACTGGCATCAACCCCGATACCCGCGTCAAGGACCTGACTCTGGAAGAAGAGGCTAAGATCCGTGACTACATCGATCAGGCTAACATCATCGTTGAGGGCGACCTGCGCCGCAACGTTGCTCTGGACATCAAGCGCCTGGTTGAGATCCAGTCCTTCCGTGGCACCCGCCATCGCAAGAATCTGCCCTGCCGCGGCCAGCGCACCAAGACCAATGCACGTACCTGCAAGGGTCCCAAGCGCACTGTCGCTAACAAGAAGAAGTAAGGAGGATTTGAGAAATGGCAAGTGCAAATAACGCCAAGAAGGGCGCAAATGTCCGCATGAAGCGGAAAGAGCGCAAGAACATTGCTGCTGGTCAGGCTCATATCCAGTCTACCTTCAACAATACTGTCGTTACCATCACCGACCTGCAGGGTAATGCAGTGTCCTGGTGCTCCTCTGGCTCCCTGAACTTCCGTGGCAGCCGTAAGAGCACCCCGTTCGCAGCCCAGTCTGCTGCCGAGACCGCAGCTAAGGTTGCAATCGAGCATGGCATGAAGACTGTTGAAGTCTACGTCAAGGGCCCCGGCGCTGGCCGTGAGTCCGCTATCCGTGCGCTGCAGGCTACCGGCCTGGAAGTCACCCTGATCAAGGACGTGACTCCCATCCCCCACAACGGCTGCCGTCCCCCGAAGCGCCGTCGTGTCTGATCGAAGGAGGAAATTGAATTATGGCAAAGAATACGCAGCCTATCGCAAAGCGTTGCAAGGCCCTGGGCATTTCTCCTGCGGTCATGGGCTATGCAAAGAAGAATACCACCCGCAACTCCAACGGCAATGTCCGCAAGAAGCAGTCTGAGTACGCATCTCAGCTGAAGGAGAAGCAGAAGGTTAAGTTTATCTACGGCGTCCTGGAGAAGCAGTTCCACAATGCTTACCTGCGTGCTGAGGCTCGCCCCGGCAAGACCGGTGAGAACCTGCTCCAGATCATGGAGTGCCGTCTGGACAACGTCGTGTTCCGCCTGGGCTTTGCTCAGACCCGCCGCGACGCTCGTCAGCTGGTGAGCCACGCTCACTTCACCGTCAATGGCAAGAAGGTCAACATTCCTTCCTACCAGGTCAAGGCCGGTGACGTGATCGAAGTTCGTGAGTCCAGCCGTTCTTCTGCTAAGTTCGCAAAGCTCGTTGGCCCCGAGGCTCCCGTTGTGGCTCTGCCTTCCTGGCTGAACCGTGAGGCCGGCACCCTGAAGGGTGTTGTGACCAAGCTCCCCGAGCGCAGCGACATCGACTACGAAGTTGCAGAGCACCTCATCGTCGAGCTGTACTCCAAGTAATCCATTAAGAAGGGGAAGCCTTCCTTCTGGATGGCGACCTTTCGCATTCTTTTTAAAAGAATTTAATAATGGGCCGATGGCAACATCGGTTTGACAAGGAGGGCATAGATATGATGGAGATTGAACGTCCCAAAATCGAAACGGCAAGCCTGTCCCCGGACGGTCGCTACGGCAGATTCGTGGCGGAGCCTCTGGAGCGTGGCTTTGGCATCACACTGGGCAACAGCCTGCGTCGTGTGCTTCTTTCCTCTCTGCCCGGTGTCGCCGTGACCAGCGTCAAGATCGACGGCGTGGTTCACGAGTTCTCCACCATTGAGGGCGTCAAGGAAGACGTTACCGAAATTGTCCTGAACCTGAAGGGTATTGCTGCAAAGCTGTACACCGACGGGCCGAAGACAGTGCGTGTTGAGGCAGTCGGCCCTTGTGAGGTTACTGCGGACAACATCAAGCAGGGCGACGATATTGAGATCCTGAACCCTGAATGGCACATTGCAACCCTGGGCGAGGGCGGCAAGCTCGTCATGGAGCTCACCTTCGATAAGGGCCGCGGTTATGTGCCTGCAGAGCGCAACAAGCAGGCCATCGTCGAGAAGAACGATATCAACACTCTTCCCGTCGATAGCATTTACACCCCCGTGCTCAAGGTGAATTATAACGTTGAGAGCACCCGTGTTGGACAGGCCATCGATTACGACAAGCTGACCATCGAGGTTTGGACGGATGGCACGATCAATGCACAGGAAGCCGTTTCTCTGGCTGCCCGTGTGCTGACCGAGCACCTGAACCTCTTCGTCAACCTGTCCGATGAGGCTGCCGGTACGGAGATCATGGTGGAGAAGACCAACGACGATAAGGAAAAGGCTCTGGAGATGACCATCGAAGAGCTGGATCTGAGCGTCCGTTCCTTCAACTGCCTGAAGCGCGCCGGTATCAACACGGTGGAGGATCTGGTCAGCAAGAGCGAGGACGAGATGATGAAAGTCCGTAACCTCGGCCGCAAGAGCCTGGAAGAAGTCATGGCAAAGCTGGACTCCCTGGGCTTCAAGCTGAACACAGACGATGAGTAACTAAAATAATAAGGAGTGAAACGGGATGCCCGGTACCAGAAAGCTCGGTAGAACCAGCGACAGCCGCAACGCTATGATGCGCGCTATGGTCACCTACCTGTTAGAGAATGGCAAGATTGAGACCACTGTCACTCGCGCTAAGGACGTTCGTTCCATGGCCGAGAAGATGATCACCCTGGGTAAGGCCAGCGACCTGCACACCAAGCGTCAGGTCTACGCCTACATCACCAAGGAAGATGTTGCAAAGAAGCTGTTTGATGAGATCAGCCCCAAGTACGCTGACCGCAACGGCGGCTACACCCGCATCATCAAGATCGGCGCTCGCCGCGGCGACGCTGCTGAGATGGCAGTTCTGGAGCTCGTCTGATCGACTCTGACTGTTCAAACAGTGTAACAAAGGCTCTTTCCCTTCGGGGAAAGGGCCTTTTTTGCATCGTGTGGACTGGGCAGCGCGGCATTCCCACGCAAGTGAAACGGGCCATTCCATCGCCCGCCCTACTGCCTGCGGCAGCAGGGTTCCACCCCAGCGGACACTTGCTTTGGGAACACCCCGCTGCCCGGTTGGGCGTTAGCAGCTGGGGCTTGTGATGGCGGGGCAAGAATGCTATAATTATACTGTATTTCTGCACGACTTTGCGAATTTTCCACAGAAGGGAGGGGCGGCGGTTGAAAAGACGACGGTTTCTGGTGCTGAGTGCAGGCTGCATGATGGGCCTGCTCTCGGCGTGCGGCCTTCCGATGTCGGAAAATGTGCAGGTGGAGGAGCTGCTGCGTGCCCCGCGCCTTCCGGGCGACTACGGTGCACTGCAAAATGCCCTGAACGAATGGCTGGGGGAGAGCGCCCAGCTGAAATACCCGATGCAGGGGGAGCTGCTCTCGCCGTTCCTTTTGCAGGATCTGGATGGTGACGGCCAGCAGGATGCCGCTGTTCTCTACACCACGGCCCAGAGCTCCAACGTCTGCATTGCATTTTTGCAGAAGGATGCCGCAGGCGTGTGGCAGGTCCGCCAGAGCATCGAGGGTCTGGCGGATACAGTGGACAATGTCCGGCTGGCACAGCTGCAGGATGGTGCCGCCACCCAGCTGGTAGTGGGGTACCTCGCCGCGCAGGGCGACAGCTATCTGGCGGTGTACTCCTACGAGAACGGCACGGTCAATGCCATTCTGGAACAGTCCTATGAGCAGTATCTGGTGGAGGATATCACCGGCGGCGGCAACGAGGATCTGATCCTGATGTCCACGCTGGAGGACGGCGGGGTGCAGATCGAGCTGCTGACCGTTGACCGGGACGGGATGTTCCAGCAGGTGGCTGTCATGGGCCTTTCGGCAGATAAGTTCTCGGGCTGTGCCGCTGTGGCGGCGGGCCTGGGAGCGGACGGAAAGCGCTATCTGGTGCTGGACGGCTGGACCGGCCTCTCGGGCAACAATCTGGCCACGGTGCTGCTCTACTTCGATGAGGAAAGCCAGCAGATGCTGCCCGCGGAGCAGATCAGCACCAGTGAGCTGTACAATGCGTCCCTGCGCAATGTCTCCACGCTGGTCAGCCGGGATCTGGACGGCGACGGCATCGTGGAGATCCCCACCCAGCCCGACGAAGCGGGCCTGCTGAACCTGAGCCAGAGCCGACGAATGGATTTTATCGTCTGGATGGACTATACCAGCCCGGAGCCGGAAAAGAGCTTCGGCCTGCTGGACGAGGAGAGCAGCTGCTACATTGAGCTGCCTGCCGAGTGGGAGGGCAACCTGATGCTCACCGACAGCGCTGAGGGAGAGGAAGCCGTGGAGCTGCGCACCGTGGACGAGGGGAAACTGGTGCTGACCATGCGCCTGGTTCCTTCCAGCGAGAGCGCGGCGGGCTGGACCCGCCTGGGCGTGGTGGCATCCCGCCAGATGCAGGCCAAGTTCGGGCCGGACGTGGTGCTGAAGGATCAGAGCTATCGACTGTCCCGGTCGTTGTACCGGTTGAATTGATGATGCCGCTCAGTTTTGCAGAAGTTTACCGGATGCAGGCTGGGTGTTCTGAGGTGAAATGCTTCTCCGTGTGCTCTTGGGCAGAGGGAGAAGGCAGAAAAATATGGAGGTCTTAGATGGTCAAGGTACTTGTGGTAGAGGATGAAGCCAGCATCCGCGAGATGATCGCGCTGAACCTGCGGCTGGCGGGGATGGAGGCGGTGGAGGCCGACAGCGCCGAAGCCGCCCTGCCTCTGCTGGAGCAGAAGCCCGGCTGTGATGCTGCCATTCTGGATGTGATGCTGCCCGGCATGAATGGGTTCTCGCTCTGCGAGACCATCCGCCGCACCGACCAGAAGATCGGCATCATCATCCTGAGTGCCAAGGGGCAGGAGCAGGACAAGATCCGCGGCCTGTCCATCGGCGCGGATGACTATATGACCAAGCCTTTCAGCGTCAGTGAGCTGCTGGCCCGTGTGGAGGCCCTCTGCCGCCGGGTGGGCCGCTCGGGCGGCGGCTCCGCTGCAGACGAAAATGCCCCCACCACGCTGGTCAGCGGGGAATTTGTGCTGGATGAGAACCGCCGTGTTCTCCTCAAGGCCGGGCGGCAGATCGAGCTGACCCAGGTGGAGTTCCAGATCATGGAGCTGTTCTTCCACAACCCCGGCATCGCGCTGGTGCGGGAAAAGATCCTGAAGGGCGTGTGGGGCGAGAACTACTTCGGCGATGTGAAGATCGTGGATGTGAACATCCGCCGTCTGCGGATGAAGGTGGAAGATGAGCCCAGCCACCCCACCCACATTATGACAGTGTGGGGCTACGGCTACCGGTGGGAGGAGTAAAGAAAAAACTCTCAGTTGCGCTGTGCTCGACAGCTCTCCCAATAGGAGAGCCAGGATTACTAACAGAAAGGAGGAAAAGCAATGCGCAGTGGGATTACCAACCGCTGGCTGCGGGGAAGCCTGTTCCTGACCGTGCTGCTGGTGCTGCTGGTGGAGAGCATGTTCGTGTACAACTTCGGCCGCAGCTACTACAACAGCGTCCAGCAGACCATGATGCGGCGTTTTTCCTCCATCAACGGTCAGCTGAAAATGTACACCGGCGACACGGCTCAGAAGACCGCGGCCAACCGCAGTGTGGCCCTGCGCCGGATGGTGGAGCAGTTTGCGGATAAAGACAAATATGAGTTCATGCTGCTGGACGGTTACGGCGGCGTGATCGCCTCGTCCAGCGGCACAGGTGCGGACGGCATCGTGGTGCAGGACGATTTTAACAAGGCGCAGGATGCACCGGACGGCGTGGGTGTGGCCATCTACCGCACCGCCAGCGGGGAAACGGTCATGGCCGTATGCAGTCTGGTGCCCTATGCGGCCGAGGACGTGGCTGCCATGCGCCTTGTCACCAGTCTGACGCTGGTGCAGGCGCAGCTGAAGAGCGTTTTCATCGTCAGCCTGATCGTGGTGGCTGCCATTCTGGGCTTTACAGTGGCCTCTGGTCTGTACTTCGTGCGGGGCATCGTGGTGCCGCTGGGGCAGGTGGAGCGGATCGCCGCCAGCATCGCCCGGGGAGAACTGGATGTCCGCCTGCCTGTGACCGGTGACGAGCGGGACGAGGTGGACCGCCTGCGCGGCACCATCAATCAGATGGCCGAGGGGCTGGAAGAGACGGAGAAGATGAAGAATGAATTCATCAGCTCGGTCTCCCATGAGCTGCGCACGCCGCTCACCTCCATCCGGGGCTGGGTGGAGACCCTGCGCACCCTGGATGATCCCACCGATGAGAACTACCGCAAGGGGTTGGAGATCATCAACAACGAGACCGCCCGCCTGTACAACATGGTGGAGGAGCTGCTGGATTTCAGCCGCCTGCAGAATGGCCGCCTGAAAATGGAGTGCCGCCCCCTGGATCTTGTGGCCGAGCTGACGGACGCTGTCCTTTTCTGTGAAGCGCGCATCCAGCGGGAGGGGCTTCTGCTGGCCTATGCGGAGCCGGAGGAGATGATCCCGGTCTACGCCGACCCCGACCGCCTGCGGCAGGTGTTCATCAACATTCTGGACAATGCCATCAAGTATTCGGCCCCCGGCGGACGCATCACGGTCAAGATCTGGCAGGGCGAGTACAAAGCCTTCATCGAGATCATCGATCAGGGCCGCGGCATCCCGCCGGAGGATCTGGAAAACGTCAAGACCAAGTTTTACAAGGGCAGCAACTCGGTGCGGGGCAGCGGCATCGGCCTTGCGCTGGTGGATTCCATTATGACCGCGCTGGACGGCACCATGGACCTCAAGAGCACGCTGGGCCGGGGCACGGTGGTCACCCTGGGCCTGCCGATCTATAAACGATAAGAGATTGTCCATATTTATCTGGTAAGATAGAGGGGCAGTTTTTACGATAGAGAGGGGCCGCAGCGCCCCATAGGAGAGCCAATGAATCAACCGAACAAGGAACGCTTCAAGACGAGTGTGGGCGGGCAGGCCCTGATGGAGGGCATTATGATGCGGGGCCCGAAAAACATCTGCTGTGCCGTCCGCAAGCCCGATGGCACCATTGAGACCAAGGTCGAGCCCACCCCCACCCACGGCGTGTGGACGAAGATCCCGCTGGTACGGGGAGCCATCTCGATGATCGAAAGCCTGATCATGGGATACAAGTACATGATGTACTCGGCACAGGTGAGCATGGGGGACGACTACGACCCCGCCGAAGAGGAGACCGCCTTTGAAAAATGGGTGGGCGACCATCTGGGCAAAAAGGCCGAAGATATCATGCTGGCGGCAGCTGCCGTGATCGGCGGGTTGTTTGCCATCCTGCTCTTCACCGTTCTGCCCACGGTGCTGGTGGGCGGCCTGAACCATCTGGTGTCGCTGGGCCGCTGGGCCAAGGTGGTGCTGGAGGCGGTGCTCAAGGTCGCCATCTTCCTGACCTACATGGCCGCCATCTCCCGGATGAAGGAGATCCACCGGGTGTTCGAGTACCACGGAGCCGAGCACAAGACCATTGCCTGCTACGAGGCCGGAGACCCCCTCACGGTGGAAAATGTCCGCAAATATACCCGCTTCCACCCCCGGTGCGGCACCAGCTTTTTGATCCTGGTGGTCATCGTCAGCGTGTTCCTGTACAGCGTGCTGCCCTGGTCCAGCACCAGCCTGCGGGTGGTGTTCAAGCTGCTGCTCCTGCCGCTGGTCATGGGCATCAGCTACGAGCTGCTCAAGTGGTGCGGCCGGTCGGACAACATCGCCACCCGCATCATCCGGCAGCCCGGCATCTGGGTGCAGCATTTGACCGTGTTTGAGCCGGACGACAGCATGATCGAGGTGGCCATTGCCGCCGTCACGCCGGTCCTGCCCGAGGACCCGGAGGACGGCAGATGGTAACCGCAGGGATGCTGCCCCGGGCGGCAGTCCGGGAGGTGGAGGCACGCCTGCGCGCCGCAGGCTGCCCCGACTCAGATTTTGACGCGGCCGAGCTCTTCCGGCTGGCAGTGGGCGGGGATGCCCGCCTTGCCGATGCTCCGCTGGGCGCAGAGCAGGCAGAGCGGCTGGAAGCCCTGACGGCCCGCCGCGCATCCCGGGAGCCTTTGCAGTACCTCTGCGGCAGCTGGCCCTTCCTTGACTTTGAGCTGGCTGTCGGCCCCGGCGTGCTCTGCCCCCGGGCCGATACTGAGGTGGTGGCCGAAGCCGCCGCCGGAATGCTGGCTGGGGTGGAGGCACCCCAGGTGCTCGACCTCTGCGCCGGCACGGGCTGTTTGGGGCTGGGCGTGAAGCGCTTCTACCCGGCGGCACAGGTCACCAGTCTGGAGAAGAGCCCTGCGGCATACCGCTATCTGGAGCAGAACGCCCATCTCTCCCCGGTACTGACCATCACCCCGGTGCAGGGAGATTTGTTCACCTACTGGCAGACCCTGCCGGAGGGGCAGCTCGACCTCATTGTGTCGAACCCGCCTTACCTGACCGCTGCCGAGATGGGCGCGCTGCAGCCCGAGGTGGCGCAGGAGCCTGCCATGGCGCTGGAAGCGGGGGAGGATGGGCTGGTATTTTACCGCGCCATTGCGGAACACTACCAGAAAGTTCTGCGCCCCGGCGGTGCCCTTGCCCTGGAGATCGGCTGGCAGCAGCGGGAAGCTGTAACGGCTCTGCTTGCCGCCAACGGGTGGACGGAGATCGCGTGCAGAAAAGACTTTGGCGGCAATGACCGCTGTGTGATGGCGAGAAAACAATAAAAATATCTACAACTTCCTGTTGTAATATCTGTAAAATGTGTTATACTAGTACCGAAAGAATTGGAATGCCCGCGCCTGCGTTTGGCCGCACCGCGCCGGGAACAGATGACAAAGGAGCATGACACTATGGCAAAAAATCAGAACAACAACGTTGCCCCGGCGACCCAGAAGATCGATCCCGGTGCCAAGAAGGATGCGCTGGCCACGGCACTGGCCCAGATCGAGAAGCAGTTCGGCAAGGGCGCTGTGATGAAGCTGGGCGACAACGCCGCCATGCAGGTGGATGCCATCTCGACCGGCAGCATCGGCCTAGATCTGGCACTGGGCGTGGGCGGCGTGCCCCGGGGCCGCATCATTGAGGTGTACGGCCCCGAATCCAGTGGTAAGACCACGCTGGCCCTGCATGTTCTGGCCGAAGCCCAGAAGAAGGGCGGCGATGTTGCCTTCATCGACGTGGAGCACGCGCTGGACCCTGTGTATGCCGAGGCGCTGGGTGTGGATATCAACAACCTGCTGGTCAGCCAGCCCGATACCGGTGAGCAGGCCATGGAAATCTGCGAGGCGCTGGTGCGCTCCGGTGCCATTGATGCCATCGTTGTGGACTCTGTTGCCGCCATGGTGCCCCGCGCCGAGATCGAGGGCGAGATGGGCGACAGCCATGTGGGCCTGCAGGCCCGCCTGATGAGCCAGGCCATGCGCAAGCTGACCAGCGTCATCGGCAAGACCAACACCGTCTGCATCTTCATCAACCAGCTGCGTGAAAAGGTCGGCGTGGTCTACGGCAACCCCGAGGTCACCACCGGCGGCCGCGCCCTGAAGTATTATTCCTCTGTCCGCATCGATATCCGCCGCGTGGAGGGCCTGAAGGATTCTTCTGGCCAGTTCATCGGCAACCACACCCGCGCCAAGATCGTCAAGAACAAGGTGGCTCCTCCGTTCCGTGAGGCGGAGTTCGACATCATGTTCGGCGAGGGCATCTCCAAGATGAGTGAGCTCATCGATCTGGGTGTCAAGCTGGGCATCGTTCAGAAGAGTGGTGCATGGTTCAACTACGGCGATATCCGCCTGGGTCAGGGCCGCGACAATGCCAAGCAGTTCCTGCGCGATAATCCCGAGATCGCCAACGATATCGAGGGTCAGGTGCGCGCCAATGCCGACAAGCTCTATGCCACCCGCCGCCCGGGGGGCAAGGCTGCCGCTGCCCCTGCAGAGGGGGAACCGGCCGCTCCTGCCACAGCAAAGGAGCCGGTGGTCAAGGCTCCCGCCCGCAGCAGCGAGAGTGAGCTGGATATCATGGTGGAAGAGTAAATGGCCTTTTACAGCCGTGGCCGCCGCCCGCTGGCCGAAGAGGAAAAATCTACCGATGCCGCCAAGGCCCGCACCCGGGCCATGGAGCTGCTGGCCGGGCAGGAGCTTTCCTCGGGCCAGCTGTATGAGCGGCTGAACCGCCGCTATACCCAGCAGATCAGTGCCGCCGTGGTGGCAGAGATGGTGCAGCGGGAGTATATCAACGATGCCCGCTATGCCGAGACCCGTGCCCACGCCCTGCTGGCGGCAAAAAAGAGCCGCCGCGCCGCTGCCCAGAATCTGCGGCAGAAGGGCCTGGCCGCAGGCGAGATCCAGCAGGCGCTGGATGCTGTTTACACCCCCGATGTTTCCGGCGAGGACCCGGAGCTGGAAGCCGCCGCCGCTCTGGTGGAGGGGCATTACCGCAAAAAGCTGGAAGCGGGCCGCAGGGATCTGGTCATTGCGGCCCTGCAGCGGCGGGGATTTTCGTATTCCGTCATTAAGGAAGCCATTCGGCGAATCGAAGAGGAATAAGTGATCCGTTGTATAACCTCTCAGTCTCGCATCCGCTCGACAGCTCCCCTAGTAGGGGAGCCCTTGGCAAAACGGGAAACTTCTCCCTTACTGCCAAGGCCTCTCCTACTAGGAGAGGTGGCATTGCGAAGCAATGACGGAGAGGTTATACAACGGAGATTTGACAAACAGGAAAGAGAGTATCCCTTTTTATGAAAATTGCATGTATTTCCCTTGGCTGCCCCAAGAACCAGGTCGATCTGGACGTGATGGTGCACATCCTGCTTTCGGCCGGTCACGAGACGGTGGCCGACCTGGGCGAAGCCGATGTTATTCTGGTCAACACCTGCGGTTTTATCGAGAGCGCCAAGACCGAGGCCATTGAGAACATTCTGGAGGCCTGCGCCTACAAGCAGCAGAACCCGGAGCTGAAGGTCATCGTCACCGGCTGCCTGGCCGAGCGTTACCGCAGCCAGATCGAGGAGGAGATCCCCGAGGTGGATGCTGTGGTGGGCTGTGCCTCCAACAAGGCCATTGACACCATCGTGGCCCGCCTGTTCCACGGTGAGAACCATCTGGAAAGCTACGGTGCCAAAAAGGACTTCCCGCTGGGCGGCAAGCGTGTCATCGGCACGCCTGCCCACTATGCGTACTTAAAGATCGCAGAGGGCTGCAACAACCGCTGCCACTACTGCGCCATCCCCGGCATCCGCGGCCCGCTGCACAGCCGCGATCTGGCCGACTGCGTGGCCGAGGCCCGCTGGCTGGCCGGTGAGGGCGTGAAGGAGCTGATCGTGGTGGCCCAGGACCCCACCGCCTATGGCGAGGACTGGGGCAAGCCCGGCAGCATCTGTGAGCTGCTGGACAAGCTGAACAAGGTGCCGGGCCTTGAGTGGATCCGCATCATGTACGCCTACCCCGAGCGCATCACCGATGACTTTATTGCTGCCATGAAGCGCAACGAGAAGGTGGTGCCCTACCTCGACCTGCCCATCCAGCACTGCAACGATACCATCCTCAAGAACATGAACCGCCGCTCCACCCGTGCGGAGCTGCTGGAGGTCATCGGCAAGCTGCGCCGGGAGATCCCCGGCATCACTCTGCGCACCACCCTGATCGCAGGCTTCCCCGGGGAGACCGAGGAGCAGTTCGAGGACCTGTGCAACTTTGTCAAGGAGGTCAGATTTGACCGTCTGGGCTGCTTTGCCTATTCTGCCGAGGAGAACACCGTGGCCGCAAAGATGGACGGCCAGATCGATCAGGAGACCAAGGACCGGCGCGCAGAGCTGGTGATGCAGATCCAGACCGGCATCATGGCCCAGAAACAGGCCGAAAAGGTGGGCCAGACCGTCCGTGTGCTCTGTGACGGCATCGACGAGGAGAGCGGCCTGTACCTCTGCCGCACCACCGGCGATGCCCCCGAGGTGGACGGCAATGTCTGCGTTTCCAGCGAGGAGACGCTCTACCCCGGCCAGTTCTATGATGTGCTGGTGGAGGACAGTGACCTTTACGATCTGTACGGAACGGTTGCAAAATAACAAATTGGAGGAATCTGTATGAATCTGCCCAATAAACTTACCCTGACCCGCATCATTCTGGTGCCGGTGTTCATGGTCTTCGTTTCCCTGACCCAGATCGGCACGGAAGATTTCAATCCCACCTGGTATCTGGTGGCGGGCATCATCTTTGCCGCGGCCAGCTTTACCGATTTTCTGGACGGCCATCTGGCCC
The DNA here is from genome assembly GCF_029076575.1 of Faecalibacterium sp. DFI.5.82. Classification (NCBI taxonomy): domain Bacteria; kingdom Bacillati; phylum Bacillota; class Clostridia; order Eubacteriales; family Oscillospiraceae; genus Faecalibacterium; species Faecalibacterium sp. DFI.5.82. The sequence continues at coordinate 43,371 of NZ_JARFIS010000013.1, forward strand.
GCAAGTGGAACATGGTCACCGACTTTGGCAAGTTTGCCGACCCGCTGGCCGACAAGCTGCTGACCACCGTGGCCTTCATTTACATGCTGCGGGACGGTGTGTGCAGCCCGGTGGTGCTCTGCATCATCCTGGCCCGTGAGTTTGCCGTGTCCGGTCTGCGGATGGTGGCCGCCGGTGCCAAGGACGGCAAGGTGATCGCCGCCAACATGTGGGGCAAGGTCAAGACTGTGCTGCAGATGCTGACCATCATCTTCTACTACTTCGGCATCGCATTGACCTGGGGCAATTCCGTTATGATAGGCGCTGACTGTGTGTTCCTCTCTTACTGGCTGTGCTGGCTGGTGGCCATTGCCACTGCCATCTCCGGCATCAAGTACCTGTGGGACAACCGCAGCTTCATCAATACCGCAAAATGATCAAGAAGATCGCCATTCTCTGTTCCATTTTCCTGAACCTCTGCATCGTGCGGTGGGAGCCGGTGGCCATCCGGATGACCTGGGAAGCGGTGGGCAGCCAGACCTTCACCTTTTACACCGAGAACTCCAATGTCTTTGCGTTCTTCGTCTGCCTGCTGGTGGCGGTGTGTCAGGTGATCTGCCTGTTCACGGGGCGGCAACTGCCCCGCTGGGTCAAGATGCTCAAGTTCGTTGCCACCTGCTGCCTGACCATGACCTTCCTGACCGTGGTGTTCGTGCTGGGGCCCTACTGTGCCGACCAGGGCGGCGTGGTGTTTTTGCTGACCGAGAGCTCCATGCTCTACCACCATCTGCTCAACCCGCTGTGTGCCTTTGTCTCCTTTGTCCTGCTGGAACGGGAGCCAAAGCTGCCTGCGCGGTGCGTTCCGCTGGCGCTGGTTCCCACGATGCTCTATGGCTCTGTGGCCCTCTGGGCCAATTACCAGCGGCTCATCACCGGGCCTTACCCGTTCCTGCTGGTCTATCAGCAGACCCCCCGGCAGACGGTGCTGTGGTGTGCGGCCATCCTGGCCATGAACCTGCTCTATGCCTGGCTTGTCTGGCGGCTGGGCGGGAACTGCCGCAAAAAGAGAAATGTGGGCTTGCTTTTCAGGAGCTGAGATGCAAAAAAGGCTCTCTGCCGGTTTTGGCAGAGAGCCTTTTCTCGTATTTTGCTTACAGCAGGGGGATCCCGGCCTTTGCGCAGGCCGCACGGGTGGCTTCGTCCCAGACGCTTGCCTGTACTTCGCCGATGTGGGCGCTGCCCAGCAGCAGCATGCACAGACGACTCTGGCCGATGCCGCCGCCGATGGTGTAGGGCAGCTCACCGTTCAGCACTGCCTTGTGGAAGGGCAGGGTGCGGCGGTCGTCACAGCCTGCCATGGTCAGCTGCCGGTCCATGCTCTCGGGGCTGACGCGGATACCCATGCTGCTCAACTCGTAGCTGCACTGCAGGGGCTCGTTCCAGAACAGCAGGTCACCGTTCAGGTCCCAGTCGTCGTAGTCGGGGGCGCGGCCGTCGTGGGGCTTGCCGCTCTTCAGGGGAGCACCGATCTTCATCAGGAAGGTGGTGCCGTTTTCCTTTACAAAGGCGTTCTCGCGCTCCTTCGGGGTCAGGTCAGGGTACTTGTCCTCCAGCTCCTGGGTGGTGATAAAGGTCACGTTGGGGGTGTGCAGGGGCAGATCCTGCAGCTGGGGGAACATGGCGTGCAGGTTCATCTCGGTGGCGCAGACGGCCGACACGATGGAGCGCACCACGTTCTTCAGGTAGGCCTCGCTGCGGTCCTCCTTGCGGATGACTTTCTCCCAGTCCCACTGGTCCACATAGACGGAGTGGAGGTTGTCCAGCTCCTCGTCCCGGCGGATGGCGTTCATGTCGCAGTACAGGCCCTTGCCCACGCGGAAGCCGTAGTCCTTCAGGGCCTTGCGCTTCCACTTTGCCAGCGACTGCACCACCTGTGCCTCAATGCCGCTGTCCCGGATGTCAAAGGTGACCTTGCGTTCCACGCCATTCAGGTCGTCGTTCAGGCCGGTGGAAGCCTCCAGAAACAGCGGAGCCGACACGCGGTAGAGGTTCAGCGTGGCACACAGGGTGTCGGCAAACAGCCGCTTCACGGTGCCGATGGCACGCTGGGTGTCGTACAGGTTCAGCGCGGGTGTGTAGTTCTGCGGGATCATCGTTTTGCTCATAACAGTTTACCCCTCTCTTTCCGTTCTCCGCCGCCGAGTTGCGGCACCGGAACGGCTTTCCCTTTAATACAGTAAATTATGGCACAATTTCAGAGCGTTGTAAAGGGGAGAACGCAAAGCCGGTGCGATTCGGGAGCTTACGCCTCTGCCACGGCCTCGATCTCGCACAGGACACCCTTGGGCAGATCCTTGACGGCAACGCAGCTGCGGGCGGGCTTGGAGGTAAAATACTTTGCGTAGACCTCGTTGAAGGCGGCAAAGTCGGCGATATCGGCCAGGAAGCAGGTGGTCTTGATGACCTTGTCGTAGCCGGAACCGGCGGCTTCCAGGATCGCACCCACGTTCTTGCAGCTCTGCTCGGTCTGGGCGGCGATGCCTTCGGGCACAGTGCCGTCTGCGGGGTTCACAGGGATCTGGCCGGAGGTGTAGACAAAACCGCCTGCGATGAAGCCCTGGGAGTAGGGGCCGATCGCGCCGGGAGCCTTTTCAGTAGCGATGACTTTCATGGAAAATACCTTCTTTCTGTGTGTTTGATGGAGCTTCTCTCCTCGGGGAGAAAAATTCTGCTGCTTGAAGTCTACACCATGCGGCGGGATGTGTCAATCCGGGAGGGACTTTTTGCCCATGCGGCCTTTACAAGCGGGCAAAAAGGCGGTATCCTTAATCTATTGATACACCACCCTTCAGGAGGAACCCATGGATATCCGCCAGCTGCACTATTTTCTGGTTTTGTGCGAAGAAATGAACTACACCCGCGCGTCACAGCGGCTGTTTCTGTCGCGGCAGGCCCTGAGGCAGAGCATCACGGCGCTGGAAGCCGAGCTCTGCGGCCCGCTGTTCGTCAGCGCCCACCACAAGCTCTCGCTCACCGAGCGGGGGCTGAGTTTGCAGCGCCATGCGGCCCCGGTGGTGGAGCAGTTCCAGCAGATGCAGGCGGCCCTCCATGCGGAGATCCAGTCGGCCCAGCCGGTGCGCATCGGCATCAGTGTCTCGCTGGTGCCGGACTACCTGCCCGGGCTGGAAACCCAGCTGGACAAGTTCCGCCAGCAGTACCCCCACATTGAGATGCGGTTCCGCCTGCTGGAAAACGATGCCGTGGCCGATGGTGTGGAGCAGGGCGAGCTGGACGCGGGCCTTGTGATGGATCTGGGCACGGCGGCTCCGGTGCTGGCCCGCACCACCCTGCGGGCCGACCCGGCCTGCCTGCTGGTGCCGCGCGGCCATCCCTTCTGGGAGAAGGAGCGGGTGCCGCTTTCGGCCCTGCGGGGCCAGCGGGTGCTGCTGCCCAGCCTGCGGCAGGATCTGTTCAGCCCCCTGTGGGATGCCTGCGCCCGGGAGGGGTTTGCACCCAACGCGGAGATCGGCCCCAGCTTCTATCAGGCGTACTATCTGGTCCAGGAGCAGCTCTGTACCTGCCTGACCCGCTACGAGCCGGGGGCACGGCGGGAGCTGGACCGGGTACGGGACGTGCTGCTGGAAGATCTGCCGCCCCTCTGCGTCTCAATGGTGCAGCGGCGGGACCACAACTCGGCCTATCTTGACCTGCTGCGGGGCTACCTGATGGAGGTCATCGGGGGAGCGGCATCCCTGCCGCCCCGGCGGGGCCGCCCGGCAAAGCCCTTCTACAACTTCCCGGTGCTGTCCAGCGCCGCCCCCAAGGCGGCACCGCAGCACCCGGCTCCGGGCACCCAGCTACCCTTTGCGGGCGGAAACAACTTCCGGGAGCTGGGCGGCTACGAGGCCGATGAGGGCAAGCATGTCAAGTGGGGGCAGATCTACCGCGGCATTCCCACCGGGCTGCTGACCGGGGCGGCTGACCGTAAGCTGCTGGACAGCCTGGGCCTGCGGCTCATCCTTGACCTGCGCAGCGAGTCCGAGGCAGTGAAGCAGCCTGACTATGTGCCCGATGGCGCGCGGCTGGTGCGCATCTGCGGGCTTTGCCACCCGGACGGAAGCGAGATCTCCTTCTCTCCCGGGGACATTGAAAAGCTGCTCAAAGGCAAGAAGGATGAGGAGCATAACCTCGCCGATGCCATGTATGAGCAGATGCTCTTCCGCAATAAGGCCTACAAGGAGCTGTTCCGGGCGCTGGAGGCGGGCGAAACGCCGATCCTGTTCCACTGCTCCGGCGGGAAAGACCGCACCGGCGTGGCGGCCATGCTCATTCTGCTGGCGCTGGGCGCTTCCGATGAAACGATCTGTCAGGATTTTGTACGGACCAATGTCTGCCGCCGCCCGGAGCTGGAAAAGATCTGGGCCGCCCATGCCGAGGAGATCGAGGCACATCCCGAACAGAAGCAGTTCTATCAGGGCATTGCCGGTGTCCACCCGGAGTCTGCCCCCTTTGTGTTGGACACCATCCGCAAAGAGTACGGCACCACCGATGCCTATCTTGAAGCCGAATACGGCCTGACCCCCGCCCGTCTGATGCGGCTGCGGCGGATGTATCTGGAATAATGGCTGTTTTTTTAGAAAATTCCTTTCACTTTACTTGACATTGTACCAAATGTTTCGTAATATAAGAAGTAGTATGGAATCCATGACGCTGCGTGCAGGGATCTTCCGCAACCAAAGTTCAATGGGGCTTCATCTGCCCGTTTTTATATGAAAACCTTGTAGATAAAAAAGCTGCATCAGGCCGCAGGGGCAAACATGCCCTTTTTGTGCGGTGCTGTTGTCTGTTTTGTTGTTGAGAGCTTGATTTTGTATTGTTGACCCACGCCTTGCGCGGCAGCGTCTCCAGATTTTAGTTGTTTTTGAACTTTAATTGTAAGGAGAGTGAACACGATGTCCCCGATCATTCTGTTGATCGTGGTCGTGGTTGCTGCTGTTGCTGCCGGTGCGGGTTATTTTATTGGTTACAACAACCGTAAAAAGACCGCCGAGGCACAGATCGGCAGCGCAGAAGCCGAGGCTACCCGCCTGGTGAACGAAGCAATCAAGACCGCTGACCAAAAACGAAAAGAAGCTGTTCTGGAAGCCAAGGACGAGGCTTTCCGCCTGAAAGCCGAGGTGGATGCCCAGAAGGCAGAGGCCGACAAGGAGATCAAGCAGCGCCGTGCTGAGATCAGCCGCCAGGAGAACCGCATTGACCAGAAGGAAAATGCGCTGGACCGCAAGACCGAAGCCCTGGAAAAGAAGGAAGAAGAGCTCAAGAAAAAGCACGAGGAGGCCGACAGCCGTCTGGCTGAGGTGGATGCCATCCGTGCCAAGGAGATGGAGCGCCTGGAGACCCTGGCGGGCCTGAGCCAGGAGGATGCCCGCGAAGTGCTGCTGCACAAGGTGGACGAGGAGCTCACCCACGAGAAGGCTGTCCGTGTGGCTGCCTACGAGACCGATCTGAAGGAAAACTGCGATAACATCGCCCGCAACATGATCGGTCAGGCCATCAGCCGCTGCGCCGCTGACCACTGCAGCGAGACCACCGTCAGCGTGGTGCCCCTGCCCAGCGACGAGATGAAGGGCCGTATCATCGGCCGTGAGGGCCGCAACATCCGCGCGCTGGAAACTGCCACCGGCGTGGATCTTATCATCGACGATACCCCGGAGGCCATCACCCTGTCCTCCTTTGACCAGACCCGCCGCGAGGTTGCCCGCATGACGCTGGAGCGCCTGATCGGTGATGGCCGCATCCACCCCGCCCGCATTGAGGAGACGGTGGAGAAGTGCCGCCACGACCTTGAGCTGCAGATGAAGCGGGAGGGCGAGCGCGCCGTGATGGAACTTGGCATCCACGGCCTGCACCCCGACCTCATCAAGCTCATCGGCCGCCTGAAGTACCGCACCAGCTTTGGCCAGAACGCGCTGACCCACAGCATGGAGGTGGCCTGGCTGGCCGGTCTGCTGGCAGGCGAGATGGGCGTGAACGTCACGCTGGCTCGCCGTGCCGGTCTGCTGCATGATATCGGCAAGGCCCTTGACCACGAGATCGAGGGCAGCCATGTCCAGATCGGTGTGGATATCTGCCGCAAGTACAAGGAAAACACCCAGATCATCCATGCCATTGAGGCCCACCACGGCGATGTGGAGCCCAAGACCCCGCTGGCCTTTATCATCCAGGCCTGCGATGCCATCAGCGCCGCACGTCCCGGTGCCCGCCGCGAGAACGTGGAGAGCTATGTCAAGCGTCTGGAAAATCTGGAGGAGATCTCTTCCAGCTTTGAGGGCGTGGAGCAGGCCTTTGCCGTTCAGGCCGGCCGCGAAGTCCGCATCATGGTCAAGCCTGATGTCATCAGCGATGATCAGGTCATCCTGCTGGCCCGCCAGATCGCCAAGAAGATCGAGGATACCCTCGATTATCCCGGCCAGATCAAGGTCAACGTCATCCGCGAGAGCCGCGCCATCGAGTACGCGAAGTAAGATCAGGACCAAGAGGAGCCCGTTGTGTTCGTACAGCGGGCTCCTTTTTTGTCTGTGAGTCTCTCGGGCGCGTCGTGTCAGATCTCCGGGCAGGGGTGCAGGTTTATGAGACCGCCTATCCTGCTTTTCCTGCTGGGAGAGGTGTTATTGCGAAGCAATGACAAAGAGGACTGCTATGGACTGAAGCAATTTCAACTCTTAATAAAATGAAGTGAACGAAGTTGAATGTACTCCATAGAAATACAATCAACGACTTTAATGCAAGAACTGTCTTTGCATAAAATACAGTACAGGAGAAAAACTATACAAAAATTAGTTTCCATTTTCAGCGGGATGTTGGACAAAGGGGAGAAATGGGCCTTTTTGGAGGACAAATTCCCGAAAACCCCTTTTCAACGGCGGGGAACAGCGGTATAATGCGACCATGGCACAAGGGTGTGCAGAAGCTCCAGAGGGGGAGCAGAGCCCCTTGTGCATTTTCAGAAATTGATGCTTTATCAGTGTAGAGCATTAAAGAGAGGGGAAAACATATATGAAATTCGATCGTCGTATTTCGCGCCGCAGCTTCCTGGCAGCTGCCGGTGTCACCTCTGCCGCGCTGGCTCTGACAGCCTGCGGCGGCTCTTCCAGCTCCACGGCTGCATCTTCTGCAGCCAGCGGCGCTTCCTCTGCTGCGGCTGGCACCGCACAGGGCGGCACCCTGAACATCATGCTGGAGACCGAGGTCCAGTCTCTGGACCCGCAGGTAGCCACCGACGGCACCTCCTTTGAGGTCATCGCGGATTACACCGATGGCCTGATGCAGATGGATGCTGACGGTGCAGCAGTTCCCGCCATGGCGGAGACTTATGACATCAGCGAGGACGGCAAGACCTACACCTTCCACCTGCGCGATGCAAAGTGGTCCAACGGTGAGGCCGTGACCGCCGCTGACTTTGTGTTCGGCTGGCAGCGCGCCGTAGACCCCGCCACCGCTTCCGAGTATTCCTACATGCTGTCCGACATTGGTCAGGTGGTCAACGCCGCTGAGATCATTGCCGGTGAAAAGCCCGTTACCGACCTGGGCGTGACCGCAGTGGATGACAAGACCCTGGAGGTGCAGCTGAACGTTCCTGTCAGCTACTTCCTGAGCCTGATGTACTTCCCCACCTTCTACCCGGTGAACGAGGCCTTCTACAACACCTGCGCTGACACCTTTGGCACCAGCCCCGAAACGGTGCTGTCCAACGGCGCGTTCGTGCTGACCGATTATCAGCCCGCCGCCACCGCCTTTGCGATGGAAAAGAACCCCGATTACTATGATGCGGATAAGATCGCTCTGGATGGTCTGGCCTATCAGGTCATCAAGGACAGCCAGCAGGCTTTGATGAGCTATCAGACCGGCACGCTGGATATCACCCTGCTGAACGGTGAGCAGGTCGATCAGGTCAAGGATGATCCCGAGTTTACCAGCGTGGGTGCCGGTTATCTGTGGTACATCAGCCCCAACATCGACGCTGTGCCTGATCTGGCAAACCTGAACCTGCGCAAGGCCATGACCTTTGCGCTGGATCGTGATGCCATTACCGGCGATGTGCTGAAGGATGGCTCCACCCCCGCATACACCGCTGTTCCCGCACAGTTTGCAACCGGCCCCGACGGCAGCGATTTCAGCGCCGACCAGACCAAGTTTGCAGATGACTGCGCTTATGACCCCGAGAAGGCCAAGGAGTTCTTTGAGACCGCCAAGGCTGAGCTGGGTAAGGATACCTTCACCTTTGATATGGTGGTGGATGCTGACGATGCACCCCAGAAGGTGGCTCAGGTCGTCAAGGAGCAGCTGGAGACCACGCTGGAGGGCCTGACCATCAACCTGACCGTGGAGCCCAAGAAGCAGCGCGTGCAGGATATGCAGGACGGCACCTTTGAGCTGGGCCTGACCCGCTGGGGCCCCGACTACGCCGACCCCATGACCTATTTGGGCATGTGGGTGACCGGCAACTCCAACAACTACGGTCTGTGGAGCGATGCCGACTACGATGCCGTCATTGACGAGTGCACCACCGGTGATCTGTGCACCGACCCCGAGGGCCGCTGGGCTGCCCTGTACGAGGCAGAGCAGATCGTTCTGGAGCAGGCGGTCATCTTCCCCCTGTACGGCCAGTGCAACGCCGAGATGATCTCCTCTGCCGTCAAGGGTGTCGAGCATCACCCCTGCGCTCTGAACCGTGTGTACAAGAACACCACCAAGAGCGAGTAAACAACTGAATCGCTGAACAAGGCCGCACAGTGGCCCGCAAAGAGCCACTGTGCGCCTTTTTGGCATTGTGCCTGTCCGCGGCAGACGAACGACTGACCGCGAGATCCCGGAAGGAAAAAGGGGGTCCACCCGACGTGAAAAAATATACGCTCAAGCGAATCCTGACCTCGCTGTTCACACTGCTGGCAATTTTGCTGGTGCTGTTTATCCTGATGCAGCTGATGCCCGGTTCGCCCTTCAATGATGAAAAGCTGACGCCCGATATGCGGGCTGCCCTGTACGCAAAGTACGGCCTGGATCAGCCCATCTACATCCAGTTCTTCCGCTATGTGGGCAATATGCTCCGGGGAGATCTTGGCGTGAGCTATAACATCTCCAAAAATACACCCATCTCCCAGCTCATCCAGAGCCGCCTGCCCATCTCCATTCAGGTGGGCGGCATGGCTGTGACGCTGGGTGCCGCTGTGGGCCTGGTGCTGGGCATCATTGCCGCACTCAAGCGGGATACCATTTTTGATACCATCGCCACCATCATCTCGGTCATCGGCGTGTCGGTGCCTTCCTATGTGTTCGCACTGGCCCTGAGCTATGCCTTTGGCTTCAAGCTCCGCTGGTTCCCAATGTTGTTCTCCGCCAAGGATGTCTTTGGCTCCAGCGTCCTGCCCAGCATCTCGCTTTCCATGTTCACCATGGCCTCCATTGCCCGCTTTACCCGCAGTGAGATGATCGAAGTCCTTGATTCCGATTACATGCTGCTGGCCGAGAGCAAGGGCATCTCCGGCCCGGCGCTGATCTTCCGCCATGCCCTGCGCAATGCCCTCATCCCCATCATCACGGTGCTGGCACCCCTGATCGTGGATCTGATGACCGGTTCGCTGGTGGTGGAAAAGATCTTTGCCATTCCCGGCGTGGGCAGCCTGCTGGTCACGGCCATCCAGTCCAACGATTACAACGTGGTCATTGGCCTGAGCTTTATTTACAGCGCCATGTACATTGGCATCATGCTGGTCGTTGACCTGCTCTACGGCATCATCGATCCGCGCATTCGTCTGGCAAAGGGGGATGACTGATATGGCAGAAAAAGCGATCCGCCTGGGTGGCGAATCCACAGCGGATGCCATCGTCAGCGCGGTGGATTCCCTGTATCCCGAGCACACCTTTGAGGACAAGGAGTTTGCCCTCAAGCACAACGACGATGAGATCAGCGTAGATACCAACTTTGCGGCCCAGAGCTTCTGGAAGGATGCCATCCTCCGCTTCTTCGGCAAGAGGAGCGCCGTGCTGGGCCTGATCCTGATCGTCGTCATCGTGCTGCTGGCCGTTTTTGGCCCGGGCATGAACAGCTATACCTACTCCGGCCAGGATCTGAGCCAGAAGAACTTTGCTCCCCGTGTGCCGGGCATCGAGCGCCTCGGCATCCTGGACGGCAGCGAGAAGATGAGCACCACCACCGGCAGCAAGAGCGTCAACGCCTATGTGGAAAAGGGCAAGGACGATGTCTACTACTGGTTCGGCAGTGACCTGTACGGCCGCGACATCTGGACCCGCACCTGGGAGGGTGCCCGTGTCTCCCTGATCATCGCGGTGGCCGCTGCTGTCATCGATATGGTCATCGGCATGAGCTATGGCCTGATTTCCGGCTACTTTGGCGGCAGGGTGGATATGGTGATGCAGCGCTTCCTTGAGGTGGCCAACGGCATTCCCCGTCTGGTCATCGTTACGCTGCTGCTGCTGGTGCTGCAGCCCGGCATGGTCACCATCATCTTTGCCCTGATGCTGACCGAGTGGGTGGGCATGAGCCGCATCGCCCGCGCCGAGATGCTCAAGCTGAAGGATCAGGAATTCGTGCTGGCCTCCCGCACGCTGGGTGCAGGCAGCTTCTTCATCATCTTCAAGGAAGTGCTGCCCAACATCATCGGACCCATCATCACGCAGGTCATGTTCAGCATCCCCACCGCCATCTTTACCGAAGCATTCCTGTCCTTTGTGGGTCTGGGCATCCCGGTGCCCCAGTGTTCGCTGGGTTCTTTGATCAGTGAGCTGTACAACAGCTTCACCACCCACCCCTATCAGATCATTCCGCCCATTGTGGTGATGAGCCTGCTGATGCTCAGCTTCAATCTGGTGGCCGATGGTCTGCGCGAGGCCCTGGACCCCAAGATGAAGAGTATGTAAGGAGGAACACCCCATGCCTGAGAACAAAAAAGAACAGGTCTTGTCGGTGCGAGACCTTGATATCACTTTTAAGACCACCGCAGGCCCGGTGCACGCCATCCGGGGCGTGAACATCGACCTGTACAAGGGCGAGACCGTTGCGCTGGTGGGCGAGTCCGGCTCCGGCAAGTCCGTGACCATGAAGGCCGCCATGGGCATTCTGGCCAAGAACGCCACCGTGAACAGCGGCTCCATCCAGTTCAGCTACCACCATGCAGACGGCTCTCCCGAGACGGTGGACCTGCTGCAGAAGGACAAAAAGTGGATCCGCCGCCACATCAATGGAAAGCGCATCGCCATGGTGTTCCAGGACCCCATGACCAGCCTTGACCCCACCATGACCATTGGCAAGCAGATCATGGAGGGAATGCTCTGGCACTTCAAGATGCCCAAGGCCGAGGCCTACAAAAAGGCACTGGAGCTGCTGGAAGAGGTGGGCATCACCGATGCGGAAAAGCGGATGAAGAATTACCCCCATCAGCTGTCCGGCGGTATGCGCCAGCGCGTGGTCATTGCCATTGCCCTGTCCTGCGACCCCGACCTGCTCATCTGCGATGAGCCCACCACGGCACTGGACGTGACGATCCAGGCCAAGATCCTGGAGCTGATCCGCAGCATCCAGAAGGAGCGCGGCATCTCGGTCATCTACATCACCCACGACCTGGGCGTTGTGGCAAAGGTGGCCGACTATGTGGATGTCATGTACGCGGGCAAGATCGTGGAGACCGGCACCATTGATGAGATCTTCTACGACCCCAAGCATCCCTACACCTGGGGCCTGCTGTCGGCCATGCCCGATCTGGACACCGCCGATGACCGTCTGTACACCATCCCGGGCTCTCCGCCGAACCTGCTGCATGAGAAGCCGGGCGATGCCTTTGCACCCCGCAACCGCTTTGCCCTGCACATCGATGATGAAGTCGATCCCCCCATGTTCAAGATCAGCGAGACCCACTATGCGGCCACCTGGCTGCTGGACCCCCGGGCCCCCAAGGTGGAAATGCCGCCGGAGCTGGCCCAGCGCATCAGCCGCATGAAAGCGGATGCAGAAAAGATCAAGGAGGCGGAATAAATGGCTGCACAGAGCGCGACCCCGCTTCTGAAAGTAGAGGGCCTGAAACAGTATTTCAAGGTGAACAAGAACTTCACCGTTAAGGCTGTGGACGACGTGAGCTTTGAGATCTACCCCGGCGAGACCTATGGTCTGGTGGGCGAATCCGGCTCCGGCAAGTCCACCATCGGCCGGAGCATCATCCGGCTGTACGACCCCACCGCAGGCAAGATCACCTTTGACGGGCAGGACATCAGCGGACACCTGAGCCACGCACAGAACAACACCCTGCGCACCCAGATGCAGATGATCTTCCAGGACCCCATGGCCAGCCTGAACCCCCGCAAAAAGGTGGAGGACATCATCGGCGAGGGACTGGACATCCACCACATGTACAAGACCCCGGCGGAGCGCCGGGAGAAGGTGGAGAAAATTCTGGCCAAGGTGGGCCTTGCCCCGGAGCACGCCGAGCGCTATCCCCATCAGTTCTCGGGCGGCCAGCGCCAGCGTGTGGGCATCGCCCGCGCCCTGATCATGAACCCCAAGCTCATCATCGCCGACGAGTGCATCTCGGCACTGGATGTGTCCATTCAGGCGCAGGTGGTCAACCTGATGAAGGATATCCAGCAGGAGACCGGCACGGCCTACCTCTTCATTGCCCATGACCTTTCCATGGTCAAGTATATCTCTGACCGCATCGGGGTGCTCCATCTGGGCCACCTGCTGGAGACCGGCACCACCGAGGAGATCTTTGAGCATCCCATCCACCCCTACACCCGGAGCCTGCTGTCGGCCATCCCGCTGCCCAACCCTGTTGTGGAAAAGCGCCGCGTGGCCGAGACCTACGATTACGCCGCCTCCGGCATCGATTACAGCCTGGGTACCAGCCACCATGTTGCGGGCAGCCACTACGTCAAGTGCACAGACGCAGAGTTTGCCCAGTGGTGCAGGTAGACCATATCCTCCCAGCAAATGCAAAGCGCCCCCGCTCACCGGTGTTTCCGGCAGGCGGGGGCGCTGTTTTTTGTAGGATGTTCAGAAGGTCAGCCGCATCTGGTACCACACCACGCCGCCGTGGGTGGAACCGGAAACGCCTTCGCTGACAAAGCCGAAGCCGGCGTAATAGTGCACGAGCCTGTCCTTGCAGGTGAGCACCAGCCCCCTGCGGCCCTGAGCCTTTGCATCGGCGATGGCCCGGCGGAGCAGCTGCCCGGCCAGGCCCTGCTTCCGGTATTCGGGCAGGGTATTCACCCCAAAGATCATCTGCCACGCCCCATGCGCATCGTGCAGGGAAGCGTCAGCGTACATCTCGTCTGTCAGGTCGGGGGTATCGGTCACAAAGCCGTCCACAAAGGAGACGAGCTTTTCGTCCTCGAACAGCAGCCAGAAGTGGTCGGCGTAATGGGTCAGCCGCCCGGCAAATTCTTCTTTTGTGGCCGCCTCCGCAGCCGGAAAGCAGGCCGCCTCCACGGCGGCAATGGCATCCAGATCTTCAAAGGTGGCAGTACGGATCTTTTGCATAGTCATTCTCCAGAGTTTGATTTGTTGAGCTGAGTATACCACACCATCCCACAAAGCGCCAGCAAAACAAAAAGAACCACTTAGTCTTTGCAAATAACCTTTGAACCTTCACCATCAATTACAATTCCCTGACGGTTGTTAATTGGGCATAGATTCAAATCCGAAAACTCAGTCATTATTTTCTCGGTAACTTTCTTAAATGGTGCTGTAAGATAATGCGGAAGAACATAGAAATCAATCAAATCAAGCCCTGCATCATCTTCTTGTGAGTAGTCCTCCGGCTTTTCATCCATTTGCTCGATATATTGGATGCTTGGAGCGCATATAATCGCACCTGCCGATTCACCAATCATCAGTTTTCCCTTTGCCAATTCTTTCTTCAACAGCTCATCCGTTCCCGTTTTACGGAGCTGGTCTATAAGGAAAAAAGAATTTCCGCCGGTAAAATATATCACATCCGCATCTTCAAAAACAGACTGTATCGTTGAATAAGCATCCGTTGAAATATCAATTTCAGTTACGATTGCTCCCAACTTTTTGAATAATTTTCGAGCCGAGCCGACATAACCGGTGTAGCCTTCACGCAGCGAAGCTGTTGGAATAAATGCGACTTTTTTATTTTCAATTTCTTCCTTTATCAGACTTCCTACACTTGAAAAGTGCGAACATAAAAACAGTTTCATCAATATTCTCCTTTATAAATTCCGCGTTGTTGAACTAAGCTGAGTATACCACACCATCCCGCAAAGCGCCAGCAAAACAAAAAGAACCACCGACCGAAGTCGATGGTTCTTATCCTCGGGTGGAGGATGGTCCATCCGGGACTTCACTTCTCAAGCTCCTGCGAGTTTCCGAAGTGCTCTTGTTGGGGTATGCCTGCTCCAAACCCTGCCAGGAACGAGTACGGCAAACTGGAATTGTTACACTTAAAAAAGCGGAATTTCACCATCATAGTTTTCTGCTTTTTCCAATAGAGGTCCTTTAGCTCCCATCGTAAACGCGATGTCGCTACTGCGGATAGAGAGCAGCTCCATTCCGGGTCTCACCTTCAAAAAATCCATCATTTTCTTCGTAAGAAGAATTTGCCCCTCCTGTGAAATCTCTACCCAGCAGTAGGAACGCCCCTTGTATTTGATAAATTCGCCAGAACCTGCTGAGTAGTCAAGCAACGGTGGAGTATCGTCCAAAATGTGACCAAGTTTTGACGGATGCAAAAGGCCTTCCCGGGTGACGCAGAAGCCACCGGTAATCTTACTTCCGGTAAAAAGATATACTTTTCCTTCATCTGCAATGTGATATTCTTCCATTGCCTGCGGTGGAATCCGTAATGTTCCATCCGTCCGAATGAGTGATTTCCCGAAAATAAATTTTCCTCCCTTATTCATTTGTGGCATAAAAACACCTCCTGAAATTCCGAGTTGTTGAACTAAGCCGAGTATACCGCACCATCCCGCAAAGCGCCAGCAAAACAAAAAGAACCACCGACCAAAGTCGATGGTTCTTTTCCACGAGTGGAGCATTGTCAGCAGCAGTCGAACCTTTAGGCAGGCATATCGTTGCTGCGGTCAGAGCGCTTCAAACCGAGAAACGGAGGCACTTCGGAACGCTTCAGCCCTTGCTCGTGTGCTTTTTTCAGTTGATATTCGTGCAGGGCAATGCTGTCCAGCAGATCACGCTGATTTTGGGAAGCTGCATAGTAATCAACGCCGAACCGTTTGCAGACTGCGCCGAGTTGGTCAAGCATTTCAATAGCAGTAGGGGACATTCGTTTGACTTCAATATCCATGGGAGCACCACCTTTCAGGAAAGATACGTATTAAAGAGCGAAAGCGCCGCATTGTCGGCAAGCATCAGCATAATCGGCCCGCCGGACTGTTTGGCAAAGACCCGGATCGCGCCAAAATCCCGGATATAATGTTTTGCAAGTTCATCC
The DNA here is from genome assembly GCF_029076575.1 of Faecalibacterium sp. DFI.5.82. Lineage (NCBI taxonomy): Bacteria > Bacillati > Bacillota > Clostridia > Eubacteriales > Oscillospiraceae > Faecalibacterium > Faecalibacterium sp. DFI.5.82. Next base: position 58,832 of record NZ_JARFIS010000013.1, read on the forward strand.
GTCTTAGCTTCAAAAGTGACGACGCCGTTTTTACCGGAATCAATAGAAAGCTGGATGCCGAACGCGATCATCATACGCCCGATGCCCAGATATTTTTTCTGAATGGTCAGCGTCGGGTTGCTCTCCGGGTGGCTTTCGATGTACTCAATATAAACGAACATGCTGGATTCTGTTTCGCGGTAAGCACCCAATGCTACGATTTCGCCGTTTTCGGTTTTAGCCGTGTACTTTTCCAGTGCGGGGTCACCGATGAACTCACTTGTCCAGTCGGTCTGCCAGCTTTCTTTGGTTGCAGCAAGGTCAGCGGGAGTTGACTTGTCAACCTCAATCGGAATCCTATTGCCCGTATCGGATGCTGTGACAAAATATTGCAAAGTCATAATGCCCACCTTCTTTCAGTTTTATTATAACGAAAGAACGATAGACTTTCAAGAAAGAAAATCGCAAAGAGAGTGAAAGTGTGAGAGCAAGAACCGTCCCGTGGCCACAAATTTTCAATTGTTGAAAACTCTTGCTCCCTTTGGAACAGCTTCTTGTTGGGGCGTGCGGTGCCCCAAACCCTGCTTCTGAGGTTGCGATAAACCAGGAGTTATCGAACCGCACTTGTGATTTCTTCTAATGTGTCCTGGCGAAGCCACTTTCCAAATACTTGAGAATTCTTTGACGGCAGATAACCCAAATTCGTATATCCCAGCTTCTTCAAAAGGCTCATACTTGGAATGTTCTCTCTTTCAGTAAAACAGATAAAATCCCACTGAGGATAGTGCTTGTGTAAATACTCAATTAAAGAGGACAAGGCTTCATAGGCGTAACCGCTTCGGTGAACTTTATAAGAAAATGTGTACCCTAAAGAAATTGTGCCCTCGTTAGGCATAACGACGATTTCGCCAATCATGACATCCGTTTCTCTTAATGCAACACTAATCATAGTCGGCGATGCGATATTCAGGGCATTGTCTTTATTACGCTCGATCAAAGCAACAATATCCTTATAATCTTTCGTCTGGCCTCGTTGATATTTCGAGCATCGCTCGTTATTTCGATAATCAACCATCTGAATCGCATCTTTAGGACTTACATTTCTTAGTCTGAGCCGATTTGTTTCTAAAAAGGTCATCTTCTCATCCTTTCACATTCCGGCTTATAGGCCGAGTAGCCCTTTCTCAAAACCTCCTGTAAACAAAAAACGTACCCGAACCCTTTCTCATAGAGAATCGGGTTCGGGTACGAACTGTATGGTGGACGGTACAGGACTCGAACCTGTGACCTCCTGCACGTCAAGCAGATGCTCTACCAGCTGAGCTAACCGTCCATATTCTGTTTGTGCCGCAATCAGCTTGATTATGATATCATACCGCCGGGCAAAAAGCAAGCCCTTTTTTGAAAATTCTGCAAACTTTTTGATGCCTGGTTTGCCGGGAATGGAAAATCAGCCGCCCAGCGCACATTTTGTAAACCGCCCCAAGGCGTTTCCGTTGCCCTGAACGCCGGTTTGTGGTATAATACATTGATTATAATAGGAAAGGTATCGCAGAATGAGAGTTTTGGGCATCGACCCGGGTTACGCCATTGTGGGCTGGGGCGTTTTGGACTATGCGGGCAACCGGTTTGCACCGGTGGATTTCGGGGCTGTGTGCACCGATGCCGGGGTGCCGTTTGAGCAGCGGCTGGACGAGGTCTACACCGGTATCCGGGAGGTCATTGAGCGGACACAGCCCGAGGTGCTTGCCATCGAAAAGCTGTTCTACCAGCACAACCAGACCACCGTGATCGGCGTGGCTGAGGCCCGCGGGGTCATCCTGCTGGCGGCAGCGCAGGCGGGCATCCCTATCTACGAGTACACCCCCATGCAGGTGAAACAGGCCGTTACCGGCTACGGCAAGGCCGTGAAAAAGCAGGTGCAGGAGATGACCCGCATCCTGCTGCATCTGCCTGCTGTGCCCAAGCCCGATGATACCGCCGATGCACTGGCCATGGCTATCACCTTTTGCCATACCAACGGCAACCAGCTGAACCGCTTTGCAAGAAGGGGCGTTGGGCCGATTTAGTTGTTGTTATTCGTGTATAAGGGAAGGCTTCCCTTTGTACAACCTCTCAGTCTCACTTTGTTCGACAGCTGCCCTAGCAGGGGAGCCTCTGGCGAAGAGGAAGAGCTGCCCGCTATGCCAAGGCCTCCCCTACTAGGTGAGGTGGCATTGCGGAGCAATGACGGAGAGGTTGGACAGGGGAGGAGCTGACCGAAAAGGGAAAACACTTTATGATCTACTCTTTAACTGGAAAAATCATCAAAAAGACCCTGAACGCTGTGGTGGTGAGCTGCGGCGGGGTGGGCTACTATGTACAGTGCCCGACCAGCGTTGCGGGCGCACTGCCCGGGATGGGCCGGGAAGCCACCCTTTACACCGTGATGAGCGTGACCGAAAATGACATCAGCCTGTACGGCTTTGCCACCGAGGAGCAGCAGAGCTGCTTTGAGCTGCTGACTGCCGTTTCCGGTGTGGGCCCCAAGGTGGGTCTGGCCATTCTCAGTGTCATGGAGCCTGACCGGGTGGCGCTGGCGATCTCGGCAGGCGACCACAAGGCCTTCAAGGCGGCATCCGGCGTGGGCCCCAAGCTGGCCCAGCGCATCGTGCTGGAGCTGAAGGATAAGGTGGCAAAGGGCTTTGTGGATGGCATCAACCTCGAGGATGTGGGCGCGGCCACTGCCGCCCCCGCCGCACAGGGAGCCGGGCAGGCCATTGCGGCGCTGGTGTCGCTGGGGTACAGCCAGAGCGAAGCAGCCCTGGCCGTTTCCAAGATCGACGCAAGCCTTCCCGTGGAAGAGATCATCAAGCTGGCCCTGCGGGGCATGGCAGGCAGGAGGTAATCCATGCAGGACGAAACCGCGCTCTATGGCGCAAAAATGATGCAGCCCGGCTTAACGGCGGCGGACAACGAGGAAAACAGCCTTCGCCCGCAGCATCTGGAGGACTACATCGGACAGGACAAGGTCAAGCAGAACCTGAAAATTTATCTGGAAGCCGCCAAGCGGCGCGGCGAGCCCATGGATCACATCCTGCTCTATGGCCCTCCGGGCCTGGGCAAGACCACGCTGGCGGGCATCATCGCCAACGAGATGGGGGTGCAGATCCGCATCACCAGCGGCCCTGCCATTGAGAAGCCCGGCGACCTTGCCGCCCTGCTGACCAATCTGCAGGAGGGCGATGTGCTCTTCATTGATGAGATCCACCGCCTGTCCCGGCAGGTGGAGGAGGTGCTCTACCCGGCGCTGGAGGATTACGCGCTGGATATTATGATCGGCAAGGGCCCCAGCGCCCAGAGCATCCGGATCAACCTGCCCCGCTTCACGCTGGTGGGCGCTACCACCCGTGCGGGCCAGATCACCGGCCCCCTGCGGGACCGCTTCGGTGTGCTGCTCAAGCTGGAGCTGTACAGCCCCGATGAGCTGAGCCGGATCATCCAGCGCTCGGCGGGTATCCTCGACCAGCCCATCACCCCGGAGGGCGCTTACGAGCTGGCCAAATGCAGCCGGGGCACCCCCCGCGTGGCAAACCGCTTCTTGAAGCGTGTCCGCGACTTTGCCACCGTGCTGGGGGATGGCATCATCGACCGGGATGTTTCCCTGATGAGCCTGAAGCGGATGGACGTGGACGCGCTGGGTCTGGACGAGCTGGACCGCAGCCTGCTCCGTGCCATCATTGAGATGTACAACGGCGGCCCTGTGGGCCTGGAAACGCTGGCGGCGGCGCTGGGCGAGGAGGCCGTGACGCTGGAGGACCTGTGTGAGCCCTACCTGATGCAGATGGGATTTCTGACCCGCACCCCCCGTGGCCGCTGTGCCACCCGCCTTGCCTATGAGCACCTGGGCCTGAAAGCCCCCGAGACCGGAAGCCCGGAGGACAACGGCCAGCAGAGCCTGTTCTGAGCCGTTTGAAGAGAGAAAGGAGGACGCTTATGCGCCCTGCAGATAGTTGGAAAGATTACGAGCTGCTGGATGCCACCGGCGGCAACCGCCTGGAGCGCTGGGGAGAGACCATCCTCATCCGGCCCGACCCGCAGGTGGTGTGGAAAACCGAGAAGCAGAGCCCGCTCTGGGCCAAGGCCGATGCCATCTACCACCGCTCCAATCAGGGGGGCGGAGAGTGGGAGTACCGCCGCCGTCTGCCTGAGAAGTGGAAGATCTCCTGCGGTGAGGGCGAGGACAAGCTGACCCTCATCGTCAGCCCCACCGGTTTCAAGCACACCGGCGTGTTCCCGGAGCAGGCCGTTAACTGGGCCTGGTACGCCAGAAAGATCCGTGCGGCAGGCCGCCCTGTCAAGGTGCTGAACCTGTTTGGCTACACCGGCGGCGCAACGCTGGCCTGTGCCGCTGCGGGAGCTACTGTCTGCCATGTGGATGCTTCCAAGGGCATCGTAGCGTGGGGCAAGGACAACGCCGTGGCCAGTGGTCTGGCGGACCGGCCCATCCGCTGGCTGGTGGACGACTGCGCCAAGTTCGTGGCCCGGGAAAAGCGCCGGGGCAACACCTACGATGGCATCATCATGGACCCGCCCAGCTACGGCCGCGGCCCCGGCGGCGAGATCTGGAAGCTGGAGGACTGCATCTATGAGCTCATCAGCCAGTGCGAGGAAGTGCTGAGCGATACGCCCCTCTTCTTTGCGGTCAACAGCTACACCACCGGCCTGTCTCCCGCGGTCATGGAGTATATGCTCAAGACCACGCTGGTGCCCCGCTTTGGCGGCAAGACCAGCTGTGATGAGATCGGCCTGCCCGTTTCCGCCACCGGCGGCGTTGTGCCCTGCGGCGCAACGGCCATTTGGGAAGAATGAACTCCCTCAGTCACGGCTGTCGCCGTGCCAGCTCCCTCGGGGAGGGAGCCTTTGGCATGGCGGGAACATTGACCGTTTGCCGGAAAACTTCTCGGTTGCGCCAGAGGCCCCATCTCAGAGGGGGCTGTCTGCGAAGCAGACTGGGGGAGTGTCCTGACGGCAGCCATTCTGAAAAAATGAAGAAGAACCAAGAATGGGGTACAGCCCTTTTGAGAAGGGCGCACCACCGGAAAGAGAAAACCTATGGAAGAAACGATTTTAACTGCGAAAGATCTGAAGTTCCGCTATGACCCGGAACAGCCGGACTACGCCCTGAACGGCGTGTCGGCTGAGGTGAAGCGGGGCGAATTTGTGGCAGTGCTGGGGGCCAACGGCTGTGGAAAATCCACGCTGGCCAAGCACTTCAACGCCATCCTTCTGCCGGAGAGCGGCACTGTGCTGGTGGAGGGGATGGACACCAAAGACGAGGACAAGATCTACGATATCCGCCAGACCGTGGGCATGGTGTTTCAGAGCCCGGACAACCAGATCGTTGCCACCGTGGTGGAGGAAGATGTCGCCTTTGCGCTGGAAAATCTGGGCGTGCCGCCGGAAGAGATGCGCCGCCGCGTGGATGAAGCGATGAAGATGGCGGGCATCTATGAATACCGGGAGCGTGCGCCCCACAACCTGTCCGGCGGCCAGAAGCAGCGCGTTGCCATTGCGGGCGTGGTCGCCATGCGGCCCGACTGCCTGATCCTGGACGAGGCCACCGCCATGCTTGATCCCCGGGGCCGGGAGCAGGTGATGCAGACCATCCACCATCTGAACAAGAACATGGGCATCACGGTGGTGTCCATCACCCACTATATGGAAGAAGCTGCTCAGGCCGACCGCGTGCTGGTGATGAGCAAGGGCAATGTGGTCATGGAAGGTACCCCGAAAGAGGTGTTCAGCCAGACCGAAAAGGTGCGTGCCCTGCGGCTGGATGTGCCGCAGGCTGCCGAGCTGCGGGATGAGCTGGTCAAGGCCGGCATCCCCATGCCCGAGGGCATCATTGACACCGGCGCGTGCGCACAGGCTCTGTATGAGCTTTTGAAGTAAGGGAGGGGACGGAAGATGGGAAGCATTATCAAAGTAGATCACCTGAGTTATGTCTATAACCCGGGAATGCCCAATGCCGTCACCGCGCTGGATGACGTGAGCTTTGAGGTGGAAGAGGGAGATTTTGTGGGCATCATCGGTGCCACCGGCTCCGGCAAGAGCACCCTCATCACCCACATGAACGGCCTGAACAAGCCCACCAGCGGCCACATCATCATCGACGGCCGCGACCTGTGGGCAGAGCCGGAAAAGATCCGGGAATTCCGTTTCCTCACCGGTCTGGTGTTCCAGTACCCGGAGTACCAGCTGTTTGAGGAGACCTGCTATAAGGATATCGCCTTTGGCCCCAGAAACATGGGGCTGGACGAGGCCGAGATCGACAGGCGGGTGCATGAAGCAGCGGACTTTGTCGGCCTGGATGAGGCGCTGCTGCAGCGCAGCCCCTTTGAGCTGTCCGGCGGCCAGAAGCGCCGGGTGGCCGTGGCGGGTGTGATGGCCATGAAGCCCCGCATTCTGGTGCTGGATGAGCCTGCCGCCGGTCTGGACCCCGAGGGCCGGGACGAGATCCTCTCGGAAGTCAAGGACTACCACAAAAAGACCGGCACCACCGTGCTGCTGGTCTCCCACAGCATGGAGGATATTGCCAAATATGCCGACCGTGTGCTGGTGATGAGCAACAAGAAGATCGCCATGTACGACACCGTGGAGAACGTGTTCGCCCGTGCGTCCGAGCTGCTGGCGCTGGGCCTGAGCGTGCCGCAGGTCACAAAGATCTTCCTCAAGCTGCGGGAGATGGGGGTGGATGTTCCGGCAGATGTTTACACCGTGCCCTATGCCGTCAAGATGATTTTGGAAGCCAAGAAGCGCCGGGACGCAGGCGACAGCCTTGTGCTGCCCCGTGTGGATGCAAAGAAGGGGGGCGCTGCCACATGCTGAGAGATATCACCATCGGCCAGCACTTCCCGGGCGACAGCCTTGTGCATAAGTTTGACCCCCGCATGAAGCTGGTGCTGACCATCGTCTACATCATCCTGCTGTTTGCCGCGTCCAACCCGCTGGGCCTGACGCTGTCCCTTGTGTTTCTTGTGGCCATGTACGGCGTGGCAAAGATCCCCTTCAAGCTGATCACCAAGAGCCTGAAGCCCATTTTGCCCATCATCCTCTTTACCGCGGTGCTCAACCTCTTCTTTGTTTCGGGCGAGGGCGAGCCGCTGGTGCACTTCTGGGTGCTGAACATCTACGCCGAGGGCCTGCGCTATGCCATCCTGATGGCGGTGCGCGTGATGGCACTGATCGCGGGCACCAGCCTGCTGACCTATACCACCAGCCCCATCGTGCTGACGGATGCCATCGAGCAGCTGCTCAAGCCTTTGGGCAGGCTGCACTTTCCGGTGCATGAGCTGGCCATGATGATGAGCATTGCCCTGCGGTTTATCCCGACCCTGATCGAAGAGACCGACAAGATCATGAACGCCCAGAAAGCCCGCGGTGCCATGCTGGACAACGGCTCCATGATGGAGCGCGTCAAGGCGCTGGTGCCGGTGCTCATCCCGCTGTTTATCTCGGCCTTCCGCCGCGCCGATGAGCTGGCCATGGCCATGGAGTGCCGCTGCTACCGCGGCGGTGATGGCCGCACCCGCCTGAAGGTGCTGCGCTGCACCCGGCAGGATTATATCGACCTGGCGGTGTGCATCGTCTGCTTTATGGTGATCCTGAGCTCGAGACTGGTGTTCCCGAATTTTTAAAAACTCCCCCAGTCGCCTGCGGCGACAGCCCCCTCGAGGAGGGGGCCTTATAGCCTCCCTCTTTGAGGGAGGTGGCACGGCAAAGCCGTGACGGAAGGAGCTCCATGCAGAACTATCTACTTACCCTTGCCTACGACGGCACCAACTATTGCGGCTTTCAGGTGCAGCCCAACGGGCGGAGCGTGGCCCAGACCTTTCAGGATGGGCTGGAAGCGGTGCTCCACAGCCGCCCCGATATCAAGGGGTGCAGCCGCACCGACGCCGGGGTCCACGCGCTGGGCTTTGCGCTGAATTTCCACGCGGAGACCCGCATCCCCCCCGAAAAGCTGCCGTTGGCCATCAACCAGCACCTGCCCCCGGATATCCGGGTGCTGTCCGCCCGGGTGGTGCCGGAGGAGTTCCACGCCCGCTATGCCGCCCATACCAAGACCTACCTGTACCGCATCCACAACCACCCCATCGATTCGCCTTTTGATGAAAAATATTACACCCGGGTGCCCCGGCGGCTGGATGTGGATGCCATGCAGAGGGCGGCGGAACAGTTTGTGGGAAAGCACGATTTTCTGGCCCTGTGCGCGGCGGGTTCCTCTGCTGTTGCCCACGGAGATACCGTGCGCACCATCACTGACTGCCATGTGACCCGAAAGGGCGACGAGGTGGACATTGAGGTGACAGCGGACGGCTACCTCTATAACATGGTGCGCATTCTGGCAGGCACCCTGTGTGAGGTGGGTGCGGGCCGGATGCAGCCCGATGCCATCCCCGGCATCCTTGCCAGCCGGAACCGCAGCCAGGCCGGGCCGACGCTGCCCGCGAAAGGGCTATTTTTGGAGAAGGTGGACTACGACCTATGAGAAAAAATCGCAACCGTCCGGAGAGTGACGAGCCGCTTTCGGAAGGGCGGGTCGAATATCTGGAAGCTGCCCGCCAGCGTGTGCGGAACCGGCGCATCCGCCGCACGGCGGTGCTGCTGGTGCTGCTGACGGCGGTGGTGCTGTTTGCCACCGGCATCGCGGGCAGCTCGGTGGCGGCCCTGAAGGACCTGACCGATACGGCCCGCATTGCCCTGCTGCCCGGCTCCGGCTGGCCCCAACAGACCGGTGTGGCCGAGCTGGAGCAGATGGCCCCCCTGGCCGGCAGCTTTGTGGAGCTGGGGGACGAGGGCTGTGTGGTCTGGTCGCGCACCGGCAAAAAGCTGAACAGCATCCAGAGCGGCTATGCCCGCCCGGCGCTGGCCGCGGGCAAGACCCGCTTTGTCCTCTACAACCGCTCCGGAAACGAGCTGCGGGTGGAGAGCCGCACCCAGAACCTCTACACCAAGCAGCTGGAAAACAGCATTTTCCTCTGCGCCATGTCGGACAACGGCACGCTGGCTGTGGTCACGGAGGACCAGACCAGCATGGCGAAGCTGCTGGTATACAGCCCCTCCATGGAGCAGCAGCTCAGCTGGAGCATGACCTCCAACGACGGCACCCCCCTGCGGATGGCCTTTTCCCCCGACAGCCGGAAGCTGGCGGCGGCAGCCGTCACCGTCAGCGGGGGACAGGTGATGACCAACCTCTACCTCATCAATCTGGCATCGGGCGATCCCGTCAGTCTGGTGAATCAGGGCGGTGTGCCCCAGTGGCTGGGGTGGACCTCTGCTTCCACGATCCTGGCTGTCTACGATACCAGGGCCGTGCTCTACAATGCGGGCGGCGGCGAGCGTGCGGTCTATGATTTTGCGGGCACGGAGCTGAAAGATGTTTCGGTGGACGCGGCAGGCAATGTGGCCCTGCTGCTGGCATCGGGGCAGGTCTCTCAGGCTGTGACGCTGGACAAAAACCTGAATGTCCAGTTCAGCGCCGCTGTCTCGGCGGCAAATTCCATTGTCCGGGCGGGGAACCTATTCTATCTGCTGGCCGATAACGCCGTGGAGTGCTTTGATGCGTCCGGCACCCAGCAGTGGAGCCAGAACCTTGACACCAGCCCGCAGGCATTGCTGGCCAACAGCAAGGATCTGCTGCTGTTCAGCGGCAACACGGTGCAGAAGTTGGAAGCACCCGCTGAATAGCCCTCTCCGTCAATGCTTGCGTATTGCCACCTCTCCCAAAGGGAGAGGCAATTGCGGCTTTGAGGAAAAAGAGTGCAATTTATTTTGTGGCTTCCCCTGTCAGAAGCGTTGGCTCCCCCTTTGGGGGAGCTGGCACGACGGCAGTCGTGACTGAGAGGGTGAGCCAGTTCGGAATAAGGTTAAACGTATGTTCAAGAATCCGTCATTTATTTTTGATATCCTATGTACGGTGGTCTGGCTGGTGCTGGCCGTCCGGTATGCCCGCAAAGGCTTTCTGGCCTCGGTGGTGCAGCTGACGGGCAGCCTCATCAGCCTGTTCGGTGCCAGAGCCTTTTCAGGCTGGGCAGCCGGGCAGGTGTTCGAGCGTTTCCTCGCCGGAAGCTTCCGGGACCAGATCGCTGCCAATATCGCCGCCGGGGGAGCTGTCAGTCTGGATGGCATTGCCCAGCGGTACGCGGGCTTTCTGCCCGAGGCGTTCCGGGCATCCATCGTGGATGCCTGCGAGCGCTCCATCTCTGCCGTCCTCAATGACAACGCCGTTGTGCTGGCGGATACCATCGTCCAGAAGGTGCTGGCTCCGCTGCTGACCCCGGTGATCTCGCTGGTGCTGTTCTTTGTGGCGTTTGCCCTGCTGCGGATGCTGGTCAGCCTGCTGGTCACGGTGCTGGGGCTGGTGAACAAGCTGCCCGTGATCGGTGCAGTGAACCACTGGCTGGGCTGGGGCGTGGGCGGCATTGCCAGCCTTGTGGACATCTATCTGGTGCTCTGCGTGGTCTGGGCGCTCATTGTGATCACCGGCGGCAACCTCACCATGCTCAACGACACGGTGATGAGCGGCAGCCTTTACTATAAAGTATTCAATGTGTTCAACCCGTTTGTCTGAGCGGGGAGGGAAAAGGAGGAACAATGGTCTGCATTCGATGCCAGAAGCGGCCTGCCATTATTTTTGTCCAGCGGATGGAAAATGGCCAGATGAAAAACGAGGGGTACTGCCTGCACTGTGCCCGGGAGATGCACATCAAACCGGTCGATGATCTGATGAAGCAGTTTGGCATGTCCGACGAGGACATGGATGCCATGGAAGACCGGATGGAAAACATGATGCAGGAGATGGGGGACATGAGCAACATGAACCCCTTCTCCATGATGATGGGCATGGGCCAGCCGGACCAGAGCGAGGAGGACGGCGACCTTGTGCCCGGCTCCAGCGCCACCTTCCCGCTGGGGGTGAACGGCGGTGACCAGAACGGAAAAAATGAGAAGAAGGCGGGCAAAAACGACAAAAAGCCGCCCCGCCGCAAGTTTCTGGATACCTACTGCGAGAACCTGACCCGCAAAGCCCGGGAGGGGAAGCTGGATGATATCATCGGCCGCGACCGGGAGATCTACCGCACCATCCAGATCCTGAGCCGCCGCCAGAAGAACAACCCCTGCCTCATTGGTGAGGCGGGCGTTGGCAAGACCGCCATTGCCGAGGGCATTGCGGAGCGCATTGCCAAGGGGCAGGTGCCGGCAGGGCTGCAGGATAAGGAGATCTTCCTGCTTGACCTGACCAGCCTTGTGGCAGGCACCCAGTTCCGCGGCCAGTTCGAGCAGCGGGTCAAGGGCCTGCTGAGCGAGGTCAAGGCGGCGGGCAACGTCATCCTGTTCATTGACGAGATCCACACCATTACCTCTGCCGGTGAGAGCGAGGGTGCCATGAATGCGGGCAACATCCTGAAGCCCGCCCTCTCCCGCGGCGAGATCCAGGTCATCGGTGCCACCACCTTCAACGAGTACCGCAAGTATATCGAGAAGGACCAGGCGCTGGAGCGCCGGTTCCAGCCCGTGCGGGTGGAGGAGCCCAGCGTCGCTGATACGCTGGCCGTGATGGGCGGCATCAAGCACTACTACGAGGAGCACCACCATGTGCAGGTGCCCGCCGATGTGCTGAACGCCACCGTGACTCTGAGCGAGCGGTATATCACCGACCGCTACCTGCCCGATAAAGCCATCGACCTGCTGGACGAGGCCTGTGCCTGCTGCAATCTGGCCCACCCGGTCATCTCCGAGTACCTGACCATGCAGAAGGAACTGGAGGCCCTCAAGCAGGAAGAGGCCGACATGGAAAACGCCGATGTGAACGAGCCCATCGATTACGAGCGTGTGGCAGAGCGCAAGACCCGGATGGCGCAGCTGGAGCGGGAATTGCCCGCCAAGCAGGCTGCGGCCGGGGAGATCCAGGTGGCCATGGACGATGTGGCCAAGGTCATTGAGCTGTGGACGGGCATCCCGGCGGTGAAGATCCGGGAGACCGAGTATGCAAAGCTCGCCAGCCTTGAGACCGAGCTGAAAAAGAAGATCATCGGTCAGGACGATGCCGTGCATCTGGTGGCGCAGGCGGTCAAGCGCAGCCGCGCCGACCTTTCGGGCCGCCGCCGTCCGGCCAGCTTCATCTTTGTGGGCCCCACCGGCGTGGGCAAGACGGAGCTGGTGAAGCAGCTGGCAAACCAGCTCTTTGACGGCCCCGACCCCCTGATCCGGCTGGATATGAGCGAGTATATGGAGAAGTACGCCGTGTCCCGCATGATCGGTTCCCCTCCGGGCTACGTGGGCTACGAGGAGGCGGGTCAGCTGACCGAAAAGGTCCGCCGCCGCCCGTACAGTGTGGTGCTGTTTGATGAGATCGAAAAGGCCCACCCCGATGTGATGAATATCCTGCTGCAGATCCTGGACGAGGGCAAGATCAACGATGCCCAGGGCCGCACCGTGGATTTCTCCAACACCGTCATCTGCATGACCTCCAATGCGGGCAGCAGCGACCAGACCACCGCAAGTCTGGGCTTTAACCGCAGCGAGGAGGAGCGGAACGAGGAGAAGAGCCGCAAGGCACTGAGCCAGTTCCTCCGCCCTGAGTTTTTGGGCCGCGTGGATGAGGTCATCACCTTCAAGCCGCTGAGCGAGGAGACCCTGCAGGGCATTGCCGCCCTGATGCTGGACGAGTACAAGCCCAGCATGGAGGCCAAGGGCATTGCCTACAGCTATACCCCGGCGGCACTGGCAGCGCTGGTGCACAAGAGCCAGGGCGGCAAGTTTGGTGCCCGCGACCTGCGCCGGACCATCCGCAAGGCTGTGGAGGACCCCGCCGCTGAAAAGATCATCGACGGTACCCTTGTTTCCGGCTCCACCCTGACCGTGGATGCTGAGAACGATGAGATCGTGCTGAAATAAGTAAAGATCCCGGAGGGCAGAAACGCCCTCCGGGATCTTTGTTCTTTGAAGGAGGAGAGAAGAATGAACTTGTATCACTACCGATCAGTGGAAAGCGCACGAAAGGAGATCGAGTGCCGTACATTCCGCTATGCGGACCGGAACGAATTGAATGATCCCTTGGAGGGCTATGCTCAGATTTACTGGAAAGGCGATTGTCCGGCGTGGGAGGGACTGTTCCGGAACTATATCTGCAGTGTATACTATGCTGTAGTTGGCATTCAATTGAATGCAAGCGAGGAACTTTTGGCAGAGAGGGCAGTTATTCCGGATATTCACTGCTTTGATGATGTTCCGCTGGGGCAGGTTTGGAAAGAATTATCGGATCGTTTTGTACAGACAGCATTGGTGCAGAAGCTGATAGTAGATCTAGGAAATACGGAGACCGAAATGAATGCCCACCGCTTGAGGCAAATTTTGCGGCTCTGCCATGAGGATGCAATCAAAATTTGTCTGGACGACATGCACAAACGGAAAACGTTGCCAGGGGAGCAGGGCGGGCCGGTGGTGTCAATCAGCGAAAAGGCCGACTGGGAAAAGATGGGATGCTTTGGAAATCTTGAAAGTCCGCTGATAAAAATGATGAAGGCAGCTTTTGAGGTTTATGAAGAAACACTGGAAAGCAGTTTTCTGAAACTGGAACAGGAAATCGAGGCAAACGAACCAAATGCCCGGAAGCGGAGACTCTGGCTGAAGGTGAGGCTGGAATTTCCGGCCCTTTATATTGCTGGTCTGCAGGAACTGCCCTACCCCAGAATGTTTATGATGTGCTTTTCCACCGACGGAACAAACTCGGCCATGTGGGGAAATTATGCGCAAAATCACTGCGGTGTCTGTCTAGTCTACCGTGCCAACGAAGAAAATGGAAAGCAGACTCTTCGTGTAAAAACAGCCGAAAGCTGGAGTTCAAGTAGCGGATATTCCTGCGGTTTTCGGGATGACCCGGTCTACCCAGTTCGTTATACGGACGAGCAGGTAAAGCGCAACTTTTTTGAATCATTGGGACGGCTGACTTTTTCGCAGATTGAATCCTGGATGGTTTCGTCCAAAGGTGAACGAAGCCGGATTCTAGAACTTTACGACAAGGATGCGTGGCGGGTGCAGTATTGGAAAGACCAGCAGGAGAAATATTTGACGAAGCTTCCTGCCTGGAGCCATGAACAGGAATATCGACTGCTTATGAATGACAGTTTTCATCAGCACACGGAGGCAGAGCGCTATGTGGGATACGACCCAGCAATCCTGGAGGGCGTGATCTTTGGTATCAAGACATCGGAAGCTGATAAGATGCAGATTTTCCGAACCTTGCGAAAATCTATGGAGGAAGCAGGGCGGGATCCGAAGGAACTGGAGGTGTGGCAGGCGGAATATGATGACGAAACGCGGAAGATCAGCCTGAGGAAACGGCATTTTCCCATCTGGTAAAAGAAAACACATTTCCGGACAGAACAAAACCTCCCTGTGCAGAAGAATAGCGCTGCAGGGGAGGCTTTTGTCGTTAATTTCTTAGATAGAGAAGCCGATGACTACTTAACAGACACTGGTTCCTCCGGCTTGTTGGTGGTACGGGCGCTCGTGCGGCCCTCGGGAATGATCTCGCCTGCGGCGGTCAGGCTGAGCTTGGCCAGGGTCGGGCCCACCAGCTCGTACACCAGCACCGAGAAGAGCACTACATTGCGCACCATGTGGCCGTCAGATAGCTCGGCAGCCTCGGCGGCCATACCCAGTGCCACACCGGCCTGCGGCAGCAGGGTGATGCCCAGATACTTCTGGATCTTCTCGCTGCAGCGGGTGGCCTTGCAGCTGACATAAGAGCCGGAGATCTTGCCCAGAGAGCGGGAAGCGATATAGACAGCACCAATGAGCAGGACCATGGGGTTTGCGAGGATGTTCAGGTCCAGCTCCGCGCCGGACAACACGAAGAACAGGATGTTCACCGGGCTTACCCAGCGGTCCAGGCGGTCCATCAGCTCATCGGAAGTGGGGCAGATGTTGCAGAACACGGTGCCGGTCATCATGCAGACCAGCAGCAGCGAGAAGCTGCAGTGGATGGGGCCGACCTCAAAGCTGACCATGGAAAGGCCCACCGTCAGCAGCACAAAGGCCACCGAAAGGCTCATGCGCTTGGAGCGGGAGTGGAAGTAGATCTCCAGCTGGTTGAGCAGCAGACCGGCCAGCGCGCCCAGACCCAGGCTGAGTACGATCTCCACCAGAGGCTCCAGAAGGATGCTGATGGGGTCGATGCGGCCCTGTTCCAGCGCGGTTGCAATGCCGAAAGAGGCCGAAAAGAGTACCAGACCCACGGCATCATCAATGGCGACCACCATCAGCAGCAGGCGGGTCAGGGGACCGCTTGCCTTGTACTGCTTGACCACCATCAGGGTGGCGGCAGGGGCTGTGGCAGAGGCGATGGCACCCAGCGTGATGGCCGATGCCATTGAGATGACATCCGGCCGGGCAAAGTGCAGGGCCACCAGAGCGATATCCACCAGCACGGTGGTGATAACGGCCTGCAGGATGCCCACAGTGATCGCCTGCCTGCCCATGCTCTCCAACGCGCTGAGCCGGAACTCGTTGCCGATGACAAAGGCGATGAAGCCCAGTGCCACCTGTGTGATGATGCCGTAGCTCTCGACCTGTGCAAGGCTCCCGAAGCCGAAGCCCCAGCCGCTCAGGCCCAGCCGACCCAGAAAGAAGGGGCCCAGCAGAAGCCCCGCCACCAGATAAGAGGTGACAGCCGGCAGACGGACCGCTTTCGCTGCACGGGATGCCAACAGGCCTGCAATGAGCGAAAGAGACATGCAAATGAGCAATTGCTCCATAAAACAAGATCCTCCTCAGGAATTAAGATACGTTAAAAAGTATATCTTATCTGAGGAGGAAAAGCAACATTTGTTAATTGAATTTAAAAATCTTCTGTGCAAGGCGGTAACCGCCCAGCACGAGCTTGTCGCCCTTGGGGATCTTCAGGTTGGTCACGCCGCCAAAGCCGTAGCGGATGGAGCGGTAGACCCCGGCGCTGGTGTGTGCCTTGAGGTAGGCCCACAGTTCGTTCTCCTTCTGCTTTGCGGCGGCACTGCCGTCCAGCAGCAGGAAAATGTCGCTGATGGCCATCATCATGGAGAGGTAGTGCAGCATATAGCTGCGCAGCTTCTTCTGGCCCTTAAGGGCATCCAGGTCCTGGCAGTCGATCATGTGGCGGGTCACCCGCAGCTGCTGGTCTACCCGCTTGACCATCACACTCTCGTTCACGCTCTGGTCGGCCCGGCCGATGAAGTAGCGGTACAGGTCCAGATCCATATAATACATGCTCTTGACAAAGGGCAGGGGCTGGTAGACAAAGATGTTGTCCACATAGAAGGTGTGCTTGGGCAGCACCATGCCGCAGTCCCGCAGCACCTGCGTGCGGTACATCACCGAGTGCATCAGCAGGTTCTGGTCGGGCCGGAAGTGGCCGACATGCGTCCAGCTGAACAGCCGGTTCTGGGGGAACACGTTGGTGTAGCGCACGGTGTGGCTGGTGTTGTCCTCCACGTGCTCGTAGACATAGTTGCAGATCATCAGATCAGGCGCGGTGCCCCGGGCAGTCAGCGTGTTCAGCTTGGCCAGCACGGTCCGGAGGGCGGCTTCGTCCAGCCAGTCGTCGCTGTCCACTACCTTGTAATACAGGCCGGTGGCGTTGCGGATGCCCTGATTCACGCCCTCGCCGTGGCCGCCGTTCTCCTGATGGATGGCCTTGACGATGGTGGGATATTTGGCAGCGTACTCGTCGCAGATGGCGGGAGTGTCATCCTTGGTGGAACCATCGTCCACCAGGATGATCTCGGCCTGCTCCCCGGCGGAGAGCAGGGTCTCGATGCAGTGGCGCATATATGCCGCCGAGTTGTAGCACGGGACGGCGAAGGTGATCAATTTCTGAGCCATACAAAATACTCCTTTGCTTTTTTCCGGCAGATGCACAAGGCAGGGGCCGGGATGGAGATATGTACCCATATTATAGCATTTTTGTGCAGGAAATGCTATCGAACGTGGGAAATGTCAGAGATGTTTTACAATTATCCGGGGAGTTGTGGTATACTGATTGGGTTATAAACTGCTCAGGCTGCTTTGCGTCCAGCTCTCCTGGTAGGGGAGCCAAGACTTGCCTCTCCTACTGGGAGAGGGGGCATTGCGAAGTAACAACGGAGCGGTTTTGTATGGATAGGAGGAACCATGGAAAGTCCGCATAGTATTCTGAAAAAAGTCTTTGGCTACGACAGCTTCCGCCCGGGGCAGGAGGAGATCGTCTCCCGCCTGCTGGCCGGGCAGGATGTGCTGGCCGTGATGCCCACAGGTGCGGGCAAGTCCATCTGCTATCAGGTGCCAGCCCTGCTGCTGCCGGGCATCACCATCGTGGTCTCGCCGCTGGTCAGCCTGATGAAGGATCAGGTGGGGGCGCTGGTACAGGCCGGTGTGGCGGCAGCTTTCCTGAACAACAGCCTGACGGACAACCAGAAGGCCCTGATGCTCCGCCGCGCCCGGGAGGGGTGGTATAAGATCATCTATGTGGCTCCGGAGCGGCTGGAGATGCCGGGCTTCCAGCGGTTTGCGCAGGAGCGGGAGATCAGCATGGTCACGGTGGACGAGGCCCACTGCATCAGCCAGTGGGGGCAGGACTTCCGCCCCAGCTACCTGCGCATCAAGGCGTTTGTGGACAGCCTGCCCAAGCGCCCGGTGGTGGGAGCCTTTACGGCCACCGCCACGGCCCATGTGCGGGAGGACATCCGCACCCATCTGGAACTCCACACCCCCTACGAGGTGACCACCAGCTTCGACCGCCCCAACCTCTATTTTGCCACCCGCAGGGCCCTGCCCAGCGAGAAGCCCAAAGTTCTGCTCGACCTTGTACTCAGGGAGCGGGACAATGCGGGCATCATCTATTGCAGCACCACCCGGCAGGTGGACGAGACCACCCGCCTGCTGCAGAGCCGGGGAATCCGTGCGGCAGCCTACCACGCCAAACTGGATGCGGATACCCGGCGGCAAAATCAGGACGATTTCCTCTATGACCGGGTGCAGATCATGGTGGCGACCAATGCCTTCGGTATGGGCATCGATAAGCCAAACGTCCGGTTTGTCATCCATTATAATATGCCCAAGGATCTGGAGAGCTATTATCAGGAGGCGGGCCGCGCGGGCCGTGACGGGGAGCCAGCCCGCTGCACCCTGCTCTATTCCGGCACCGATGTGCGCACCATCCGGTTCTTCATCGACAAGGAGATGGAGGCTGACAACGGCCTGCCTGCGGATGTCAAGGCCGAAGCGGCACGCAAGGCAGAGGAACGGCTCAAGTACATGACCTTCTACTCCACCACGCCGCGCTGCCTGCGGGGGTATCTGCTGAGCTACTTCGGCGAGGCCGCGCCCCAGAAGTGCGAGAACTGTTCCAACTGTCTGCTGGCAGCGCAGGCTGCCGAACAGGTGGAGGAGCAGGCGGCACAGGCCCGCCAGCGCGCCGCGGCCAGTGCAAAGCGGCTGGCCGCGGCCTCCCGCCGCCGTGTCGACGAGGATGCCCTCAGCGAAGCGGACGAGAAGCTGCTGGCTGCCCTCTATGCCCTGCGCAAGCGGCTGGCCGCAAAGCAGAAGCTCCCTGCCTATATGGTGTTCAACGACTCCACCCTCCGCCAGATGGCGCTGAAAAAGCCCCTGAGCGTGGAGGAACTGCTCAATATCCCCGGTGTGGGCGAGAAAAAGGCCGCCCGCTATGGCCAGGAGTTCCTGGGGGCCATCGAGGACGCCGTGGGCAGCCGGGAGTGAGAAAAGAAACAGCATCTGCAAGGTTCGCTTCTGAATTCAGAAAATTGGCGAATTTTGCAGATGCTGTTGTTTTTGCGGGGCAAACCCTCTCAGTCTGCTCACGATGTTCGCAGCCAGCTCCCCCGAAGGGGGAGCTTTATTTGTGCTGACCGGAAGATGCAAAAAGCTCCCCCTTTCGGGGGAGCTGGCATCGCGCAGCGATGACTGAGAGGGTCAAATCTCCTTACCGTTCCATGGTGTGTGTGGCAAACACCTGTTCGTCCTCCCACCAGACGGGGGCCTTTGCGGCAAGGCTCTTGGGCACATCCAGAAGCCGCTGGTTGGAGCTGCCCCGGAAGCGCAGGGAGATATCGTGCTGGGCTTCCACAAAGCGGCCGTCCACCAGAACATCCAGCAGGCTCAGCAGCTCATCGGTGACCTCACAGCGGGCCGGGCAGGGAACACTGCCGGTCAGCTGTTCCCAGGTGTAACCAGAATAGCACCAGACGCTCTTATTCGGGTATAACGCCCTGAAGTTGCGGACGAAGGGCAGCAGTTCCCGCTGGTTCTCCGGCTCAAAAGGCTCACCGCCCAGCAGGGAGATGCCTGCAATATAGTCGGGCTGGCAGGATGCAAAGATCTCGTTGCGCACAGCCTTGTCGAAAGGCTGACCGTACCCGAAATCCCATGCCACCTCGTTGAAGCAGCCCGGGCAGTGATGCCTGCAGCCCGAAACAAAGATGCTGGTGCGCACCCCCGGCCCATTGGCAATGTCGTAATACTTAATTGTTGCGTAATTCATCACAGATGCAGCACCCGATCCTTGATCTCCTGTGTCCGGCCCTGGTTCCAGAACTGGGTGCCGATATAACCGCAGGTGCGGCGGGCAACGTTCAGCTTGTTCTGGTCACGGTTGCCGCACTTGGGGCACTCCCACACCAACTTGCCGTCATCCTCAACGATCTTGATCTCTCCGTCGTAGCCGCAGCACTGGCAGTAATCGGACTTGGTGTTCAGCTCGGCGTACATGATGTTGTCGTAGATGAACTGCAGCACGCTTATCACGGCCTCCAGATTGTCCTGCATGTTGGGCACTTCCACATAGCTGATGGCACCGCCCGGAGACAACTTCTGGAACTCGCTCTCAAACTTGAGCTTGGTGAAGGCATCAATGTGCTCCGAAACATGGACGTGGTAGCTGTTGGTGATATAGTTCTTATCGGTGATGCCGGGCACGATGCCGAACCGCTTCTGCAGGCACTTGGCAAACTTGTAGGTGGTGGATTCCAGCGGGGTGCCGTAGAGAGAGTAATCCATGTTCTCGGCCTTCTTCCACTCGGTGCACTTGTCGTTCATGTGCTGCATCACGCTCAGGGCAAAGGGTTTGGCACCGGCATCGGTGTGGCTCTTGCCGGTCATATACTTCACACACTCATACAGACCGGCGTAGCCCAGGCTGATGGTGGAGTAGCCGCCAAAGAGCAGCTTGTCGATCTTCTCGCCCTTCTTCAGGCGGGCCAGTGCGCCGTACTGCCACAGAATGGGGGCGGCATCGCTGGGGGTGCCCATCAGGCGCTGATGGCGGGCCTGCAGTGCCTTGTGGCAGAGAGCCAGGCGCTCGTCAAAGATCTTCCAGAACTTCTCGAAGTTGCCGCCGGAGGAAAGGGCTACATCCACCAGATTGATGGTGACAACACCCTGATTGAAGCGGCCGTAGTATTTGGGCTTGCCGGTCTCGGGGTCCACATAGGGGGTCAGGAAGCTGCGGCAGCCCATGCAGGTGTAGCAGTGACCTTCGCCGTTTTTGTCCACCTTGAGCTCGAGCATCTTCTTCTCAGAGATGTAGTCGGGCACCATCCGCTTGGCAGTGCACTTGGCAGCCAATTCGGTCAGGTAATAATAAGGAGTGCCGGGGCGGATGTTGTCCTCTTCCAGCACATAGATCAGCTTGGGGAAGGCGGGGGTGATCCAGACACCGGCCTCGTTCTTCACGCCCTGATAGCGCTGGCGGATGGTCTCCTCGATGATGATGGCAAGGTCGGCCTTTTCCTGTGCGTTGCGGGCTTCTCCCAGATACATGAACACGGTGATGAAGGGAGCCTGACCGTTGGTGGTCATCAGAGTCACGACCTGATACTGGATGGTCTGGACACCGCGGTTGATCTCGTTGCGCAGGCGGCGCTCCACGATCTCCTTCTTGCGCTCCGGGGTAACGTCCAGCCCTTCCATCTCCGCCTCGACCTCAGCGGCGATCTTCTTGCGGGAGACATCCACAAAGGGAGCCAGATGGGTCAGACTGATGCTCTGGCCGCCGTACTGGTTGGATGCCACCTGCGCAATGATCTGAGTGGCAATGTTGCAGGCGGTGGAAAAGCTGTGGGGCTTTTCAATATAGGTGCCGGAGATGACAGTGCCGTTCTGCAGCATATCTTCCAGGTTGACCAGATCGCAGTTGTGCATGTGCTGCGCAAAGTAGTCGGAATCGTGGAAGTGGATCAGGCCCTCATTGTGTGCCTTGACGATCTCCGGGTCCAGCAGCAGGCGGGCGGTCAGGTCTTTGGAAATCTCACCAGCCATATAGTCACGCTGGACGCTGTTCACGGTGGGGTTCTTGTTGGCGTTCTCCTGCTTGACTTCCTCGTTCTGGCACTCGATCAGGCTGAGGATGCGCTCGTCGGTGGTGTTGGTCTGGCGCTTCAGGCTCTGCACATAACGATAGGTGATATAATGGCGGGCTACATCGTGGGCCTGAATGTCCATCAGCTTGTTCTCCACCATGTCCTGGATCTCTTCCACGCTCACGGCACGGTTCAGTGCCTGGCACTGCTCCGTGACATCGTTGGCGATGGACAGGATCTGCTCCTGGGTCAGGCTGCTCTTGCGGCTGACCGAATCGCTGGCCTTGGTGACCGCAGTGATGATCTTGGTGATATCAAATGGAACTTCCGAACCGTTGCGCTTGATGATCTTCATAGTGTTCCTCCGTCGTTCTATCTGTGTGCAGTTCAAACGGGTGCCTCTTGCGAAAGAGGCACCCGCAAAGTAGTTTTGGGATGCGTTCAATTGATGTGATTCTATGATATCACTATTTAGTGATATGTCAATGGAGAAACCACTACATTTTGTGTTTTGGCGGTTTCGCCAAAATTAAGCCGAGAATCTTGGAGCAAAATTTTAGGCCAAAGCTCTTGACAAACTGTGCAAGGAAAGTGTTTGCATTCCGGGGCGTAATATCCACGGCGGTGTATACTTCTCTGGAAGTTTGGATAGAACAATACCTTATTATATAGAGAAAAATGGCCTCTGAGGTCCCTGCAGCCTCCGCGTCAAGGAACGTGTAAATTACAGTTAAAAAACTAGTCAAAAAGTCAAAGACGAAAAAAGAAACGAAAAAAGTGAAAAAAGGGGTTGCCAAACGTGTCGGGATATGGTATTATACTTGAGCGCCAAGGGCCGCCGGAAAGAATGACTTCTGAAAGCGGCAGAAGCAGAGCGAAAGAACCAATATGGATACGTTGAAAAACGAGCCACAAGTTCGAAAAGATCGAAAAGCTTCTGAAAAAAGTGCTTGACAAAAAATCACTTCTGTGGTAAAATAATCAAGTCTTCAGCCGCAAGGCTGAGGCGCACAGGACCTTGAAAATTGAACAATATCGAAAAACTTGTAACGGAACCTATTTTCGTGTTGGAAAAACACGTTAAACAATTCCAAACAAAGTAATTCACACAGGACG
>NZ_JARFIS010000130.1:0-391 GCF_029076575.1 Faecalibacterium sp. DFI.5.82
AACAAAGAGGGCATCCTGGTGGATGCAGGCACGTCGCTGGCCCCAGGAGCCGTCAGCCGCATCGACCCCTGCGGCAAATATCTCATCTTCTACTCCCACAACGGCCGTGAGGCACTGGCTGACAAATTCGGCGCGGCGCTGGTGTCGGCACTGGGGGATGTCTGCGAGACGGCCTCCTACACCCGGGAGGATCTGGCCGCCCTTGACGCACAGCAGCTCAACGCGCTGGCCCAGAAGATCCGCACCCGGCTGGGGCTGACCCTTTCCGCCGGGGCCGACGTGCGGGACTATGTCGCAGCTCAGTGCACCGCACAGAAGGGTACCGCCGGGCTGGCCGAATGCTGTGACCGCATCTTCCGTGCCCTGAGCGAATACTGCCTGCGGACCGATG
>NZ_JARFIS010000131.1:0-390 GCF_029076575.1 Faecalibacterium sp. DFI.5.82
GCAGAGCAGGCGGCCCGGCTGGGCAAAACGGTGGCCTGTCCGGTCTGTGGGGAAAACTTTACCCTGACCGCTGCCGTACCGGGGCCGGACGGCTGGGAGGTGGGGGCTTACGGCATCCGCACACCGGTTCTGGAACGGGCAGCGCTCATCCGGCCGGAGGCGCTTGATCTGGTGCTTGTGCCCTGCACTGCCTTTGATGCGGCCTGCCGCAGGGTGGGCATGGGCAAGGGCTACTATGACCGCTATCTGCCCAGGTGCCGGAACGCCGTGGCGCTGGGCGTGGCCTTTGAGGCCCAGCGGGTGCCGGAAGCGGCTGCAGAGGAACAGGACTGGCGGCTGGATGGATTTGTAACCGAGAGGAAAGTATATCGTGGAACTGATGAATTTGAG
>NZ_JARFIS010000132.1:0-388 GCF_029076575.1 Faecalibacterium sp. DFI.5.82
TAGCCCTCGGACTCCATGAAGTCGATGACATTGTTGCTGCTGCGCTTGATAGTGTCCACGTTGGCGGCGGCTCGTTCGCTGACCGTGAAGCGGAAATCGTTCTGCACCAGCCGGTGCAGCCCTTCCAGACACCAGAGCAGGATGCCTTCCAACTCGGCGCACATCTTCTCCACAAGGAAGGGGTAATCCGTGCGGTCGGCAGGCTTGTCCTTAGTGGTCAGGATAAGCTGGCGGCGAAAGAAACCGTCCGAATGGTCATACAGCGAGGTCAACGCACCGTTGCCGAAGCAGAGGAACCGGGCGTAAATGTCCCGCTGGGAGCTCTGGACACCCTTGCGCTCCAAGTCCAGCTTGGCTTCGGCGGTCACGATGGTCTTGATATAATTCG
>NZ_JARFIS010000133.1:0-388 GCF_029076575.1 Faecalibacterium sp. DFI.5.82
TAGGGTCATCAATCATTACGATTGATGCAAAAACATTTGCGAAGTCAATTCGCTTAATTTAAATTTGAGCTTTTCAAGTTCTTATATTTTATATGAGAGTTTGATCCTGGCTCAGGATGAACGCCGGCGGTGTGCCTAATACATGCAAGTCGAACGCGTTGGCCCAACTGATTGAACGTGCTTACACGGACTTGACATTGGTTTACCAGCGAGTGGCGGACGGGTGAGTAACACGTAGGTAACCTGCCCCAAAGCGGGGGATAACATTTGGAAACAGATGCTAATACCGCATAACAATTTGAATCGCATGATTCAAATTTAAAAGATGGCTTCGGCTATCACTTTGGGATGGACCTGCGGCGCATTAGCTTGTTGGTAGGGTAACGGC
>NZ_JARFIS010000134.1:0-388 GCF_029076575.1 Faecalibacterium sp. DFI.5.82
TCCGAAAAAGTGAGCGAGTACATCGGGAGCCAGTGCTCGGCCGAAACGGCCGGAACCGCTTCCGATGTACTCGCTCACTTTTTCGGACAAAGAGACCACCGCAATGTTCTATTACAACGGCGTGGATGCCTATTACGGCAAAGGGTGCGAGATCCTGCTGCTTGTCAGCTTTGCCCTTTACCCACTGTTTTTCTTCCTGAGCAGCCGGAAGATCATCCGCTATATCCTCCTGCTCAGCGGGGAGATCCAGGCCATGGAGGGCGGTGACCTTGACCATCCCATCACGATCCAGGGAGACGATGAGCTGGCCCTGCTGGCCACCAGTCTGTATGGCCTGCGTCTGACCCTGCGCCAGCAGCTGGCCGAGGAGGCCCAGGCCGCCGCCAAG
>NZ_JARFIS010000135.1:0-387 GCF_029076575.1 Faecalibacterium sp. DFI.5.82
CGAGGTGAACGAAATGGTGCGCAGTGCAAAGGTCAGTCCGGAACAGCTTGCCGCCCTGCTGCGGCAGTCGGCCAACACCACCCCGAACCCGGCTGCGCTGGCCGCTGTGGGTGCAACTTTTGACAAGGAGGAAGATGTCAATGATGAAGATTAAGAAATTTGGCGCACTGCTGGTATCGGCGGTGCTGTGCATCGGCATGGCTGCTCCTGCTTTCGCCTATGAGGGCGATACCACCCCGGTGGAAGAACCTGTCCTGCCGGAAATCGTAGAGGAAGAAGATGCTGTCACCATTACGGATGAGGAAACGGGCGCACTGACCCCGGAGGGCAATCTGACACTGGTGAGGTTCAAGGCCAATGTCTACCAGATCACCGTCCGCAAGAGCC
>NZ_JARFIS010000136.1:0-386 GCF_029076575.1 Faecalibacterium sp. DFI.5.82
CAGAGAAGAAGATCCGTTGTACCGCCTGAGATGTGGAAGAGCAGCACTTTCTGGCGGAAGAGCTCTTCCCCTTTTGCTGCAAACAGCGCTGCCGCCGCGTGTCCCTGCTGAGGGGTGGTATGGATGAGCGGGATGCCCCGGGCCTGCGCAAAGGCTGTGGCCGCGCTGACACCCGCCAGGAAGCAGGGCATATAGCTTCCCTCCACGGGGCGCGGCTTCTGGGAAACGCCCACTGCCGAGATCCGGGTCAGATCAAACTCCCGGCCAAGCTCCTCCCACATCTCGGGCAGAGCCGCGGTATGGTGGAAGAGCGCATCACTCTGCCGCAGGCCCAGTTGGCCCTCCTTGACCGGCAGAAAACGTTTCTTTGCGCAAACAACCTCTCC
>NZ_JARFIS010000137.1:0-383 GCF_029076575.1 Faecalibacterium sp. DFI.5.82
CGTCCACGGTGAACTTTGCAATGCCCATGTGCAGAGCCACCAGCACGGGGTTGTGCCCGGCCTGCACGCCGTACACGCCGTCGCCGGTGGGCAGGGTCAGGCTCACGCAGTAGCCCTGATAGAATTCACCGCTGGAAGCCGTGATGTTCAGGATGAACTTTTCCATCAGTTGGCCCCGCCCTTTTCCTCCGCCTGTTTGTCTGCGTACTTCTTGCGGGCATCCGCAAGGGTGCCCACGTTGAAGAATGCCCACTCGGGCAGGTCATCGCACTGGCCGTCCACAATGGCGGCAAAGCCCTTGACGGTCTCTGCCAGCGGGACGTACACACCCTACAGGCCGGTGAAGTTCTCGGCCACTGCAAAGGGCTGGCTGAGGAACTTCT
>NZ_JARFIS010000138.1:0-382 GCF_029076575.1 Faecalibacterium sp. DFI.5.82
TGGAGATCATGCGCGCGCTGGCCACCAGCCCCAAGCTGCTGCTGCTGGATGAGCCTGCCGCTGGTATGAACCCCTCGGAACCCGCTGAGCTGACCGAGACCATCCGCCGCATCCGCGATGAGTTCAACATCGCCGTGCTGCTGATCGAGCATGACATGAGCTTGGGCATGGGCATCTGCGAGGGCATCGCGGTGCTGAATTTCGGCCGCATCATCGCCAAGGGCACCCCGGATGAGATCCGCAACAATCCCCAGGTCATCGAGGCCTACCTGGGCAAGAAGGAGGGCTGAACCGATGGCAGAAACGATGCTGAAAGTTGATAACATCATCGTTTATTACGGCAACATCCACGCTGTCAAGGATGTTTCGTTTTAGGTGAACG
>NZ_JARFIS010000139.1:0-381 GCF_029076575.1 Faecalibacterium sp. DFI.5.82
TGGGCGGGGCGCTCATCTGCGGCTATACCGGTGTGGGCCCCGATGCCATCGTGAACCGCAGCGCTGTCAAGAGCAGCGTGCGCGGCTCAGAGGTGGCAATGGATGTGCTGACAGCGGCCCAGCCGAAAAAGCTCTATATCCTGCTGGGCACTAACACTCTGACCACGCTGGGGGCGGCAGACCGCTTTCTGGCCTACTATGGCCAGATGCTGGATCAGCTCAGGCAAGCCCTGCCCGGCTGCGTCATATATGTCCAGTCCATCCCGCCGGTGCGGCCCCAGGCCGCTGCGGAAAAGCCCGGTCTTGCGTCTGATGTCCTGCGCTCGGTGAACGAGCAGCTGGCAATGCTGGCTGCAGACAAGGGCTGTGTCTACCTTGACC
>NZ_JARFIS010000014.1:0-78590 GCF_029076575.1 Faecalibacterium sp. DFI.5.82
TGTTCAACACCTTGACGGTGCGAACATGGGACTTGATGATTCCTCGGCCTAGCTGGGTACTCGTAACCAATCCTGACAGGCAGTTGCCATGTCACTTCTCGAAAACTGTTTTACGAATACCCAGCAAGACACCGATCCCCAGGCTTCCCTGACGGTCAGTTTGGGCAATCCCTGCCCGGATGATCTGTCTCCGACACTTTCCGATCTGATGGGAAAGATTATGATGGAAAACCCTATTACTCCCGATGAAGGGATTCTTCATCATCCGGAGGGCGTTGATTTGGTGCCGTCCAACATCGAACTCTCAGGTATGGAGGTAGCACTGGTCAATGCCATGAGCCGGGAAACCATTCTCCGGCAATACCTGGATACAGTCAAACAGAATTATGATTACATTCTTCTTGACTGTATGCCGTCTTTGGGTATGCTGACCGTCAATGCGTTGGCAGCTGCCGACAATGTGCTGATACCGGTTCAGGCAGCATACCTTCCTGCAAAGGGTCTGGAACAGCTGCTTGGAACCATCAACAAGGTCAAGAGGCAAATCAACCCGAAACTGAGGATTGAAGGGATTCTTCTGACGATGGTGGACAGCCGCACCAACTACTCCAAAGACATCAGCAATCTGATTCGGGAGAGCTACGGCGGAAAGCTGAAGGTTTACAAGACCGACATTCCCCGCTCTGTCCGTGCAGAGGAAATCAGCGCAGAGGGAACCAGTATCTTCAAGCATGATCCCAAAGGCAAAGTTGCCGAAGCCTATAAAATTCTGACGAAGGAGGTGTTAAACAATGCAGAAAAAAGGCGCAAACATCAGCTTGAAGGGGTACGATGATATTTTCTCCACCGATCAATCCAGAGCTGAAGCCCAGCAGGAGCGTGTGCAGGAAATTCCGCTTTCTGAGCTACACCCCTTTGAGGGACACCCCTTCCGTGTGGTTGATGATGAAGAAATGATGAAAACGGCAGAGAGCGTCCGAGATTTCGGAGTTCTCACTCCTGCGATTGTCCGTCCTGACCCCGACGGTGGTTATGAAATCGTTTCTGGTCACAGGCGGCACCGGGCATCGGAGCTTGCGGGTAAGGAAACCATGCCTGCGATTGTTCGTGACCTGGACGATGATGCAGCCATTATTTTGATGGTTGATGCGAATTTGCAGAGGGAGAGTATCCTGCCGAGTGAAAGAGCATTTGCTTATAAGATGAAGCTGGATGCGATTAAACATCAAGGTCAACGCACCGATTTAACTTCATCCCAAGTTGGGATGAAGTTGCAGGCAATGGATATAGTCGGTCAGGAGGCAGGAGAAAGCAGAAATCAGGTACACCGTTATATCCGTCTGACCGAACTGATTCCGGAACTGCTGGATATGGTAGATACGGGTCAGATCAAATTCAATCCTGCGGTGGAGCTTTCCTATCTGGCAAGTGAAGAACAGAAGGATTTTCTTTCTGCAATGGATTATGCTCAAGCAGCTCCTTCCCTTTCGCAAGCACAGCGAATTAAAAAGCTCGCACAGGAGGGCGAGTGTACGCTGGATGCGATGTGCGAGATTATGAATGAAATCAAGAAGGGAGAGCTGGACAGAGTAACCTTCAAAACGGATTCGTTGCGAAAATACTTCCCGAAGTCCTATACCAACAAGCAGATGGAGGATAAAATCATTCAGCTTTTGGAGCAATGGCAGAAAAAAAGAGAAAAATCAATGGAAAGGTAAGGTAAAAAATGTTTACACCCAAAAACATTCAGGGCGCTTTGGAAGAACTCTACGACCTTTGCGATCCTGATTATATGGTAGATATGCTCGTAAACTACAGTGAGGAGTTCGATGATATTTCTCCTGCGCTTCTGGCAAAGTCGTTTCAGAAAAATGCCGAGATGATTAGCGAGTATCGAGTATTGTCCTCTGCTGGTGAGGGTATCGACTATCAGGGAAAGGTACTTCTGAACAGCAGAGCCGTGCGGCTTCTGTCCTATGTAGAAGATATGAGCGGCGATGAAAAAGTTCGCACGATTCAGAGCAAGGAGCTGTGGTTAGCAGAAGATATGACATTCTATGTGGTGTCCTGTATGTCTACGATCACGATGGACAAGGAAGAAGCCATTTGTCTTAACGAACACCGCAGCGTGGTTACTACGGTGGAATGCGAGGACGATATTTTCTTCGACATGGGTTCCCTGATTTGCGAACTGGACGATATTTGCTTGTTCGAGCTTTTAGCCGATGTGGATGCGACTATTTATGAACTGTAACAGGTTCATGGATGGTCGCTTTTCTTATTTCCAAAGAAACGGAGGTATCGAAACTTGAAAGAATACGATGTGAAGATCACCGAAACCTTGGAGAAAACGGTTACGGTGCAAGCAGAATCTCACGATGCGGCAGAGGAACAGGTTAGAGCCGCTTATTACAATTCGGAGTACATTCTGGACTCCGAAAACTTTACCGGTGTTGCGTTCGGCACGACCGAGGAACGGGAGGTTCAGAAAGAACAGGCAGATACCATGAATGTGTTGCTGGTAAAGCCGTTCATGTATCCGCAGGCTGTGCAGATCGGCTGTGAGCTGGAGGATTTGCAGAAAGCCGTAGGTGGCGATATTGAGGCAACTTATCCGTTCAATGAGCCGGTTGCACTGGTGATGCACGACGAAGGTAAACTCGTAGGCAAAGAACTGAACCGTGCGCTGCGTGATGATGACGGCGATATTTATGACATTATCGCCGGTGATTTTCTGGTTGTGGGATTGGGCGAGGATGATTTTTGTTCTCTGTCCCCGGAACTGATGAAGCAGTTTGAGGAACACTTTCATCAGCCTGAGACTTTTGTACGCATGGGGCGCAGCATTATGGCGCTTCCCCTGCCGGATGACATGGTGAAGAAAGAAGATGCACCTGTCAAAGCTGATTCGGTTCCCCACAAAAGTAACCCTGACCGAGATGTTCTGTAAGGAGGTTCTTATGCAAAGAAATTCGACGATTGGAGAGCTGATGGAGCGAAAGCGGATTCAGGATGGTGCCAAGGAGTACCAGGGACATACCTATATGGACTTGGCACGATTTGATGACGCCACCAAGCACATGATTATTTTCGATGTGCTGACCGATGAATCGCCTGTCGGTTGGAAAGGCGAAAGAAATCGCCTGTATTTGAGCGATGTGGGTTATCAGAAGGCTCTGGATAACCAGAAAGCTGGCAATATCAAGATTATCAGCCATGCCGCAGTTGCCAAGGGCAATCTGTATTACGACCACAGAGATATGGCACGATAATCTGTTCACTCTACTGCTTGCAGGAGGTGATGAATCATGCAGGAAGAAGTTGAAAACAGAACAGTAAACCTGGCGATCAGCACAACCAAGCTGACGGGGCGCACTATCATTGCCGGTATCCGCAAGTATTTGCAGCACCGGGAAAAAGTGAAGATGAAAAAGGCACGAGACCCTGCCGTTCATGGAAAGCAATCCGTGAAACAGCTTTTGGGACAGAATCAGGGTGCTACGAATGTTGAGATCGACAAAGAGAGTATCCGTGATTTTGAAAAGCTCGCCAAGAAGTATGGCGTGGACTTTGCCGTAAGAAAAGATAAGTCCGTTGATCCTCCCCGGTTTCTTGTTTTTGTCCGTTCTAAAGATGCAGATGCTTTGGATGCAATCTGCAAGGAACATCAGGCAAGGGCATTAACCAAGAATGAAAAGCCGAGCGTTCTGGCGCAGCTGAAGAAGTTCAAGGAAATTGTCGCAGCGATTCCGAAGAAGGTTCGAGAGAAGAAACAGGAGCGTGATCTGTGATGGATAAGAGAAAAATGAAAAAGCTCCTGATTCTGAATTTACCGTATTTTCTGGTAGGGTTGTTCGCTACGAATTTAGGAGAAGCATGGAGATTGGCTGAGGGGGCAGATTCATCTGCGAAAATCCTCAGCTTTTTTCATGCCCTTCCGATAGCCCTGAACAATCCGTTTCCCAGCTTTCACCCGTTGGATTTGCTGATTGGTATTCTCTGCGGCGCAGGACTTCGGCTGGCTGTCTATCTAAAAGGCAAAAACGCAAAGAAGTACCGACACAATGTTGAGTACGGTTCTGCTCGTTGGGGAACGGCAAAAGATATTGAGCCGTTTATTGCACCAAAGTTCGAGGACAATGTGATCCTGACGAAAACGGAGCGGCTGATGATGAGCAATCGCCCGAAGAATCCTGCCAATGCCCGAAATAAGAATGTTCTGATTATCGGCGGTTCGGGTTCCGGTAAAACTCGCTTTTGGTTGAAGCCAAACCTTCTCCAGATGCACAGTTCCTATGTGGTCACTGACCCGAAAGGCAGCATCGTGATTGAGTGCGGCAACGCCCTTTTGAAGCATGGCTACACCATCAAGATTTTCAACACCATCAACTTTCAGAAGTCGATGCACTATAACCCATTTGCCTATATCCATTCAGAAAAAGACATTCTGAAACTGGTGACAACGCTGATTGCCAACACAAAGGGTGATGGAAAAGCCGGTGATGAGTTCTGGACGAAGGCGGAAACGCTGCTCTACTGTGCCTTGATCGGATATATCCACTATGAAGCTCCGGTTGAGGAACAGAATTTCTCCACCCTGATTGAGTTCCTGAACGCAATGGAGGTGCGGGAAGATGATGAGGAGTTCCAGAACCCGGTGGATCTGATGTTTGAAGCCCTGGAAAAGAAAAAGCCGAATCACTTTGCAGTCCGTCAGTATAAAAAATACAAGCTGGCTGCCGGCAAGACCGCTAAGTCGATTTTGATTTCCTGCGGCGCTCGTCTGGCTCCTTTTGATATTCAGGAGGTCAGAGATGTGACTGCCTATGACGAGTTGCAGTTGGATACTCTCGGAGATAAGAAAACGGCGCTCTTTCTGATTATGTCAGATACGGATGCGACGTTTAATTTTTTGATCTCCATGATTTACACACAGCTGTTCAACTTGTTGTGCGAGAAAGCAGATGATGTGTACGGCGGCAGACTGCCGGTTCATGTGCGCTGCTTGATTGATGAGATGGCAAACATCGGTCAGATTCCCAATCTGGAAAAACTGGTAGCGACAATCCGAAGCCGTGAAATATCGGCTTGCCTTGTTCTCCAGGCACAATCACAGCTGAAAGCCATTTATAAAGACAATGCCGATACCATCATCGGCAACATGGATTCCCGAATTTTCCTGGGTGGTTCTGAGCCAACCACGCTCAAAGAACTGAATCAGGCATTGGGAAAAGAAACTATCGACACCTACAACACCTCCAACACCAGAGGTAACAGCCCGTCTTACGGCTTGAATTATCAGAAGTTAGGCAAAGACCTTGCGAGCGTAGATGAGCTTGCGGTTCTGGATGGCAGCAAGTGTATTTTGCAGTTGCGTGGTGTCAGACCGTTTCTTTCTGACAAGTACGATCTGACGCAGCACCCCAATTATAAGTACACATCAGACTTTGATAAGAGAAATGAGTTCAACATTGAGCAGTTTCTGAGTCGAAGGTTGAAGCTCAAGGCAGGTGATGAGTTTGTGGTAGTCGATGCGGATTAAGGAGGTTTCTGTTTGGAAAATCTGAAAACGGTATCTGCCCTGGTTAAGAACATCTTGGAACACGACCACAAGGCAAGAAATACCGACAATCATTTGTACCTGATGGTACTGGAACACTATTCCGGTCTGCGTGGCATCGACATTCATGCCATGACGGTTCCTGTGTTTTTGAAGGAACTGGATAGACGCAGCTTTCCGGGGTTTGAAACTGTCCGCAGAAGCAGACAGAAAGTGCAGGCAACCTACCCTGACCTTGCTCCCAGTGAAGCCGTAGGCAAGCGCAGAGCAAAAAATGAGGTTGTATATCGAGAATTTGCAGAAAGCGAGGTGTAAAAAAAATGACTTGGTGGATCACGGATACCTCTATTGGGCAGCGATTGAAGTTCGTTAGACGATTTCGCCGCCTTACCCAGAAAGAGCTTGGACTCCTGATGGGGTATTCCGAGAAAACAGCGGATGTCCGTATTGCTCAGTATGAGAAAAACGCTCGAACCCCTAATGCAGAAACCACAGCGAAACTCGCAGAGGTTCTGAAGGTTTCACCTGTCGTTTTTTCACCGACAATCTGTGCTTCTCGTGAAGATTTGTTGCAGTCAATGTATTGGCTGTTTCTTATGAAAGGTGGTGGTGATATATATGATTGTGAAACTGAATATGCAAGAAGCAGAATGGAACAGAAACTTGGCGTGATAACCGTCGAGGAGTTCCTTGAAAAGATTCTCGTAAACTAAGCCTTCCGTCCGGTTTTGATGCCGGTAGTACGGAGGGCTTTTTCTATTCTCAAAACAATTTCAAATTTTAGGAGGAAAATATTATGGCATTTTTCAATAGCGCAGTAACCGTTCTTCAGACTCTCGTTATCGCTCTGGGCGCAGGTCTTGGCATCTGGGGTGCAATCAATCTGCTTGAGGGCTACGGCAACGATAACCCCGGCGCAAAGTCCCAGGGCATGAAGCAGCTCATGGCTGGCGGCGGTGTTGCCCTCATCGGCACCACCCTTGTACCTCTGCTCTCCGGACTGTTCGGTTAATCACAAAACAAGGAGGTAATCGCCTTTGGACAGCATACTCCAACAGATCACAGACTGGCTGAAAGAAATGCTCGTTTCAGCTATTATGGGAAATCTGTCGGGGATGTTTGAGTCCGTCAACAACCAGGTTGGCGAGATAGCAACCTCCGTTGGCATGACCCCGGCGAA
Organism: Faecalibacterium sp. DFI.5.82; assembly: GCF_029076575.1. Classification (NCBI taxonomy): domain Bacteria; kingdom Bacillati; phylum Bacillota; class Clostridia; order Eubacteriales; family Oscillospiraceae; genus Faecalibacterium; species Faecalibacterium sp. DFI.5.82. The sequence continues at coordinate 6,741 of NZ_JARFIS010000014.1, forward strand.
TTTTTCGCCGGGTGTCTTTGCCATGGTACGAAACATCTCCGAGTCAGTGATTATCCCAATCGCAGGCTTGATTCTGACCTTCATTGCCTGTTATGAGCTAATTCAGATGATTATTGACCACAACAATCTGGCAAATTTTGAAACCTGGATCTTCTTCAAATGGGTGTTCAAGACTTTTGTTGCGGTCATGTTAATCACAAACACATTCAATATCACGATGGCTGTGTTTGATGTGACACAGCACGTTATAAACGCAAGCGCCGGTATCATATCCGGAAATACTGCCATAGATGCTTCGGCATTGGAAACAATGGAAGAAACGCTGATGGCAATGGATTTGGGTCCTTTGCTCGGCTTGTTCCTGCAATCCTTTATCGTGCAGGTCACGATGTCCGCTTTGGCAATCATCATCTTTGTGATCGTCTACGGTCGAATGATTGAAATTTATCTGATGGTCAGCCTTGCCCCGATTCCGCTTTCCACTTTTGGAAACAGAGAACAGAGCAATATCGGACAGAATTATCTGCGTTCGCTGTTTGCAATCGGATTCCAGGGATTCCTGATTATGATCTGCGTGGGCATTTATGCGGTGCTGATTCAGTCTATCGCATTCAGTGATGACATCATCGGTTCTATCTGGGGTGTTATGGGCTACACCGTCCTTTTGTGCTTCACCCTGTTTAAGACTGGTTCGCTTGCGAAGGGTGTATTCAGCGCTCACTAAGGGAAGGAGGAAATTGTTTGGCAGCGTATATTCCCGTACCTCGTGACCTGACGAGGGTAAAAACAAAAGTGTTCTTCAATCTGACGAAACGGCAGTTACTTTGCTTTGGTGCGGCGGCGCTCATCGGAGTGCCGATTTTCTTTCTGGTCAAAGCAACCGGAAATGTGAGCCTTGCAGCACTGTCCATGATGATCGTCATGTTACCGTTGTTCTTTCTGGCAATGTATGAAAAGGATAGTCAGCCGTTGGAAGTGGTTGTAGAACACTTCATTCAGACCAAATTCGTTCGTCCCAAGGTTCGCCCTTATCAGACGGACAACTATTATGACGCTTTGATGCGTCAGTACAAACTGGAAAAGGAGGTTGAACGAATTGTTTTTCAAAAAGAAGCCACAGGCAAGAAACATCAAAATGCCTGCAAATCTGAATCGGAAGCAGCAGCGAGAAATTAAAGCTGTTGTGGAACGGGCAAAGAAGGACAACGGTATTCCGCAGACTGCACAGCAGTCCATTCCCTTTCAGAGAATGTTCCCGGATGGCATCTGCCGTGTCACTGACAGTTATTACACCAAGACCATTCAGTTTCAGGACATCAACTATCAGCTGGCACAGCAGGAAGATAAGACTGCCATCTTCGATGAGTGGTGCAGTTTCCTGAATTTCTTTGACAGCTCCATTCACTTTGAGCTTTCCTTTATGAACCTGAGTACCGATGCTGAAAGCTTTGAAAAGAGTATCCGTATCCCGTTCAAGAAGGACAGCTTCAATCCCGTCCGTGCCGAGTATAGCCAGATGCTGAAAAAGCAGTTGGCGCAGGGCAACAACGGCTTGACCAAAACCAAGTACCTGACATTCGGCATTGAAGCCGAATCCATGCGGCAGGCAAAGCCGAGACTCAACCATATCGAAAACGATCTGCTCAATAACTTTCGGCGTTTGGGTGTCATTGCCACTACCATGAACGGCAAAGAGCGGCTGCATCTGATGCACTCTATGTTCCACATGGGTGATAATGATAAGTTCTTCTTCGATTGGAAGTATCTTGTGGAATCCGGGCTGTCCGTAAAGGACTTCATTGCTCCGACGGCGTTTGCCTTTAAGACCAACCGCACCTTCCAGATGGGCAGTATCTTCGGTTCGATGTCTTATCTGGCAATTACGGCATCAGACCTGTCTGATCGTATGCTGGCGGATTTTCTGGATATGGAATCCACGCAGATCGTGACCATGCACATCCAGTCGGTTGACCAGACTGCGGCGATTAAGACCATCAAGAGAATCATCACCGAGCTTGACCGTTCCAAAATCGAGGAACAGAAAAAGGCTGTGCGTTCTGGCTATGACATGGACATTATCCCATCTGACCTTGCTACCTATGGTAAAGATGCGAAGTCACTTCTGAAAGAATTGCAGAGCCAGAATGAGCGAATGTTCATGGTGACATTTCTGGTGCTGAACACCGGGCGCACCGAGCAGGAACTGGAGAACAATGTGTTCCAGGCACAGAGCATCGCCCAGAAGCATAACTGCAATCTGCGTCGTTTGGATTTTCAGCAGGAATCCGGACTGATGAGCAGCCTGCCTTTGGCACAAAACCTGATTGAGATTCGTCGTGGCCTGACTACCAGTTCCACGGCTATTTTTGTGCCTTTCACCACGCAGGAGCTGTTCCAGAATGGTGGAGAAACGCTCTATTACGGGCTGAATGCTCTGTCGAACAACCTTATCATGGTGGACAGAAAGAAGCTCAAGAACCCCAACGGACTGATTCTGGGTACTCCCGGTTCCGGTAAATCCTTTTCCGCAAAGCGTGAAATCACCAATGCGTTCCTGGTTACGGATGACGATATTATCATCTGCGACCCCGAAGCGGAATATGCGGCTCTGGTTCACAAGTTCAATGGTCAGGTGGTAAAAATCAGCTCCTCCAGTACCAACTATATCAACCCTATGGACATCAACCTGAACTACTCTGAGGATGACAACCCGGTAGCACTGAAAGCTGATTTTATCCTGTCCCTCTGTGAGTTGATTATGGGCAGTAAGGATGGCTTGCAGCCTATCGAAAAGACGGTTATCGACCGTTGTGTGCATCAGATTTACCAGAGATATTTCGACAATCCTGCCCCTGAGAATATGCCGATCCTTGAGGATTTGTATGATGCCCTTCTGAAACAGGACGAAAAGGAAGCCCACCATGTAGCGACCGCCTTGGAAATCTATGTTAAGGGTTCTCTGAAACTGTTTAACAACAGAACCAATGTGGATATTCAGAATCGTCTGGTGTGCTTCGACATTAAGGAGCTGGGCAATCAGCTGAAAAAAATCGGTATGCTGATCGTTCAGGATCAGGTCTGGGGGCGTGTAACTGCCAACCGTTCTGCCGGTAAATCGACCAGATATTATATTGACGAGTTCCATCTGCTTCTGAAGGAAGAACAGACGGCAACCTATTCCGTAGAAATCTGGAAGCGATTCCGTAAATGGGGCGGCTTGCCGACCGGTATTACTCAGAATGTCAAAGACCTGCTTCGTTCCCCGGAGATTGCCAACATCCTCGAAAACTCTGATTTCATCTATATGCTGAATCAGGCAAGCGATGACCGAAGTATTCTGGCACAGCGGTTGAACATTTCGCCGCATCAGCTGTCCTATGTAACCAACTCCGGTGAGGGCGAAGGACTTCTGTTCTATGGCAATGTGATTCTGCCGTTCATTGACCGATTCCCGACAGATCTGGAACTGTATCGCATTATGACCACGAAGTTAAACGAGGTGGCACAGGAAAAGGAGGCGTAATGTATGGCGAAAAGACCTACACGACTCCGTTTTACCGAAGATGACCTTGCAGATTCTCATGTGAAGAAAGCTGCCGACCGTGCAGATAAGGCGGTTGATAGGGCTGAAAAAGCGGCAGACAAATTGGCTTCTAAAAAGGCAAAGCCGAAGCTAAAGCTGGAAACAGATGCAGCCGGTTCCCGTAAAGCAAAGCTCCGTTTTGAAAAAGCGGAGTTTACGGAAATCGAGCGCCCATCTGTGGCAAAGCACATGGCAAGCCGTGGTGCCGCAGTCACGCTCACATCCAAAGCACATCGGGCGGTGTCAGAATATGAGGATGATAATATCGGCGTTCAGGCTGTGCAGGAAACGACCAAGGCTGTTGAATCCACTGTCTATACCGTCGATCATGCCGTTTACAGTCACAAGCTGAAAGCCTACGACAAGGCGGAAAAGCTGGTTGAGAAGTCAGATAAAGCAAATGTAAATGCCCTGTATGAGAAGTTCAAAAAGGACAACCCCGATGCCGGTTCCAATCCCTTTTCCCGTTGGCAACAGAAAAGGGCAATCAAGAAAGAATATGCTGCCGCCAAAGCCGGTAAGAATACCGCTTCGACAACGGCTTCTGCATCTAAGGGTGCAGGCAAGGCAACGGGCAAAGCAGCTCAGGGAGCCAAGAACATCACAGAAAGAGTAACGGAGTTCTGCACCACACACTCTAAAACGATTCTGTTTGTTTTGATTGCCGGACTGCTTTTTATGATACTCTCAGGGATGTTCTCGTCTTGTTCGGCTATGTTCCAAGGCGGCACACAGATCATTCTGGGAACTTCTTTTACTGCAAAAGAGGAAGATATTATTGGTGCGGACAATGATTACAAGGCTTTGGAAGCTGCGCTCCGCAATAAAATCAATAATATCGAGCGTACTCATAGCGGATATGACGAGTACCGGTATGACCTTGATGAAATCAACCACAATCCTTATGAGCTGGCGGCGTATTTGACGGTGAAGTTTGAGGATTACACCAGAGATGAGGTGCAGGCTACCCTGCAATGGCTATTTGAGCAACAATATGAGCTGACCCTGACGGAAGTAGTAGAGATTCGTACACGAACAACATCTTCTACTGATCCCGAAACGGGAGAGACAACAACAGAGGAAGAAGATTACGAATATTATATTCTGAATGTGAAGCTCAGAAATAAGGGCTTGAACAGTGTGATTTCAAATTCCGGCTTGTCGGAAGATGATATGGAGCGATATAGAATTTTGCTTCAGACAAGGGGCAACAGACCGGATATTTTCGGAAATGACATTTACGCCACCCCTGGCGGCGAGTACACCGATTATGATATTCCGGGCGAAGCGCTGACAGACACAAGATTTGCCAATATGATTCGGGAAGCTGAAAAATATCTGGGATACCCGTATGTGTGGGGCGGCAGCAGCCCGTCTACCTCCTTTGACTGCTCCGGATTTGTTTCCTATGTAATCAATCACTGCGGAAACGGTTGGAGTGTTGGTCGTTTGACCGCAAACGGTTTGATGGGCGTATGCGACATTATCCCGAAAAGCTCTGCCAAACCGGGAGATTTGATTTTCTTCCAAGGCACTTATGATACCTCCGGTGCATCACACGTTGGTATCTATGTTGGCAATGGTATGATGATCCACTGCGGAAACCCCATTTCCTACGCTTCTATCGAATCGAATTACTGGCAACAGCATTTTTACTGCTTCGGCAGAATCAGAAACTAAAGGAGGGATGGCGATTGAGTGCCAAGTTAGACAGAATAGGTGCAGACCTTGAAAAAGCCCGTAAGAAACGGGCAGAATGGGATGCTAAGGTGAAAGACCTGGAACGCAGATACCGTGAGGAGGAAAATTCCGAAATCCATGAGATGGTTCATGCTGCGAACCTGAATCCCGAACAGCTTTCCGAGCTGCTCCGTATGTTTGCTGCGGATATGGCTCCGAAGCCTGATACGATCAATACTATGAATGAGGAGGAAACGCAGAATGAGATTTAAGAAAATTGGAGCCGCATTGCTGGCGTGTGCAATGTGTTTTGGCGTGTTTTCTACAACGGCATTTGCCTATGTAGATGAAAGCGTAGCGACTGAAGAACCTGCGGTCGAAGAAAAAGTTCCCGAAACAGAGCCGGAGGAGCCGATGCTACCGCTTACTCCCGACGGCAATCTGACTTTGGTTGATGACGCTGGCTCGCCTACGAAAAGCGGAAAGCAGTTCATTACCGCTGTAACCAAAAACGGAAACTACTTCTATATCATCATTGACCGTGATGATAAGGGCGAGGAAACCGTGCATTTTCTGAATCAGGTGGATGAAGCCGACCTGCTCAAGCTGATGGACGAGGAAGAAGTTGCAGAGTTCACCAAGCCGGTTGAGGAAACAAAGCCGGAAGTAGTTGAAACAGTTCCTGAAATTACAGAACCGACACCGGAGGAAAAGCCGAAATCCACAAATATGCTCCCGGCGATTCTTACTCTGATTGTGCTTGCCTGTGGTGGTGGATTCTTCGTATTTAAGAAAGTCCAGGAAAAGAAGAAGGCACAGGAAGCGGCAAAGCCTGACCCAGATGCTGATTATGTGGACGATGACGAGGACTATGGGTACGATCCGGAGTTTGAGGACGACGATGAAGATAGCTCCGTCGATGAAGATGATAATGAACCTGTGTAAACAGGATAGGCTTGATGCCTGGGGCAGCCTTCGGGTTGCCTTTACATAGTTTCCGCTTTCAAAAAATAAAAAAATTTGCGTTTTTGAAAGTGACATCTTGCATATACTATTAGCAGACAGTATAATAAGTACAGCGAAGCGGTTTCGAGAAATGAAAAAATTTCAATTTTTGAAAGCGGGTGACTATATGAAAACAATCACGAGAGCAAAATATCTCGATAGAATCATTGAACTGAATGGTACTCCTGACATCAAGATCATCACGGGCATTCGTCGATCTGGTAAGTCCAAATTGATGCAGGCGTATATTGCGTATCTGAAAAGCAATTTTGAAAACATCAATATTATCTTCATCGACTTCATGGATTTGGCGTATGAAGAAATCAAGGAATACCATGCCTTACACGCCTATGTGGAAGAACATTATCAGGAAGGAAAAACGAACTACCTGTTTGTAGACGAGGTTCAGATGTGTCCCAAGTTTGAGTTGGCAATCAATAGCCTGTACTCTAAGGGAAAATACGACATCTATGTAACAGGCTCTAATGCTTTCCTGTTGAGTGCAGATCTGGCAACTCTGTTTACCGGACGCTATATTGAAATTCATGTGTTTCCTTTCAGCTTCCAGGAATATTGCCAGTATTATGATGATATTAGTGACAAAGATAAGCTCTTTGATGAGTACGCTATCAAGGGCGGTTTAGCAGGTTCCTATGCTTATAGAACCGAAAAAGACAGAACAAACTATATCAAAGAGGTCTACGAAACGATTGTTACAAGGGATTTGGTACAGAAATATACTCTCCCGGACACTTTGGTTTTACAACGTCTGAGCGAGTTCCTTATGGATAATATCAGCAACCTGACTTCTCCGAATAAGGTCAGTCAGCTACTGACAGCAAATGAGACTCCAACCAATCATGTAACCGTCGGCAAGTACATTAAGTATTTGTGCAATGCTTTTGTATTTTATGATATTAAGAGATATGACATCCGAGGTAAGAAATACCTTGAAAGCTCTGAAAAGTTCTATTTGTGTGACAGCGGTATTCGATATGCAATACTGGGAAGCAGAAATATAGACTATGGCAGAGTATATGAAAACGTTGTTTGTATCGAGCTTCTTCGCCGTGGATATGATGTCTATGTCGGCAAGCTCTATCAAAAGGAAATCGACTTTGTTGCTCAGAGAGGTAGCGAAAAGATTTATATTCAGGTCAGCGACAACATTTCCGGGCAGGAAACATTTGAGAGAGAATGCTCTCCTCTGCTTCAGATTCGAGACGCTTATCCGAAAATGATTATTGCCAGAACCAAACATCCCCAATATAGCTATGAAGGAATCGAAATTCACGATATAGCCGATTGGTTGCTACAAGAATAAGCAAGGTGAAATATCTCCGTCATTCTCTTTTGAAATGATGGAGATATTTTTATTATGACGGAGATTGTAGAACAGAAAATTGTATCAGGTTGCAAAAATCCTTTCCGAACTTTTTACATAGCAGTCATGCACTACGGTGTGTGGCTGCTTATTTTTTTGTGAAAGGAGCAGATGCAAATGAAATTAGTTTTGGCTGAAAAGCCTTCGGTTGCACAGAGTATTGCCAAAGTGTTAGGTGCTGCCAAGCGTGAGGATGGCTACTTAGAGGGAAACGGATATGTGGTCAGCTGGTGTGTAGGGCATTTGGTGGAGCTGGCACAGCCGGAAGTCTATGATGCGAAGTACAGCAAATGGGCTTATGCAGACCTTCCTATCTTCCCGATGGACTGGCAGTATGAGGTTTCTGCCGGTACGAAAAAACAGTTTGGGATTCTGAAAAAGCTCATGGCCAGAGAAGATGTTGCGAGTCTTGTGTGTGCAACAGATGCCGGTCGTGAGGGCGAGCTGATCTTTCGGTTGGTGTACCACAAAGCCGGGTGCAGAAAGCCGTTTGAGCGGCTTTGGATTTCCTCGATGGAAGATGTAGCAATCAAGGAGGGCTTTGAAAATCTCAGGTCTGGAACGGAATATGATGCTTTGTATGAAGCAGCACTGTGTCGAGAACGAGCCGACTGGATTGTTGGTATTAACGCTACTCGACTTTTTTCGACCCTTTACGGGCAGACCCTGAATGTTGGTCGTGTTATGACCCCTACCCTTGCTATGGCTGTTATGCGAGAAGCTGCCATTTCCGCATTCAAGCCTGAACTGTTCTACACAGTTCAGATTGGATTGGATGGTTTTACGGCTGCAAGCGAACGCTTCAAAACCAAGGCAGCAGCCGAAGCTGTCAAACAAAGCTGTTCGGTGGCAATCGTTCAGAAAGCTGAATGTAAGGAGAAAACAGAAAAGCCGCCTGCGCTCTATGACCTGACCAGTTTACAGAGAGAAGCCAACCGTGTGCTTGGCTACACGGCACAGCAGACCTTGGACTACACGCAGAACCTCTATGAAAAGAAACTGGTCACTTATCCCCGTACCGACAGCAGGTTTCTGACGGAAGATATGGCACATAGCCTGACCGACCTCGTAAAGCTGGCTTTCCACACATTCCCCGTGGAGGATGTGGATAACATACCAGTTCATGCAGAGCAGGTTGTGAATAACAAAAAGGTCACAGATCACCATGCCATCATTCCGACCAGAGAATTGCAGAAATGCAATCTGAGCGAACTTCCCAAGGGTGAACTTGCAATTTTGCAACTGATCTCGAATCGGTTGTGCGTAGCTGTTGGCGATCCGCACCGATACGCAGAGACAGTTATTGAGCTGGACTGTGGCGGTACCGTGTTTTCCACCAAAGGCAAAACTGTTGTGCAGGATGGATGGAAAGCTCTGGTTCAGAAAAATGATTCGACAAAATCCGACGAAAACGTGCAGACACTCCCTTCTGTTTCCGTTGGTGACGAAATGACCGTCAGCGGCACGGAAATCAAGGAAGGGAAAACATCTCCCCCTAAACACTTTACCGAGGATACTCTGCTTTCTGCTATGGAAACTGCCGGTGCGGACGAAATGCCTGATGAGGTGGAGCGCAAAGGTTTGGGAACGCCTGCGACCCGTGCCGGTATCATTGAGAAGCTGGTTCGCATCGGTTTTCTGGAGCGTAAGGGTGATAAGAAAACCAAACACCTGATTCCGACCCACAAGGGTACGGCTCTGGTAACAGTCATGCCGGAACAGATTCAGTCCCCATCCATGACGGCGGATTGGGAAGAAAAATTGTTGCTCATTGAGAAAGGCGAATATGCCAGCGAGGACTTTATGGACGAGATCAAAGATGTGATTGCCGGTCTGATTCAGAACTATGAAGTAATCCGTGATTCCGAGGTTATGATGTCGAAAGAAGCCAATTCTATCGGCAAATGCCCGCTCTGCGGCAGTGCTGTAGAGGACAAAGCCAAGGCATTTTTCTGTTCCAACAGAGCTTGCAAATTTGCCCTCTGGAAAAACAATCGCTACTTTGCGAGCATCGGCAAGAGCATGACTTCTGCCACGGCGCAGAAATTGCTTGGTTCCGGCAAGGTAAAGCTCAAGAATTGCAAGTCCGAAAGAACGGGCAACACCTTTGATGCCACCGTCTTTATGGAGGTATCAGATGATGGCAAAACGAAGTTCAGTATGGAATTTGAAAATGGAGGAAAGCGCAAATGACAAATGAGTACAACCCGGATGGTAAGGAAATCCGATTTATCGACAGCCATTATAAGGATTTGTTTCATATCCCCGATGGCAGCTGTGTGCAGATTCACTACCCGGATGAAATGGTTGTGAAGCCCTGCACCTTCATTGACGAGTATCATACGCAGATCGGATACAATGTGTTTCATATCTGCCAGTTTGCAGAAATTATGGAGCGCAACGGCGCAAGCTATATGCCGGAGCCTGAGATTATGGGCGATGAAGCCGCATGGAAGGTCGGAAAGGATAGAATCCTTGCGGTGCAGACCTGCGAAGATGGTTACGACTACACCCTGTTGGATGAAAACTACAACGAGATTGATGGCGGTCAGGTTGATAACCCTGAACTGTCCATGCTCGAAGTCCGCCGGGATATTCTGGAATCCTTCGGGCTGGAGCGCCGGGAACTGCGGGCAATGTTCTATGAGGATGTCATGGAGCAGGCTTTTGAAGTCGGCAGACAGGCGGTGGTGGTCAATGACCCTATCGCTGAGCTTGCTTTTAAGCTCGACCGTTTTGCAGAGAACTTCGACCCCTATGAATATATGGATCAGGTCGATGATGTGCAGGCGCATATCCAAGAAATCAAGGCAGATCTTGCCGCTGGTAATACGGCTCCGTATCGTGAGTTCCTGAATACAGCCATTGAAGAAGCCCGTGAGGAAACTGCGGTTGAGGTTGCCAAAGTGCTGAAAAGTCAGCTGGATAAGCTCGACTCTCCGAAGCGTGAGTCGGTCATGGAAAAACTGGCACAGGCCGCAGAAAAAGCTGCGCCTGCCAGTCCCTCTCCCAAACGCAAAGAGCCTGAACGATAAGGAGGACACGGATATGAAAAACGAAAAATGGGATGATGTTCACGGAAATACCACCCCGGATGACAGAATGGTTGCTTTTCTGGAAAGCCCCACGGATTCCTATGCGATTCTTCAGCTGCGGGAAGATGTAGACGATAATATCCCGCTCATGTTTGCAAATTACAGCTACCTTCAGAAGAAAGAAATGGAGCCTGAGATTGACCGTTACGAGGTGGTCTATCATGGCTCCATTTCTATGTCCGAGGATGTGAATCGGCAGCTGGAAGATTTGTATGTAAAGTTCAATATTGACCACCCGGATGATTTCCGTGGTCACAGTATGTCGGTCAGCGACATCGTAGCCTTAAAGGTAGTCGGTGAGGTATCCTTTCACTATGTAGATTCTGTTGGGTTTCAGAAGCTGGAAAACTTTATGAAGTCCGAAAACTACCTGAAAAACGCAGAGATGGCAATGGAAGATGATTATGGGATGATTGACGGTATCATCAATAACGGAAAAGCGTCCGGATTAGAGGAACGTCCTTCGGTGTTGGAGCAGTTAAAGGAAAAGCCCGTGCCGGATGTTTCCCATAAGCCGCCCAAGAGCCACCCGGAAAGGGAGATTGAATGATGGATTTCACACAGGATGAGCGGAACATGATGATGCTTTACAGCCCTGGCACAAGGTCAGGGCTGTGTGAAGCACTGACACTGATGAAGGAACAGCTTTCGGAGGACGAGTCAGAGCTTTTTGCTTTGGCAGACTCGGTTCTCCGTAAAGTTTCAGCCATGGACGATGCCGCCTTTGAGAAGCTGAACCTTTATCCGGATTGATAGGATTGGAGGGATACAATGAACGCAAAAGAGCGATTTTATTCCGGATTAGCAAAAGAAACGATTGGGAAAATCACCTCGAACACAGATAACTGGACTTCGTTTTTGAGAACGATGTCCCGCAACTATGAGTTCACCTATCCGGAACAGGTGATGATTTATGCTCAGCGCCCCAATGCGACCTTTTGCAAGCCCTATGAGGACTGGAACGCTGAAAATTACCGCAGATATGTAAAGCGTGGCTCTACCGGCATTGCTCTGTTTGTGATGAACAGGGATAAACCGTATCTGCGCTATGTGTTTGATGTGGCGGATACCGGCGTTCGCCGTTCTTCCCCGGAACTGAAACCGTGGGAGGTGACGCCTGAAAACCGCTCCTATGTCATGGAAGCGATGGAGCGTACCTTCGGTGTTGCCGCTGACGGGGTACTGGAAGCACAGCTTGAAGATATTGCATCCGCACTGGCGGCTGAGTATTGGGACGATTACAAAAAGCAGTTCCTCGACATCGTTGCCAACAGCTTCCTTGAGGAGTATGATGAACTCAACATCGAAGTAGCTTTCAAAAATGCGGTGGCAAACAGCGTATCCTATACGATGTATTGCCGGTTCGTGGAAAGTCCCGACAACTACTTCGAGCATGAGGATTTCCAGAAGGTGTTTGATTTTAACACCAGACAGACGGTAAATGCCCTTGGTACTGCGGTGAATGCCATCAGCACAAGGATGTTTCAGGAAATCGAAAAAGCGATTGGAGAACATGAGCAGATTAAAGCTACCGAAAGGAGTACAGATTATGAGCGAGATGACTTACAGACAGGCCGGAGATTATCAGATTCCGAACCTTCAGTTGGAGAACGAGGGAGAGAAACCTCTGGGCAAGTACGGCAGGATGCGTCGAGCATTTTTGGAACAGAACAATCCGATGCTCCTGAACGACATGATTCTGACGGAGAGCCTGTTCCCGCACCTGTGGGAGATCGAGGAAACAGCGAAAGCCAGAGTGGAGTTTCTGATGGAGCAGTACCTGAAGGACAGCCCCGCACCGGACAAGGAAACGCAGCAGATGGCGTGGGTGCAGCACATGAACAGCCTGAAAGCACAGGCGGAGGAAGTCGTGATGACGGAGCTTATCAACAGCTGAGTCTGAACCTTTTCCTCTCCGAAAATGAACAAATCAGTTTTATCGACCGAGCAGAGAGCTTTACGCCCTCTGCTTTTTCTTTTGCCCAGGAAGAAATCGACCACTTCCTTCTGCTTGGTAGCAATACCGATGAAGCCCGAAAAGTCGTAGCGCTGGAATATATGAAGCAGAAGCCGTTGGAAGAAATCGTTCAGACCTTAAAGCAGGTCTATCACGGCGGCTATGGTCTGAAAGAAGATAGCGGGAATATCTGTGCGTGGTATGCCGAGGACGGTATCCACCTTGCCAAAGGTTCCTCTGCCATTGACAGCCCCAGAGCGCAGATCGTTTCTTGGGAAACGGTTGCCGAGCGCATTGGAGAACTGCTTGAAAATGGTCGGTTCGCAACTAATGTGGAACTGGTAGAAGCATCCGGATATGAGCGTCAGAAGTTGGCAGAATCCCTGTGGCATCTTTATCACGATTTGAGTGAAGAAGCCCGTTCCAGCAACTATCTGGCAATTCTTCATCAGGAACCGTTTCGTGGTTTCCCTGACGAAACCGCAGACTTGGCTGAAAAGTTGGATGACCCTCGTTTCCACGCAACCTTGGTACAGCAGTATTCGGAATTTAGAAAAACCCTTGCGGAAAATCCCGATCTGCTTCGTTTTCACTATCACAAGCTGAATCTCATTCAGAAACAGCTGTATGAGTTGAATATGCCTTTGCGTGAGTATCAGACCGATATGATGCAGATGCCCCTTGTCCGCCAGTTCATTACGGATGATGAAGTCAATGCAGACTTGACCCGTGGAAGCGGCTTTTCCGGTGGTAAAGCCCGTATTTATAACTACTGGCAGGAGAATCATTCTGCCAAGGAAAAGATGGACTTCCTGAAGCATGAATACGGAACCGGTGGTCATTCCCATGCCTGCTCTGGTGCAACGCACAGCGGTCAGGATCACGATGCCAAGGGTGTTGCTTACACCAAGAGCGGTTGCGATAAATTGCAGATGTCCTGGGCGCAGGTGGTGCAGAGAATCGACGGTCTGATACGAAAGGGACGCTACCTCAGCCCGGAGGAAGAAGCGGAACGACAGGCTATCGAAGAAGCTAAAACTGATCCGTTGGAAGATGTTTATGACCGTTTCGCAGTGATTGATACCGAGGATGGCGAGTATGCGATCTGGGATAATCAGACCGATGACTACTATGTAGACCCGGAAGGCGTTACGGAATACTTCACGGACGAATGGCTTGCCAATGACTATTTGGAGGAAGTTCGTCAGTCCGTAGCTGCGATGGAGTCGGTTCAGCCAGAAGCGCCTGTGGCAGAGCCTGCCGAAGTTGTGGAAGCATCTGCTTCCGAGGAACCGAAATGGAATTATCAGGTCGGTGACACGGTATATCTGGACGATACAGCTTTCCGTGTGGAGCAGATCACGGACAGAGAAGTTCAGCTGCGTGACCCTACGCTTGCTTATCCCATCTTCCGTGCCGAGAATCGTGAGAATTTCGAGCGTATGCTCTCTCAGGACGAAAGAAACCATGCGGTAAGGGTTGATGCCCAAACCGAAGAAAAGCCCGTTACAGAGGATTTTCTGGGCAAAACCGAACCGAGGGACTACACCCCTGAGTATCAGCTGTTAGACCGTCTGCGTATGGACTGCGAATACTTCCTTGGTGCAGGACAGCACAGCGAAAAGCATCTGTGGGCAGGCAACCGCCATGCACAGATTGCCAAGATGCGTGAGCTGTATGAAATGATTCCCGACAAACCAGAATGGCTGACACCTGAGATGATTAACAGCTACGAGGAGCGCATGGCTCCCCGCTATCTGGTTGCCGCCTACCATCACTTTGAAAACGGCTTCGATGATAAACTGGACTACTACACTCTGGAAGAAGCGGAAAAAGCTGCCCAGGGCTATGTGGACGGAACCATGGAGGATGACGGATTCAAGTACGATGGTGCTGCCGTTTACGATCAGCAGGAGCATAAGTGCATCCGTATCTATGGGGACTACCCTGACGAAAAGGCACACGCACAGGTCAGAGCCAGTGCGGAACCCGAACAGCAGGAACCGGAACACTTCATCGATCATTTTTATGTTGCCGAGGACATTCAGAAGCGGGGTGCGCTGGACATCAAGGAATACAGTTCCTTTGATGATGCCCTGCGAGCCTACTATGCACTTCCTGACACGCAGAGAAAAGCCCTGGGTGCAATGAATACCAGAGATCTGCCGGGTAGTCTGGACTTCGTACAGTGCGTAGATGGAAAGGACACCATCATTCAGGATTATGCCCAGGTGGACGGATGGCAGAATGCCGAAGTCATGGACATTATCGCTCAGCTTGAGCAGTCCATCACCACCAGAGAAATCCCACCTGTTCCTGCGGTGAACTTCCACATCACGGATGACAACATCGGTGAAGGTGGACCGAAGCAGAAATTCGCAAGAAACATCGCAGCCATTGAAACTCTGTTCAAACTGGAAAGCGAGAACAGGAACGCCACTACCGAAGAACAGGAGATTTTGTCGAATTATGTCGGTTGGGGCGGTCTGGCAGATGCCTTTGACCCGGACAAGGGAAATTGGGCGAAGGAGTATCAGACACTGAAAAACCTGCTTTCCGAAGATGAATATGCTGCGGCAAGAGCTTCCACCCTGAACGCACATTACACCAGCCCTACGGTCATTCGCTCCATCTACGATGCGGTCGGACAGATGGGCTTTGAAACAGGAAATATTCTGGAGCCTGCTATGGGTATCGGCAACTTCTTTGGTATGCTCCCTCCTGAAATGCAGAGCAGCCGTTTGTATGGTGTGGAACTGGATTCCATCACCGGCAGAATTGCTCAGAAGCTCTATCCCAACGCAGAAATCAAAGTAGCCGGTTTTGAAACGACAGACCGCCGAGACTTTTACGATCTGGCTGTGGGTAATGTCCCTTTCGGCAACTACAAAGTGTCCGACAAGCCGTATGACAAGCTGGGATTCTCCATTCACAACTATTTCTTTGCCAAGGCTTTGGATCAGGTTCGTCCCGGTGGTGTGGTCGCTTTTGTGACAAGCCGTTACACCATGGATTCCAAGAACTCTGACGCAAGGCGATATATGGCGCAGAGGGCGGAACTGCTTGGTGCAATCCGTCTGCCAAACGATGCCTTTAAGAAAAACGCAGGCACGGAAGTCGTGTCCGACATCCTGTTCCTGCAAAAGCGTGACCATCCGATTGACATTGTACCGGAATGGGTAAACCTTGACCGCACCGAAGAAGGACACACCATGAACAGCTACTTTGTCGCTCATCCTGAAATGGTTCTGGGCGATACGGTGGAAGAAAGTACCGCCTACGGCATGGACATTACAGTGCGTCCCATTGAGGGCATGGAACTGTCCGAACTTCTGAAAGAAGCAGTTTCCCACATCCAAGGAACCTATCAGGCTGTGGAGCTTCCCGAAGCTGACAAGGGTAAGGAAATCGAAACCATTCCTGCAACCCCGGATGTAAAGAATTTCTCTTATACCGTGGTGGATGGCAATGTGTACTTCCGTGAAAACTCCCTGATGCGCCGTGTAGACCTGAATGAGAAAGCAAAAGACCGTGTGATGGGCATGGTGGAACTTCGTGGTATCGTCAACGAGCTGATCGAATATCAGCTTGAGGATTACCCGGATGAAATGATTACTCAGAAACAGGCAGAACTGAATGATGCCTACGATGCGTTTGCCGCAAAGAACGGGCTTATCAATAATCGAGCCAATGGTCAGGCATTTGCTGACGATTCCTCCTACTATCTCCTGTGTTCTCTGGAAAATGTGGATGAGGACGGCAATCTGAAAAGCAAGGCGGATATGTTCACCAAGCGAACCATCAAGCCGGAACGCAGAGTGACGAGCGTGGATACGCCGTCCGAAGCTCTGGCAATCTCTATCGGTGAGCGTGGCAAGGTGGATTTGCCGTTTATGGCACAGCTGCTTGGAACACCTGGAGAATACGATGCGATTCAGGCAGAGCTTCGAGGGGTGATCTTCAAAGACCCGATGGCTCCCGATGCTGTGGAAGTTGGATGGCAGACTGCCGATGATTACCTTTCCGGTGATGTAAGAAGCAAGCTGCGTGTCGCACAGATGGCGGCAGACAGGGATTCTTCCTTCCACATCAATGTGGAAGCCTTGCAGAAAGCACAGCCGAAGGACTTGGATGCGTCCGAGATTGATGTGCGTTTGGGTGCAACATGGATTGATGCCGATTATATTCAGCAGTTCATGGAGGAAACCTTTGAAACGCCGTATTACTTGCGCCGTTCCATTGAGGTCAAGTTCTCCGAGCTGACCGCAGAGTGGCGCATCAACGGTAAGAGTTCTCCCAACTACAACGATGTGGCGGCGTATGTCACCTACGGTACAGAGCGAGCCAACGCATATCGGATTCTGGAGGAAACGCTGAATCTGAAGGATATTCGTATCTATGATACGATTGAAGATGCAGATGGTAAGCAGAAGCGTGTCCTCAATAAAAAAGAAACTACCCTGGCACAGCAGAAACAGCAGGCAATCAAGGATGCGTTCCGAGATTGGATTTGGAGAGATCCGCACAGACGAGAAACCCTTTCCACCAAGTACAACGAACTTTTTAACTCCACCAGACCTCGTGAGTATGATGGCTCTCATATCCGTTTCGGCGGCATGAACCCGGATATTACCCTCCGTGAACACCAGAGAAATGCTATCGCTCATGTGCTATATGGTGGAAATACGCTGCTTGCACACGAAGTTGGTGCGGGCAAGACCTTCGAGATGGCTGCATCGGCTATGGAGAGTAAACGGCTTGGATTGAGCCAGAAATCCCTGTTCGTTGTGCCGAATCACTTGACCTTACAGTGGGCAAACGAGTTCCTGCACCTCTATCCGAGTGCCAAGCTCCTTGTTGCCACCAAGAAGGATTTTGAAACAGCAAACCGTAAGAAGTTCTGCGCTCGTATCGCAACGGGTGACTATGATGCAGTCATCATCGGTCACAGCCAGTTTGAAAAAATCCCGCTTTCTGCCGAACGACAGGAACGGCAGCTGCGGGAGCAGATTGATGAGATCGAGGGTGCGATTGCGGAGCTGAAATGGCAGCGTGGCGAAAACTTCACGATCAAGCAGATGGAGAAAACACGAAAATCATTGGAAGCCAGACTGGACAAGCTCCTTGCCGCTGACAAGAAAGATGATGTCATTACCTTTGAGCAGTTGGGTGTAGACCGGCTGTTTGTGGACGAAAGCCATGCGTTCAAGAATTTGTTCCTCTACACAAAAATGCGAAATGTGGCAGGTCTGTCCACCTCCGAAGCCCAGAAATCTTCGGATATGTTTATGAAGTGCCGCTATATGGATGAGCTGACCGGCGGGCGTGGTGTGATCTTTGCAACCGGTACTCCAGTAAGTAACTCGATGACCGAGCTTTATACGGTCATGCGCTATCTCCAGTACAGTACGCTCCAGCAAAAGAACCTGACCCATTTTGATTCCTGGGCATCGACCTTCGGAGAAACAACAACTGCGATTGAGCTTGCACCGGAGGGAACCGGCTATCGTGCCAGAACCCGATTTGCGAAGTTCTTCAACCTGCCTGAACTGATGAATATGTTCAAGGAGGTTGCCGACATCAAGACCTCTGACCAGTTGCATCTCCCTGTTCCCGAAGCAAAGTTTGAAACGGTTGTGGTTCAGCCCTCTGAGTACCAGAAGGATATGGTGGCTTCCCTTTCAGAGAGAGCAGCAGATGTTCATGCCGGTATTGTAGACCCGTCCGTCGATAATATGCTCAAGATTACCAGCGACGGACGAAAATTGGGACTGGATCAGCGGCTAATGAACACCCTGTTACCCGATGACCCTGACAGCAAGCTCAATGCCTGCGTGGGAAATATCCTGCGTATCTGGCAGGACGGTCAGGCTGACAAATTGACCCAGTTGGTGTTCTGCGACCTTAGCACACCGAAAAATGATGGAACCTTCAATGTCTATGATGATGTCAAAACCAAGCTGATTGCAAACGGTGTGCCTGCGGAAGAAGTTGCCTTTATCCATGATGCAGATACCGAGGCAAAGAAAAAAGACCTCTTTGCCAAGGTTCGTACCGGGCAGGTGCGAGTGCTTCTTGGCAGTACGCAAAAGATGGGTGCAGGAACCAACGTCCAGGACAAATTGGTGGCAGTTCACCACTTGGATGTGGGTTGGCGTCCGTCTGATATGACCCAGAGAAACGGTCGTATCATCCGTCAGGGCAACCGGAACAAAGAGGTTCAGGTGTATCAGTATGTGACCGAGGGAACCTTCGATGCCTACCTGTATCAGACCTTGGAAAACAAGCAGAAGTTTATTTCTCAGATTATGACCTCCAAATCACCGGTTCGCTCCTGTGACGATGTGGATGAGCAGGCGCTGTCCTATGCGGAGATCAAGGCGCTGTGTGCCGGCAATCCGCTTATCAAGGAAAAGATGGACTTGGACATTGATGTGGCAAGGCTGAAGGTGCTGAAAGCTGACCACCAGAGCCAGCAGTACCGTATGGAAGATAAGCTTCTGAAATACTTCCCGGCTGAGATTGAAAAGCAGACAGGCTATATTCATGGCTTTGAAGCTGATATTAAAACCGTGGAAGCACACCCGCAGATTGCCGATGGCTTTTGCGGCATGGAAATCATGGGCAAAGCCTACACCGAAAAGGCAGATGCCGGTGAAATCCTCCTTGCGGCTTGTAAGGACACGAAAAGTGCCGATCCGGTTCCTCTTGGCAGTTACCGTGGCTTTCAGATGGAGCTTTCGTTTGACAGTTTCCGGAACGAGTTCGATGTGACCCTGAAGGGCGCTGTGAGCCACAGAGTAGCCCTTGGAACGGACGCACGAGGAAATATCACCCGACTGGACAATGCCCTTGCAGGCATCCTTGAGCGCTTAGAACGAGCCAATGAGCAGTTGAATAATCTCTACAATCAGCAGGAAGCAGCCAAGGCGGAGGTTGGAAAACCGTTCCCGCAGGAAGCAGAGCTGACAGCCAAAAGTCAGCGACTGGCAGAACTGGATGCAGCCCTGAATATGGAGGACTCTGTGGAAAATCGTGACGAAAGAAGCGAGTCAGAGCGTCCTTCTGTGTTGGCTGATCTGAAATCCAAAGCGGAGCATATCCCGCCTGCAAAATACTCTGAAACCCGTGAGGAGGTGTTGTAATGGCAAAGCGAGATCAGGATGTTCATTTCCTTGCATCCAAGGAGGAGGTCGAGCGAATCCATGAGAAGATGGACGAGCTTGGCATCCGCAGCATGGGAGCCTATCTGCGGAAAATGGCTCTGGATGGTTACTGTATCAGACTGGATTTGCAGGATGTGAAAGCCCTGGTTTCGCTCCTGCGAATCTGCTCCAACAACCTGAACCAGTACGCAAAGCGAGCGAACGAAACAGGCAGCATCTATCGTGCTGACATTGAGGATTTGCAAAAACGGCTGGAGGAGATCTGGACGGACATGAGAGAAGTTCTTGTTCGCCTGTCCTCAATCCAGTAATCCGACAACTTGTTGGGAAGTCGCAGTTTCGGCTGCGGCTTTTACATAAGGGTTGACATCATTGCGTTATGGCAGATACCCTTGTACAATATAATTAAAAGAAAGGGGTTGAGCCTATGAAGCTGGTATTGAAGATATTGGCACTGCCGGTGCTGTTCGTTGTAAAAGTGATTTGCATTCTTGGAAATCTGCTTACAAATGTTGTGTCCTATGTAATTGGTTTATTGCTCTTGGTCATTGGCGGATCTGCGATTTACTGCATTGTAAAGGCTTTGTGGCAGTCCCTGCTTATTCTTGTGGTTCTTGGAATTGCGACAATAGCAGCGGTGTTCTTGCTCGTCTGGGCTGTTATGAAAGTCGAGAATATTGGAGAAAGTCTGGGAGCATTTATCAGGTCATAAGATAATATCAGAGAAAAGTCACCGACCGGTGGCTTTTTCTTTTTGGGAAGGAAGTGATGGGAATGGCAGCGACAAGATTGATTGCACTCCATGTGAATAAGGGAAAGACGGTCGCTCAATGTTTGGCAGACAGAACCGACTACTCACAAAATGCCGCAAAAACCAATGATGGCGAATTTATCAGTTCCTATGAGTGTGATCCAAAGACAGCAGATGAGGAATTTCTGCTTTCCAAACGGCAGTATCAGCATATTACCGGCAGACAGCAGAAGAACAATATCATCGCATACCAGATACGCCAGTCCTTTAAGCCGGGAGAAATCACCCCGGAAGAAGCGAACCAAGTCGGCTATGAAACAGCGATGCGATGGACAAAGGGAAAACACGCTTTCATCGTTGCGACCCACATCGACAAATCCCACATTCACAATCATATCATTTATAATTCGACCTCGCTGGATGCCACACGGAAATTCAAAAACTTCTTTCTTTCCGGTCTGGCGGTGCAAAGACTCAGTGATATGGTTTGCCTGGAACACGGGCTGTCCATTATTACACCGAAGCCGTATCGGGAGCGCCAGAAAAGAACTGTTTATCCCAAGAAGCGTACCCAGCGTGACGAATTATGTGATGCGATTGATGCGGTGCTGAAGCAGAAACCAAAGAGCTTTGATGGCTTTGTTCAGGCTCTGGCTGACATGGGATTTGAGTTCAAGGATGGAAAGCAGCCTGCGTTCAAGGGCGAGAATCAGAAGCGTTTCATTCGGCTGCGTTCCCTGGGCGAAGGATATAGCAAAGAGGAAATTCAAGCGGTTATCTCCGGCAAGAACCTGCACAAATCAAAAGGCGGCTCTGCCAAGGCTCCTGCCCCGAAGCAGTTCCAGATGCTGATTGATATTCAGGCAAAGATGGCCGAGGGCAAGACGGTCGGTTATGAAAAGTGGGCGAAGAAGTTCAACCGAAAAGAAGCTGCCCGAACGGTAATCCTACTGAAAGAAAAAGGCTTGGGCAACTACGACGATCTGACTGCTCATATTGAAAATCTGTCTGCCCGGTTCGATGCGCTTTCTGATTCTATCAAGGTCGCAGAGAAACGTATGGTTGAGGTTCAGGCGTTGCAGCAGCACATCAAAAATTATCGCAACACAAGGCAAATTTATATCGAGTACCGCAAGTCTGGATATAGCAAAAAATTCTTTGAAGAACACCGTCAGGAAATCACAATTCATAAAGCGGCGAAGCAAGCCTTTGATGAATTGCAGATTACAAAGCTCCCGTCCATGCAATCATTGTATGAGGAGTTTCATCAGCTGGCAGTCCAGAAAAAGCAGGACTACGCTGAGTACCGTCAGATCAGAAAAGAGAAAGAAGAACTGCTGATTGCCAAACGGACGGTTGAAACGATTTTGAATATCGACAGGCAGAAAGAGCAGGAAAAAGAGAAAGAGAAAGAGGAAAAGAAGAACTTCCGTTAAAGCAAAAAGCCACGGTCTGCACTCCCCAAAGGGTGCGGATCGTGGCTGCTTTTTTGCTTTTCGATTTCGGTGCTTTCAACCATGGGCAAATTTTTATTCTACTGTTCTTTGAGAAACGATTGAAAATCGTGTAGCCATCATCGGCAGATGATGTTCAAAGGGGATTGGGGATGCTTCCCCAACAAGCAAATTTGCGAAGATTGCACCGAAGGGAAAATCGAGAAAATGAGTGAACCTGTACAGGTTTACACTGCTTGCCAATTTGTGAGATTATGAATTTAGTATCGAGAATAGGGTACACCTAAATTTTGCAATGCTGCAACCCTATCATCGTTGCATGGATGAGTTGAGTATATTGCACTGAGAAAACCATCATGCGGAACATCTGAGATATGTTGGTCTAATACCGTCGCTAATTCAAGACCAAAACCAATTTTATAAGCAAATTCATCAGCCAGATACTCATTTTGTCTCATAGACCACATCAGAAAAAGCATACAGAACTTTACCCATAACCAAGAAAGTGCTGTTGATATTCCTGCGAAAACTGCGGTAATTATACCCATTACACCACTACGAGAGCATATTGCGAACAGCCCCATGATTGCAGAAAAAATCCAGTAGGATATTTTGATTAACAGGAGGCACCCGGATATAAATATATTGCCCCCGCCAATCAATAATTGGATAACAGTATGTCCGTATGAGAGATGTCCGATCTCATGGGCGAGAATTCCAAGTATCATATCATCGGAGAGTAAAAGCAATCCGTCAGTTATGCATAGTGTTTGCCTACCTAGAGCAAATGCATTTGGAGCAGGATCATGGATAATCTTCACTTTCACTTTTTTAGGACAGTATGATGTGTTCTCTTTTGCTTTATCTAAAACATATTGAACCAGCGGGACAACTCGAAGTTTTATATCTACTCTTTTTATATCGCTTGCTCCTGCGAAGGCAGCCAGGCACATTTCGCCTAATGGGGATAAGCTGATAGCTACTGTGAAAAAGTAAATACAAATCAGTTCAACAATGCTTCCTGACGAACCGAACACAGCAACAATCAGCAGAATATTAAGAGTAAAGAACAGAAGAGTTCCTAAGTTTGAGAAGCGAACAATTCTGCCTACACGATGCCAAATATCCATAATGCACCCCCCTTTTATCGTGTTGTTGGTTTGAGCTTGCATTGTTTAATTACTCAAATGTAAAGAAATCTTTGTTTCGCTCTTTGAACAGAGCAAAGACAGTCTCTAACACAAATTCGTTTTCAACACCAACATATTCTTCTGTTTCATCGTCAATTTCTTTCAGCTGCAAAATAACAACTTGCCCATCCGAATCTCCAATAGGAAGCAGGACAACATATTCGTTCTGGCGATACGGTATTAAGTCAAGAAATTCAAATTCAACTTCGTTCCCATTCTCATCATTCAAAGTTATAATGTTGTCTTCATCCATGTCGTCGTTCCTTTTCTTAATATAAATAATTATCGTTGATAATGATGCCTAATAGTTCAAAGAGATTATCCTTTTTGGAAAGAATGCATTTTTTCATGGCTTGTTTAATTTGTTCCGTTGAAATGCTATCAGGCAACATTTCCCTTGGGACACCATGACCGAATTGCCGAAAATACTGTTCTTCGATTTCATAATACTCATTATCAATTTTCGGTTCAGGTGTATTAAGGAAGCTATTCATAAAATCTGCAACGCTCTTGTTTTTGTCCATTGTATGCACCTACCTTTCTCTGCTCAAGACCCTAACATGATTATCTGGTCTAATAGAATCAATCATTGAAGAAAAAATACCAAACGCTGTAGGAAAGAAATTTGCTAATAGCTCTAATTTGCCTTGGTCTCCCATAGACGCTTCAAAAAAGTGGGCAAAGGCTTCTGCTTGTAGATTGCCCGGTCTCGTCCAATAGTTCCTTGAGTGACCATAATTTCCGTGCAATTGACCATTTGTTGTCGCATCAATTAAGTCCGAGAAGGAGTGAGCTGAATCCTGCCTAATACGGGTCAGAAAAGCAGTTTGCTTTTCCACTGGAAGATTGTTATATAAGCTCAGGATTCTTTGTCCGTCCTCAACCAGTGCCTCAGCAAATTCTGGAGTATTGGATAGATTGCTCCGATAGTTGCACGAAGCATGGTCGATCATGTGAGCAAGCTCGTGGAAATAAGTTGTTCCTGCACCTCTTGGATTTGTCATATCAGAAGCTGCATTGTAGTAGACTCCTCGTGAATGCCCTATATAATTTCCCGGTGAGTAATGTGCTGTCTGATCCGGTGGATATTCAGAATCTTGTATCATCAGTTTACCAGCGAAATGGTCAAACACTTCTCTGACATTCTGCTCTGCATTTTCATGGCGTTGTGATATAACAGCGATATATCCGTCTGGTGTGCTACCTTGGGTTAGCACGCCAAGGCAATACTGATAAGACGAATTACCAACATTAGGTGTTTGCAGACCCTGGAGGAAAGAATTTCGTGCAGAAGGAGTGTCCAAATTAACATTATCATATTCTTGTACACTTTTGGCAAGTGAAGCAACGTATTTTTCGGCCTGAAGCATAATCTGTAAAATATCATTCAGGGCTTTGTTGCAATCTTTTACGATAGTTCCCAGCTCATCGTACTTCTTGTCATTCCATCCAATTCCCAATTGCTGATATTTCATCTTCACAGAACTTCTTGTAGTTTCGATAGAAGAAATGGAGGTCCGCATATTTTTCAGTATTGTCAGTAATTGAGTTGCATCAGCATTTACGTTGCTCAAACACTCACCTCCTCATTTGTTAATCATTTCGAGTGTAGCTACCTGTTACTAAAACCGGGATATATGTATCAAGCGATTGAGCTGCAAGTGTTCGATGTCGCCCATCACTCTGAAATACATAATAAGAACCTACCTGCGCAACCTGGACAGGATTATTGTAATAGCTACGAATGGTATCATCTAACACTGGGTTTTGTGAAAGCTCATCCAAAGACATTCCTGACTCAGTATTTTGACGAACATCTTGGATGTGCGAAGCTCGCCTTAGAATGTTTTCTCTCGACCATCCCTCTCGACCATTCCGTGTCCAAAATCCTTCCGGGTTCCCAAGTTCTCGGTCACTGAGATAAACTCCTTCAATATCCCTTGCTCTAACGTATACGAGTTCTGGATTTTCATTTCGAGAAAAGGTATAGTTCCCGTTCTCCCAATAATCTCGATATTCTTCATAGTGATTTCCACGGGAAAAATATCGTTCAGCTGATAGTCTGTCTTGAACAAATGCAAGATTAGAACCAAAGGTATTTGACTCAAAGGTGGTTGTATCTGCACTTGATGGTGTAACAGCAAAACTACTGGTCTGAGGTGTGCTTGCAGATATTCCATTTGTAGATCCTAGTTGAACACTTTCGTATTCACTAAGGCTCTTGGCGAGTAAAGCCACATATTTTTCTGCTTGAAGCATAATTACCAATATGTCATTGAGAGCCTTGTTGCAGTCTCTTACAACCACGCCCAACTCGTTGTATTTTTTATCTTGCCATCCAGCACCTAACTGTTCATATTTCATCTTTACAGATTTTTTGGTAGTTTCGATGGAGGAAATGGAATCCTGCATTTTTTTCAGCATTGCGAATAGCTGAACGGAGTCAGCATTTACCATACTCATTTCATCACCTCCTGGCAGCGGATTTTGTGAAGTGCAAAGCGGCGATGTGTCAGGAAAGTCTGACACATCACTGCTTCGGCAAGATTTAATTTAGAGAGGAAAGAAATTGTTCCAACTCAGCAGCGGTCGGTGCAATGTACGGTTTCATCTGGTAAGTATCCTTAACACCGTCTGTGAAGTATACGCTCCTTTCTTTTTTCGTTTTGTTGGTTCATTTTCGCCAGTGTGTTCGTGTCGTTTGCTGTGACGAGAACGCAACATAGACACAAAGAAAACACAAGGGCGAGCTTGCTCGTTTATATACCCTTGTGTTTTCGACTGGATATGTTAAGGTAACAAACAGTAAATGACACGTTACAGACTGCAAAATGTACCAACTGAAAAAAGAAAGAATACCGTTGTGTGCTTTATTTCTCGATCAGCTTTTCAAACATGAGGAAAGGTTTTTATAAAAAAAGAGTAGTTACCGTTTTTTGGTAACTACTCTTTTCCTTTTTTAAGGTTTAAAGTCCTGGAAGTTTAGGTGTTTTGGGTATTGGTGGTGTAGGTAGCTGCAAGCTTTCCAATTTTTGTTGAATTGCTTTAAATTCAGGGGTTTCTTGGTGTTGATTTTGAACCATTTTTTGCTCTATTCTCTCCAAAGTCGGTTGAATTTCTTTCCCTGATACTTTACGATTTAATTCTCTTTCTAAGGTCTCTTTCGGACTAATGGAAGGCGTTTCTAAACTTGAATAGAAGTTTCACTCCTTCTCTATTATAAAGCCTTATATCGCTAAATAAGCCCGTTTTATGAAGGGTTTCTAAGCTGAAATGAACGGGTTTACACCCGGCCTTGACCTCCGCCCGCTGTCCCGCTGAATGGGTGGACAAGGCGGCCAATCCCTCAAAGTGCTTGGACGCTCTCTTTCTGATTTTGGAGCGTTTCTTTTCTAAAAATTGAAATGGGCGGGAAGCCATTTTAGGGCTTTCCCGCCTTGATTACTTTTTAGCAAAGACGGGCGTGACTGTCAACGGCGGCGCATGAAATGCGCCGTTCATCTTGACCGTTGACTGGCTCGGCTGGCTTTGCTATCTTCCTGACAAATGGGAATGTCTAAGATAGTAAAGACGTCCCACATGCAACTCTTTCTTTTATTGCGGAAACCGTATCTTTAATTGTGAATGTAGTTGTGTCTATGACATTTGATTCATATATCCCCAAACCGGAAAATTGCTCCCACATTGTTTCCACTAATTCAATATTTGTTTTTCTATCTAATTTTGAGCGTTCCACAGCTCGCTTCATAGTTTCTTTTTTACTCGCTCTTAATACAATATAGTGTACCTCGTAATCTTCTTGGGCAAGAGCTTTCCATGGCTCCAAAAACCATGGCCCGACAATCCCATCTACAATTACATCATATCCGCCACGAGCATATCGCTTTGCAGCTTCTAAAAAGGCTTCAATGACAACCAGATTTTGCTTGTTGGATTCTGGCAAATGTGGTGGTATTGCGCCTTTGCTTAAGTAATGAAAAAAGTCATCGGTGTGCATATGCACTGATTTATCCATATCTGATTCCTTTGCGACAATTGACGCAGTTGTTGTTTTTCCTGTCCCCGGTGAGCCTGTAATCACAATAATTCTTCCTTGATTCATCTGTATTTTCCCTCACAATTTGAATTTATCACTTTGTTCCTGCCTGCTCAATCATCTTCTTCGCAAACTGGTTTTCCCTGACCCTGATTGCCCACCAAGTAAAAAAGCGGTTGGCGATTCAACCGCTTTTTTACTTGAACCAATTCTTCTAAATTATCATTTAAGCGATTCTCAAACTGTTTGTCAGTAAAATTGACTATATTTGCCATATTAAGCCACTTTCTCTTTATTCAAAACTTGTTTTGAGTAACGATTCATTGACCGCCAATACTCATGAACGGCTTGTAATTCTTCTAAAGAATAATCAAAAAGATTTACACGTTTTGCAAGCTTTAATTGGTTTAATAAATTGACTTCCAATAATTGAGAGTCATTTTTATTTAATTCATGGTTCAAAACATAGTTTAATTATTTCCTCCCGTTAAATAATAGATAACTATTAAAAATAGACAATACTTGCTCATAAGTAACGGTACTTAAATTGTTTACTTTGGCGTGTTTCATTGCTTGATGAAACTGATTTTTAGTAAACAGTTGACGATATTCTCGATTGACCCATTTTGAAACAAAGTACGTATATAGCTTCCAATATTTATCTGGAACATCTGTGGTATGGCGGGTAAGTTTTATTAAGACACTGTTTACTTTTGGTTTAGGATGAAAGCATTCCGCTGGCAGCTTAAGCAATTGCTGAATCGAGACTTGAGTGTGCAAGAGCAACCCTAGTGTTCGGTGAATATCCAAGGTACGCTTGTAGAATCCTTCTTCAACAATCAGATAGATGTCAGACGCATGGCTTTCAAAAACCACTTTTTTAATAATTTGTGTGCTTAAATGGTAAGGAATACTCCCAACAATTTTATACCTCTGTTTGTTAGGGAATTGAAACTGTAGAATATCTTGGTGAATTAAAGTGACACGAGTATTCAGTTTTAATTTTTCTGACGATAAGTTGAATAGATGACTGTCTAATTCAATAGACGTTACCTGTTTACTTATTTTAGCCAGTTTCGTCGTTAAATGCCCTTTACCTGTTCCAATTTCGTAAACGGTATCGGTTTCTTTTAAATTCAATTGTTTTATTATTTGGTTGAGTACTTTTTCACTCGTTAAAAAGTTTTGAGAATATTTTATATTTTTGTTCATGTAATATCCCTTTTTATTTGCTGTGAATATTCGCTCATTTTTCTTCCTCAATAAAAACTCTACCAGCTAACCAACATTCGTCTAATTCATTTGGGAATAATTCAAGCTGGCGAATCATATAATGTGTACTTGGAATGTAATCAAAATAAAACAATAGTGCTAGATATAAACTCCATGGAATTGGGCGTGTCCGATTTTCGTAGGCACTATAAGTTTGTCGTGAAATACCAACAGCCGAAGCAATTTCTTCTTGTGATGCACCAACTTTTCCTCTGAGTGCGGGTAACTCAATCGCCAATTGAGTGGCCAAGTTCTCTTTCTCATCTTTACTAAAATTCCAAAACTGCTTATAAGCATCTCGCCCTACAAATTGAATCAATAAATCTCCTCCTGGGTATACTCTTTCGTAGAGTACATTACTCCACGAAAAAACACCGCCAAACACTGAAAACTCAGCATTATTTGACGGTGTTGACAATTTATTTGACGGCTAATAAATCAGAAAGCCGTTGCATATTTTCTTTTTTTAAATCCATGGATGGGTGTACATAGCGATTCATTGTAATATTCACGCTGGCATGACCCAATATCTCGCTGAGACTTTTTACATCGAATCCAAGCTCTATGCACCTTGTAGCAAATGTATGACGTAACGAGTGATAATTTGCGGAGTTGATTCCGCTGTTTTTCAATACCTTCTTGAAATGATTTTGCATGGTTCTTGGTTCTAATGGATTCTGATCGCTATTGGTTAGAATGTAGCCAGTAGAAGAAGCTTTGTGTGCTGTAAGAATAGTCATTAAGCCATGGGGTACTGGAATAGTACGGATGGAGCAAGCACTTTTGGGTGTGGTAACAACAATCCTTGTCTTGCATTCACTGTTGGTTCTATCTTGGATTCTCTGGAGCGTTTGATGCACATGGATTGTGTAATCTGAGAATGAAACATCTTCCCATCGCAACGCACAAATTTCACCTACTCTGAGACCAGTGAATAAACATACTAATATACCAATATTGCAGGAATCAAGATTAGAATACAAGTATTGGCATAATTTTTCCTGTTCAGCACGACTCAAAACTCTCATTTCCTTCGTTTGACGTTTTATCTGTATAGATCGTGCGTCACAAGAAATGGCTTTCCCGTTTCGGGTGGCAAATTGTAAGATATTTCGAATTAGAGATAAAATATCTGAAACAGTTTTAGAGGAAAGTCCATTCTCCTTTAATCCACCAGAAACAAGGAAAAAATTACACTGCGTTTCAATAAACTCGTGTGTTATATCACGCAATTGTTTGCTTCCGAACACAGGAAGTATATACGAGTTGAGAAGATTCCTATATTTGTTGCTTGTAGATTCTTTCACTTTAGGACATATAGCTTGAAACCATTCCATAGCAACCTGTTCAAATTGATCTGAGCTAATTTCTGGATCGACAGTGACAGAATTACTCGTGCACGAACTTTGACTGATAAGTTTTGCTTTGACTTCTCGATATGATTTTGCATAAACATAACCGTAATTGGCTTTGCCTGTAGAAGATCGGGACTTAATGTATCTTCCTTCCCATCTGCCGTCTTTCCTTTTGTAAATATTTTCTCCTTTTCGTGCCATAAGGTACACCTCCTTCAATATGACTATAATTCTGACGGCAAATTGTGACTTTGGAACTTCCTAAGACGGATTTTTGCGCAAAACCTCGTGTTTTATGTCCCTAACATATTGACAAACAGTGCGACAACTTGTAAAATAGAGATGTAAATTAAAAAAAACAGAGAAGAATGCGATTCGTGGAGTAATGTACTCTACGAATTTTTTATTTTAAAGAACCTCAAGATAGCTCATATTGTCGTCTTGGGGTTCTTTTCATTCTATCATTTAATGCAATCTGCCTATAAAATTTTATCATATTGCATTTATAAATGCAACTTGCACCCAATGTTGGTTGTTGAGATTTTTGGTACATTTTATAATGTATAGCAGAATCATACACAGCATGGAGGTGATTGAAATGCAACCGGAAGTTGACTATATAAAAATCGGTCAGCGCATTAAAGCTGCTCGCCAGGAGAAGGGATACAGCCAAGCAGACTTGGGTGCGTTGGTTGGTTGCTCGAACAATCATATGAGCCATGTTGAAGTTGGACAGACGAAAGTTTCTTTGGCAATGCTTCTAAAACTGGCATTCGTCTTGGAAAAGAACTTTGACTATTTTTTGCTGGATACCCCATATGCAAAATGCGACAGCATCATCGATGATGAGATTGCTGCAAAACTGAAAAAGTGTAATGTAACAACATTGATAACCGTAGGAAAGATGATTGATGTCTTGATTGACCAGCAAGAGATGATAAAAAAAGCGGAGCTTGATTGATATAATGAAAAAGAAGCCCATTGACGGTTCTGAGTGAACTGCTGTGGGTTTCTTTTGTTGCAATACAATATACTGATCCTTTAAGAAACAAAAAGTCCACCAGTCATGATGCACTGCGCATCGTACTGGTGGACTTTTTCTGTAAAGATATAAAAATAGATATTCATATATCGCCATAACTAATGTCGTTATCGTAGGCATGAAGATCTTCTTTCAGGAAATCTGCTTTACGAATATACATCGAATTTACCAGCTCTCCTTTTTCGTGGAGCAGGCTGAATTTGTAGTCTAATAATGCTGCCGGTACATAGAGCATTTTAGCCGTTTCAAAAAATGTGTGTTCCGAAAGGCATTCCAGAACTTCCCCATCTTCTAACAGAAGCTCCGCCGCAAAAAAGTTTGCTTCATTTTCTTCGATTGATCTATCATCAAAAACTTCCATTTCTTGAAAGCCGTGCATCATGGCGATTTTTGTATGCAGGACAGCGTGTCCTAATTCATGTGCGACTAAGATACGTTCCAGGATGCCGTTCACATTGTGATCTATCACGATATTCTTCTGTCTGGACTGGTAATAGAAGAAGCCCTTCAATTTCTTCTGTAAATCGTAATAGTGGATTTTGATACCTAACAGCTGACATAGTTCGTAAGGGTCTCTGGTGTGATATTTTCGCACAAGCTTATCGACAGTTTCAATGATATGCTCTGCCGTTTTCATTTGCTTCACCTCCGAATCGCACACAGAAAACATATTCTGTGCTTGAGGATTTTACTCTTTATCTTTATGCTTTCTGTATTTCTTCGGAGTGTACTTTTCCCGTGCTGTTTTCTTAGAGTCCATATAAACTGACATAATCGCCTGGAAGAATACATCTTTTGCGTCCTCGTCCAATTCTCCACCGGCAAACAGAGAATTTACACGACCCAGCACTTCCTGAGCTTCTTTTGCTCCCTTTGAACCGAAGTTTTCCTTTGCCTCTAAAATAAACATATCCTGATCTATATGGCTCTGGCTGTCCGTTTCAGATTCATCCAAAAGATAGGACACAGAGATATGCAGCGCTTCAGCAAGTTTTCTGATGTTGCTTTTTCTGGGGAGTGTTCCGAGCTGCTCATAGGTGTAAAGGGATCTTTCGGAAATGCCGGTCATCTGGGCAAGCTCCGTTTGAGATAGGTTCATAGCCAAACGAGCTTCTTTAATTTTTTCTCCAAATGTCATGGTACTGTCCTTCCTTTCAAAAAATATTTATTCGTAACTTCCGATTATTTGTTGACAAACTTCTGGAAAATGCTATAATGAGAATCAGAACAGAAGTATTAGTTCCACTTAATTATATATCGGAACTTTTATAAAGTCAAGAACTTCCGATTTTGCTTCTGTTATTTTAATCAAATATCGGAAGTTATAGTCATTCTTGTCCCATGGTATTTGTTTCCCTTTAGCCAAGTGACAGGAGTTAGAAAGGAATTCTTATTTTATGGATTAGGCTGAAAGGAGATTCTGAATGAGCAGATATAATACACAGGTATTAAGCAATATTCGAATGCTTTGCCGGATGCAGAACATTGACGAAAAGGTTCTGTATGAAAGAGCAAAGCTGATTTTATCCATATATCGAGAGGTGTGCTGGTCTACTATTGATCGTGCGAATGATGTATGTGATACCCTTATTTGTACTTACGGTGACAGCTTAGATGGAGCATTGATTTATCTGGAGAACTTTGCTCCGGATGAAGCGAGAGAACGATTTGAAGAATGTATTCGAAGCTTATTCGAGACAAAGTGGATCATTGAACTGGTAGATATGGCGATGCTGAAAATCAGAGAATATCCGGATAAAGGCGCTCTGTACTGTGAGATTATCTCAAAGGCATATCTCAATCGCTTCAAGTACAAAGAATCAGAAATGCTGGAGGTTCTGAATATGGAACGCAGCAGCTATTATGACCGAAAGAAAGAAGCGATACTGTTATTTGGTCTGTCACTTTGGGGAACAGCCATTCCTAAATTGAAAGATTTCCTGGAAAGTGCCAGGGAGGAAGAAGCATTGTGTTATTGTGAGTGCTAAGACAGGATTTTAGTCCGACTAAAATCCGATGAAAATACGACGGTTTCCATACTGAAAGTCCGACTTGTCCAGTGTTAGAATGGCTATGCTGGGAGATAGCGGCATAAAATTGAATAGAGAGAGTTACGCCTCGTGCCTGTAATGGGTACGGGGCTTTTTTTATACCAGCCTATCTTCCTTCATTTTAACACAAAGGCATGAACGAGAGCTTGGAGTAATGTACTCCGGCTCTTTTTTTATGCCTGCAAGGAGGACAGGCAGATGGCAAAGGGCATTGAGAACCAGTCACGATCTCCTCCCTCCGTTTTTGATTTTGCAACTTCACAAATTCAAAAACACGGAGGAACGAAAATGTATTACGACTTGGTTGAAAGCGGAAAAAGAATTAAAGCATTGAGAAAGAAACATGGGCTTACACAGGAACAGCTTGCGGAGCAGTTGGGCGTTGCCGCAAACACCATTGCACGAATTGAAACCGGCAACAGAGGCATCTCTATTGATTTGGCAATCGAATTGGTCGTGCGCTTTGATACAACCCTTGATTACATATTTTTAGGTCGTGAATAACCTCAAAACTATACCTACGAGGCAATAAAAACTTGCATGAGGAACAGGTACAATTTAGATACAGCCAAAGAAAATCGGCTGCTTGATCCTTGAAAACTGAATACACAGTCATCGAATACGTTCCTGTTGCCGGTGCGAGAGCATCAGCCACATCAGCGGTACGCCGTGACGTATCGGACAGAGAAACAGAACGACTTTCTTCTATAAATTAAGCAGTTGTCTCTCTCCCGATGCCAGCGATCAATACTGGCTTGTAAATATTGGGTTGCTCCCAATACGGCCATGAAAGCAACAGGATTAAAGATACTTCTCTACGGAGCTGGCGGAGAACCCGGCAGAGGTTAGATTCCTATGGAACTGATTCGCAATCAGTCGTTCGGTGATTCCCTGAGGGCGTAAGCCCTCTTTCTCAGGGGTGCGTGGCAAATATGGGACACATAGACTTTTGGACTGACTGCCTGATTCATTTCAGGCAGTCAGTTATTACATACCCAACGAAAGGAGGTCATGGCAAATGATGAAAGAAAATTGGGTATATTGCCGTGGTGATATTTATTGCGCCAATCTGGACCCGGTAGTTGGGTCGGAACAAGGCGGCATCCGTCCGGTTATCGTCATTCAGAACGATACCGGTAATAAACACGCTCCCACATTGATTGTGGCAACGGTCACCACCAGAATCCATAAGAAAGCGAATATGCCGACGCACTTTGTTATTTACGACAATCCTGCATTCAAAGAAGCGTCCGTTGTTCAGCTGGAACAGATTCGCACCATTGATAAGAGCAGGATTGATAATTACTTAGGTAAGGTAACGCCCCGTGAAATGGTAGCGATTGAGAAAGCCTTATCCGTCAGCCTGGCAATGGAGCAGCTGAAAAAGCGTTCCACAAAACATAAAGCAAAGAAAACGAAGGAGTGAACATAAATGTTTGAAGAAAGAATCGCTGCCATGAATCAGCGCACCGAAGAAGCGATAGCTGCTAACACAGTTCAGTTTGATAAGAGAACCTATACGGTTGATGAGATTCAGGATATTCTGGGCATCAGCAGAACCAGTGCATACAACCTTGTGAAAAAGAAGGTTTTTCATAGTGTCCGCATTGGCGGCAGCATCAGAATCTCCAAAAAGAGTTTTGATGAGTGGTTGGATCATCAAATGTAAGATTTGTCAAGGGTGTCGTACAACCCGGCGACAAACTTCAAAACATATTGAGAGTTCGATAAAATGTAGCCATGACAAGAAACACATGGCTACATTTTTTACATAGGAGGTTGTACGATGGCGGAAATGAGAAAACGCACGAGTATGTCTGTTCCGGAAATGGGCAGGATGCTTGGTCTTGGAAAAACGGAGTCATACTGGCTCATTAAGAAGAATTACTTCAAAACCATTCTTGTCGGCAACACCATGAGGGTGATGATCGACAGCTTTGAAGAATGGTATGCCAATCAGTTCAAATACCAGAAGGTCGATGGAACCCCTCCCGGTGAGGAACTGAAGAAAACTACATATTCAATGGAGGAGCTTGGACAGCGCCTTGGGCTGAAAGAAGCGACTGCTTACGAACTGGTTGCCAAAGGGCATTTTGATGTGGTCGATGTCCTGGGCAAGCGCAGAGTGACCAAGGAGAGCTTTGAAAGATGGTATGCTTCTCAAACCGATTACCGCACGGTAGAGGATCAGGAACTTGATGCAGATATTATGGCATCCACCTACGGTCTGCCAGAGATTGCAAGAATGCTTGACACCAATCGCCAGAATATCTACAGCATTGCCGCCAAGGGAAGCTTCGAGCTGATTCGAGTGGGCAGGCATAACCGAGCTACAAAAGAGAGCTTTATGAAGTGGTATCAGAATCAGACCCGCTACCAGTTAGCGGAAGATAGACAGGAAAGGAGATGATTACATGGCATCTATCGTTAAGAGAAAAAAGAAGTATTCTGTGGTTTATACATACACCGATGAGAACGGCAACAAGCGTCAGAAGTGGGAAACCTTTGAAACGAATGCTGAAGCAAAGAAAAGGAAGTTGCAGGTTGAATATGAGCAGGAGTCCGGAACCTTTATTCCCCCTTCTGCTAAAACCGTCAACGATCTTTTGGATGAGTATATGTCAATCTATGGTGTGAACACCTGGGCGATGTCTACCTATGAAAGCAGAAAGAGCCTGATTGCAAACTATATTCGTCCCCTCATCGGTGATATGAAGCTGGAGGATGTCACGCCGAGAATCATGGACAAGTATTACCGAGATTTGCTTTCTGTCAAAGCGGTTTCTTCTAAGTATGTAAAAGCCCGTACAGAATATCTGACTCCGCATACTGTCCGAGAGGTTCACAAGACATTGCGAAATGCTTTCAATCAGGCGGTCAAGTGGGAATTGATGACCAGAAACCCTGTGGAGCACGCTACACTGCCGAAGGAAGAACACAAGACCAGGGACATCTGGACAGCAGAAGTGCTCCAGAAGGCTCTGGAAGCCTGTGACGATGATATTCTTCGTCTGGCCATTAACCTTGCCTTCTCCTGTTCCTTGCGAATGGGCGAGCTTCTGGGGCTTACTTGGGACTGTATTGACATTTCCCCCACCAGTATTGAACTTGGTCAGGCAAGCATCTTCGTTGAAAAGGAGTTGCAGAGAGTAAATCGTGAAGCGATGGCAGATCTGGACGGTAAGGACATCATGTTCAAGTTCCCGCCGACCTTCGCCAGTACGCATACCGCATTGGTTCTCAAAACTCCTAAGACCAAAACAAGTGTCCGCAAGGTGTTCTTACCGAAAACCGTAGCGGAAATGTTGGTACAGCGAAAGGCTGACATCGAAGAACTGAAAGACCTTTTCGGTGACGAGTTCGTAGACTTCAATCTGGTTTTCTGTTCTTCCAATGGCAAGCCGATTGAGGGGCAGGTTATCAACCGTGCTTTCAATAAGCTGATTGAGGAGAAGGGACTGCCGAAAGTGGTTTTCCATAGTCTCCGACATTCCAGTATCACTTACAAGCTGAAGCTGAACGGCGGCGATATGAAATCCGTTCAAGGCGATTCCGGTCATGCACAGGTCAAGATGGTAGCGGATGTTTACTCTCATATCATCGACGATGACCGCAGACTGAACGCTGAAAGAATGGAAGCTGCGTTCTACTCAGGCAGACAGGCAACGCCTGAGCCGGTTCAACCAGCCGCAACGGAAAGCTCCGCTGATGATAAAGAACTTCTTCTGAAGCTTCTGCAAAATCCGGAAATGGCAGCACTCCTGAAGTCGCTGGCAAAAACATTATAGTAACTGCAAGGGCAGATCCTTTTACATAGCTACAATAGCTGTAAAAGGGTCTGCCCTTATTTTTTTGTTATGGAGGTCAACGAGTATGGATAGAATCTTTATGGACGAGTATTACGAGCATCTGAGAGCTGACAATATCGAGGCATTTTCCAAGGAAAGGAACGACGAATATGTTGGCAGAGCTGAGGAATACAAAGCAGCAAAGTCGGCATTGCTTGAAGGATTGGGACTTGAGCATTTGTTTGACCATAGCCATGAACTGACTCCGAAAGAGAAAGAAATATGGATGCTGTTCGATAGGGTTGATGTAGCAGAGCTTCTGGCAAGGGATGCTTTTGCCAAGGGTGCTTATATGCTCGGCGCTGAGGATAGAGAGATTATGCTGAAATAAAAAAAGACCTGCTTCGGCGGGTCTAAATTACATAGAATCATTGAGTCTGAAAAAACCTTTGAAATTCTTAATAATGCTGGTTGAAAAATCTATTTTGAAATGATATATTAAACAGACTAAGATGGTGTCTAAAGACATCAGCGCCTCCGCACGAGAATGAATAGGATTTCCTATCATTTCGTATCACGAGAAGT
The DNA here is from genome assembly GCF_029076575.1 of Faecalibacterium sp. DFI.5.82. Lineage (NCBI taxonomy): Bacteria > Bacillati > Bacillota > Clostridia > Eubacteriales > Oscillospiraceae > Faecalibacterium > Faecalibacterium sp. DFI.5.82. The sequence continues at coordinate 44,135 of NZ_JARFIS010000014.1, forward strand.
TACATAGAGGAATTTGCTTGCACTTGCAACGTCCACCGAAAATCGAAAGCCTTGCTAATTTCGAGCCAATTGGACGGTGTAAAATCCCTATGAAAATGCTTATGAAGCGTAATACCAGATAGGATTTGAAACTGTGAAAAGCCTTGTATTTCCAAGGATTTTCTTGCACTGTGTTGCACTTGGTTTCATCGTATCGGGTCTACTCCTAAGCGAAACGCCCCCGGTTCGAACCCGGGTAGGGACATTCTTTTAAGAAATGCGAAGGTCATTTTTCCATGTGAAAGACGATCTTCGCATTTTTCATTTTGAACCTATCACCAAAATTAGCCAGCTAATGCCATTAGCAGAATTTTCAGCTCCAGCTAATAAAATCGGCTTTCCAGCTAATGAAGCCTCATAAAGCGCCTTTTGAACCCTGTTTTCTGGCTCTCTGCTAAGATTGGTAAACGCTTTCCTGTAAATCCATGTAAATACAAGATAATTTGTGTAAATCTATTTTCCACATTCCAGCCCGAAACCATGCAAAACACTTTTCTCCATACATAGCGCGTTCACTCGCTGTTCTCTCGGAACAGAAAGAGGAACGCGCTTTTTTTGTTTTCGGGCTGAACTTCCCGAATCCACCAAAGGAGGGTTTACCGATGAAAAAAGTTCTGACCGTCACGATGGACGGTATCCGCTACCATGCTTCCCGCCCGGCAGATTGCCGGCACTGCTTCTTCTGGAAGAATCGAAAGAAGGGCTGCGTTCTCGGCAAAGAGAACTGCTACTACCTGATCGAGCCGCCCAAAGGCCCCAACAAGTGCGAAGGGTGCCCCTACAAGCGGGCTAAGCCCTGTGTGCTGGTTCCCTGCTACAAAGACCTGATGGCACCGCTGGAGAAAGGAGGTGATGCCAAGTGAGCCACAAGCGAAACGAAGCTCTTCGCCATGTCCAGCACTCCATGCACCATGTGATCGCCGCTGGCGAAGGTTCTGACCGTGCCCCGGACAGCTGCAAGCTGTGTCCGTACCATCGACCCGATTTCAAGTTCCGCACCTGCCTGTATGCCCACTGCCCTTATAAGAAGCAGGTCAATGTATTCCGTTCCACACCTGAAAAATGGGATATTCTCTATGCCCGAAAAAAAGCCGACAAGAACCGCAGACCTTGATTACTTCTATGGGCAGTCCAGCGAGCTGTTCTCCTTCTACCGGATTCCCAAGCTGTTGTTTCAGGATAGCCGCTTCCAACCGCTTTCCACAGATGCCAAAACCCTGTACGGTATCCTGCTGGACCGCATGAGCCTTTCAGCCCGGAATGGTTGGTTGGACAAAGCTGGGCGGGTGTTCATCATCTATACTGTGCAGGAGGTGCAGGATTCACTGGGCTGTGCCGATAAAAAGGCCACCAAGCTGCTGCGAGAACTGGAAGAGTACGGCCTGATTGAACGCAAACGGAGGGGGCTGGGTAAGCCCGATCTCATCTATGTGAAGAATTTTTCGTCAGAATCGTCAAAACTACGCTTTCTGAATCGTGATAATGACGATTCTGGAGTCGTCCAGAATACGCTTCAAGACCCGGCCAAACTACGATGTAATAAGACTGAGAGAAATAATACAGAGATAAGCGATACTGATCCTATCTCTTCCGATGAAAACGACTGGATGAGCAAACGCGCCCAACTGGAAGAATATTTTTCGCAGTCTTTGGAGGTGGAAATCCTGCTCCGGCTCTGCCCGGATGATGAGGACACCATCTATCAAATCGTAGATTTGCTGGTGGACACCTGCGCTACCAACCGCAAGCTGCTGCACATTGCCGGGGACGATAAGCCCGCCGAGGTGGTACGCAGCCGGTTTATGAAGCTGAACGCCGACCATATCCGTTTTGTGCTGAAGTGCCTTGCAGAGAACAGCAGCCCAATCCGAAACATGAAACAATATCTGCTCGCTTCTCTGTACAACGCACCCACCACGATGCAGCTTTCCTACCAGAACCAAACCAACCACGATTTAGCGATGTGGAGGTGATGAAAATTTCAAAAAAAGCAACCACAATAGCCATCGTCAACCAGAAAGGTGGCACCGGCAAGACCACCACCTGTGAAAATCTGGGCATCGGGCTGGCGATGGAGGGCAAAAAAGTCCTGTTGGTGGACGCTGACCCGCAGGGCAGCTTGACCATCAGCATGGGCTGGCAGCAGCCCGATGAACTGCCCACCACTCTTTCCACCCTGATGGCAAAAGCCATAAACGACCAGAGCATTCCGCCCGGTGAAGGTATCCTGCACCATGCAGAGGGCGTTGACCTGATTCCGGCAAACATTGAACTGGCAGGGCTGGAAGTCTCTCTTGTCAACACCATAAACAGGGAAAAGATGCTCAAGCAGGTGTTGGACGGTGCAAAACGAGAATACGACTTTATCCTGTTGGATTGCACCCCTTCCCTTGGGATGCTGACCGTCAATGCCTTGGCAGCGGCAGACACCACCCTGATTCCGGTGCAAGCGCAGTACCTTTCTGCAAAGGGCCTGGAACAGCTTTTGCAGACCGTGCAGAAGGTCCGACGGCAGATCAACCCCAAACTGAAAATCGAGGGCATCCTGCTCACCATGACCGACAGCCGCACCAACTATGGGCAGCAGATCGACAATCTGATTCGGGGTGCTTACGGCAGCAAGATCAAGGTGTTTGACCAGACCATTCCCCGGTCTGTCCGTGCTGCGGAAATCAGTGCCGTGGGCAAAAGCATTTTCCAGCACGACCCCAAAGGCAAGGTGGCAGATGCCTATAAATCTCTGACCGAGGAGGTGATGGCGAATGCCGAAAAACAGCTTAAACGTGTCGCTGAAAGGGGCAGATGACATCTTCTCCACGGAAGAATCCCGACAGGAGCAGCAGAGGGAACAGGTTCAGCAGATTCCCATCGGAGAACTGTTCCCTTTCAAGAACCACCCCTTTAAGGTTTTGGATGATGAGTCCATGCAGCGCACGGTGGAAAGCGTAGAACAGTACGGCGTGCTTTCTCCGCTGATTGCACGTCCACGCCCGGAAGGTGGCTACGAGATCATCTCCGGGCACCGCCGTCAGCACGCTGCACAGCTTGCCGGGCTGGAAACCCTGCCTGTCATCGTCCGTCAGATGGATGATGATGCCGCTGTTTTGCTCATGGTGGATTCAAACCTCCAAAGAGAGAACATCCTGCCCAGTGAAAGGGCTTTCGCCTACAAAATGAAGCTGGAGGCTCTAAAAAATCAAGGTGCTAGGTCAGATTTAACTTGTGGCCAATTTGGCCACAAGTTAATTGGTGCAAAAGCGCGAGATATTGTCGCTGATGAATCAGGTGACAACGCTCGAAATGTCCAAAGGTTTATCCGTCTGACCAGCCTCATCCCTGAACTGCTGGACATGGTAGACGAAAAGAAAATTGCCTTCAATCCCGCTGTGGAATTGTCCTATCTGGACGAAAGCCAACAGCGGGATTTTTTAGAAGCGATGAACGACACCCAGAATGCGCCGTCCCTATCCCAAGCGCAGCGGCTCAAAAGGCTGGCGCAGGAAGGGCACTTCTCGTATGATGTTGCCTTTGCGGTCATGGGAGAAGAGAAAAAGGACGAGCTGGACAAGGTGGTCATCAAAAACGACACCCTGCGGAAATATTTCCCGCGCAGCTACACCCCGAAACAGATGGAGGACACCATCATCAAGCTGCTGGATCAGTGGCAGCGTAAACAGCAGCGGCAGAATGAACGCTGATACACCTTTTGAACGTAAGACCCGACCGGGTCTTTCTTTTTTGCAAAAATTTGGAGGAAACCCACTATGAATACTACCATTGATCTCAAGACCGCAAAGACCATCGAAGCCATGAACCAGAAGATCAACCACATGGACAATGCTGTAACCGACTTCTTCAACAAGATGAGCGATGTGCTGGAGCGGCAGCTCGGCGATGATGAAGTTTACGCCGCCGTGATTGCCCCGGAGATCGAACTGACCATCACTCCGCTGGCGAACGTTCGCAGTTACCTGCCTTGCTTCGATGAAGCAGATTCCTGCTACAGCATCAGCGACGATGTGCCGATGGCTCTCTGTTACGACCCTCGTCAGGTCATCACACTGGCTGGCAAGCGGTATCTGTCCGGTGCCGTTGTCTTTGTTCGCTACGATACCAATGGCAGCTTTGTTGCCCTTACCACCAGTGATCTGTACCTGATTCAGTGTTATCTGGCCGAGAACAGCGGCCCTCTTATGGCTGGCCGCGAGAAGATGGTCTGCATCTGCATTGACTGAGAGGTGCAGCATGGATACCGAAATGACCCGCTATGAGAGTTTCGCAGAAGTCACGGAGGACTTTTACTGTTCCGCCGTTGATGTTTTGAAGATTCTGGTTCTCCGTCTGCACGACTACCATGCTCGTTGCTTCCATTCTCTGCGGGATGCTCTGTACGACTATTTTTCTACCGATGCCGCACCGCATACTCATGCCAATGTTTCCACTAAGCATACCGTCACCGCATCTAGCGCTCCTCGTCCTCCCTGAGAGGATTCTTCTCACAGTTCAGTCAATGCAGGGGGTTCGCTATGAATTATATTTATTCGTTTATCATTTTTGAAGCTGGTGCCTTTTTCGGCTTCTTTGTGGCAGCTCTGTTGAACGCCGCCCGTGCTGGGCAGGAAATCACTATCAAATTCGAGGAGGAAGATAATGGAACAGAACGAGAACACTCTGTCGGTGCTGAAAATTGCACCGGGACAGTATCCGCAGCAGGTCGAGATCGATAACGACCTGAAAGCCTTGCAGCAGGCGGTGGGCGGCTCTATCGGCGCAAGCTACCCCTTTGCTGATGACCCGATTGCCATCGTTTATAACGATGACGGCAAGCTTATGGGTCTGCCGCTGAACCGGGCCTTATGGGACGAGGACGGGCTGATGTACGATGTTATTGCCGGAACCTTTCTGGTGGTAGGTCTGGGCGAGGAAGATTTTGTATCGCTCTCCCCGGAGCTGGCGCAGAAGTATGAAGAAGAATTCCATCAACCCGAAGCCTTTCTCCCTCTGGGGCGTCGCCTGATGGTCATTCCGGTTCCGGATGAATCAGTTCAGAGTGATGCAGAAAAGGCTGTGAGTAAGCCCCCGGTGGAACATGACCGTTAAGGCGATTTTCTGCACAGGAGGTGGTAACGATGCAGGAAGAAATCGAGCATAAGACGGTCAACCTTGCCATCTCGACCACAAAACTGTCTGCCCGCACCCTGCTGCGTGGGATGCAGTTTCTGCTGCGGCAGTACGACAAGCACGCTTCGCAGGGCAAGCAGTCCATGAAGCGGCTGGTACGGCAGAACCGTGGCGTGACCAATGTGGAGATCCAGAAAACTGGCATCAAGGATTTTGACCGCTATGCTAAGCGGTATCACATCGACTACTCCATCCAGAAAGACCTGTCCTGCACGCCGCCCCGGTATCTGATCTACTTCAAGGCACAGGACACGGACGCTTTGAGCGCAGCATTCAAGGAATATTCGGCATCGGTGCTGGATAAAACCAAGCGTCCTTCCGTGCTGGCAAAGCTGCACGATCTGGCGCAGTCCGTTGCAAATCTGCCGGACAAAGTGCGGCACAAGCAGGAGGAGCGTGGCCTATGAGCAAAAAGAAGCTTTCCAAGCTGTTGGTGCTCTATCTGCCCTATGTGGTAATTGGCTTGCTGGCCACCAATCTGGGCGAGGCGTGGCGGCTGGCCGTGGGCAAGGAACTGGGCGACAAAATCGTATCACTGATGGATACGCTCCCGGCTGCATTTTCAAATCCGCTGCCCAGCCTGCACCCTCTGGATTTGCTGGTGGGCTTGTGCTGCGGCGCAGGGTTACGGCTGGCGGTCTATCTGCGTGGTAAAAACGCCAAGAAGTACCGCCACGGCATGGAGTACGGCTCTGCCCGGTGGGGCGGACCCAAAGATATCGAGCCGTTTATGGCCCCGAAGTTTGAGGACAATATCATCCTCACCAAAACAGAACGGTTGATGATGAGCAATCGCCCACCGGACCCCAAGAACGCCCGGAACAAAAATGTGCTGGTAGTCGGCGGCTCCGGCAGCGGTAAGACAAGGTTCTTTATCAAGCCGAATCTGCTGCAATGTGATTCCAAGAATTTTCCGGTATCATTCGTGGTTACAGATCCGAAAGGTAGTATCGGCGTGGAATGTGGAGAAGCCCTGTTAAAGCACGGCTACAAGCTAAAATTCTTCAACACCATCAACTTTTCCAAGAGTATGCGCTATAACCCCATGGCGTACATCCACAGTGAAAAGGATGTTCTGAAACTCGTGACCGCACTGATGACCAACACCAAAGGTGAAGGTCAGGGCGGCGACCCTTTCTGGGACAAGGCTGAACGGCTTTTGCTGGTTTCACTGATCGCGTACCTCCACTACGAAGCCCCTGTCGAGGAGCAAAACTTCGCAACGCTGTTGGAAATGCTCAACACCATGCAGGTCTCGGAAGATGATGAAACTTACCAGAATCCGGTAGACCTGTTGTTTGAGGATCTGGGCAAGAAAAAGCCCAATTCCTTCGCTGTGCGCCAGTACAAGCTCTATAAATTAGCTGCCGGCAAGACGGCCCGTTCGATACTGATCTCCTGCGGTGCCCGGATGGCACCTTTCGACATTCAGGAAGTCCGGGATGCCACCATGTACGATGAGCTGGAGCTGGACAAGCTGGGCGACCGGAAAACGGCATTGTTCCTGATTATGAGTGATACCGACAGTACCTTCAACTTCTTGATCTCCATGATCTACACGCAGCTTTTCAATCTGCTCTGCGATAAGGCAGATGACCAATACGGCGGCAAACTGCCCGTCCATGTGCGGTGCTTGATTGACGAATGTGCCAACATCGGTCAAATTCCGCAGCTGGAAAAACTGGTGGCTACCATCCGCAGCCGTGAGATCTCGGCGTGTCTGGTCTTACAGACCCGCAGCCAGTTGAAAGCCATCTACAAGGACAACGCCGACACCATTGTCGGCAATATGGATTCGCAGATCTTTCTCGGCGGCAGCGAGCCTACCACCCTGAAAGATCTTGCCGAAGCACTCGGCAAGGAAACCATCGACAGCTACAACAATTCTGATACCCGTGGCAATAGCCCAAGCTATGGCACCAACTATCAAAAACTCGGCCACGAACTTATGAGCCGGGATGAACTGGCGGTGCTGGATGGCGGCAAGTGCATCCTGCAGCTTCGTGGTGTGCGCCCATTTTTGAGCGACAAGTACGACCTGACCCAGCACCCGAACTACAAGTACACCTCCGATTATGACCCCAAGAACGCACTCGATATCGAGAAGTTCTTGAAACGAAAAGAAAAAATCCACCCGGATGATACCTTCATCATGGTGGATGCCGATTCACTCCCGCCCGCCTGATAAGACGAGCGGTTATTTTTTACCCATTGACCCAACAGGTACACCGGAAAATCGGCCTTCGCCGTGGCTTTCGGCTTTTTGCAAACGGATTTCAGGTGTGTGCAGGGTCACTTTTTCAAAACAAAGGAGATTTTTCTATGGAATTCTTTAACAGCGCAGTGGACGTTCTGAAGACTCTGGTTGTGGCATTGGGTGCCGGTCTGGGCGTGTGGGGTGCCGTCAACCTGATGGAGGGTTACGGCGGCGATAACCCCTCCGCAAAAAGTCAGGGTATGAAGCAGTTCATGGCTAATTAAAGGGAACAAAAAGAAAGGGAATGCACAATCCAGACGGTATCAGCGGCAGGCTACAAGAATAAATTGTGATTTCACAAGATTGGTGTTATAATAAGAGAAAAGTTCCTGCCGGGGCAACCGCCCCGGTGGTATGGATAGAAAGGCAGGAAAACAATATGCACATCAGCTATAAACCACTCTGGCACACACTGTTAGAGCGTGATATGAGAAAAGAGGATTTAAGGCTTGCTGCTGGTATGACAACAAATATGATTGCCAACATGAGCAAAGAGGGAAAGCACATCAGCATGGATACATTAGCCCGTATCTGTGAAACTCTGAATTGTGAGATTACTGATGTGATTGAGTTAGTACCAGACGAGCCTGCTTCCACAGGAGGTAAGGAACATGAGCGAATTGAAACCAAGAATAACGGAAAACGGAATTGATTATATCCTTGTCGGAGATTACTACATTCCAGGCTTGAAACTGCCGGAGGAACACCGCCCTATCGGAAAGTACGGACGAATGCACCGGGAATATTTAAGAGAAGTCCACCCAGCCAGATTGAATACATTGATACTGACCGGAGAATTGTTGACATATCTTGCAGACCTGAATGAACAGGCACAAAAACGGTTAGACACTATCATGGAGCAGATGAAAGCTACCGAGGGCGTGACAGAGGAATTGAAGTGTACCCGACAAATGGAATGGGTGCAGCGTTGCAATAACATTCACAACAGGGCAGAAGAAATTGTTTTGTATGAGATGATTTATTCATAACGGGAGCAATTAAATCGGAGGTATATAAGATGATTGAAATTGTATTTGGTGAAAGTGCCTGTGGAAGTTTGAAAATTGCCCAAACTTACGGCAAGGGAAAGTATAGAGGAAGTGCTGTTTCAATATTTATGAGGCACGAAGACGGGAGTGTTCCATCTTCAGATGAAATGAAAAAGGCACAGCTTCAAGCACAGGAACAAGAACGCATTGCTTGGGAGAATGCTATTCCATTGGGAGGCAAGAGCAGTGATGTTTATTGTTTTGATATGGTTCTTAGTGTGGGAGATATTTCTGATAATGGAATTGGCGAACAGCGGAAAAATATTTTCAAGAAAATGCTGTCTGTCTGCTTTGTAGAGGATTTAGATTATCAGGTTGAAGAAAAAATACAGAAAATTAAAACTACATTGACCTCAGTGATTGAACGATATGTAGCTGGGGAAGAAATTCGCATTTGGTATAGCTATAATCCAGATGAGCTTTGTGGTATGTATTGGCTTATGAAACAACTTCAACCATTAAACTGCCAGACAACAATTTATTTGGTTAAGTTACCTACATGGGAATATGGAAAAGAAAATACTATGACATCCAAAATAGCATGGGGCGAGGTGTCTCCTGGCGAATGGGGAAACTATATAACTCTACAAGAGAAAGCTAATCCTGTATTTCTTTCAGCTTGTACTATGAAATGGAATCAACTTCAAAATGAAAATGCACCTTTGCGTGCAATGTTAAATGGTAAATTGCAAAGCGTTTCAGAAGATATATATGATAGTTTCATTCTTCGTGAAATTGCGGAACAGCCAGAGCAATTCAAAATGGCTATTGTCATAGGTAATGTTTTAGGAAAATATCAACTTGGAATTAGTGATGTATGGATTTCCAATCGCATTGATAAAATGCTTGAAGATGGTGTGTTGGAAATTATACAGGACGCACCAAAGGGAGAAACAAATTATCGCCGAATATTAAGAAAACGAATGAAATAATAACCACAGCACAAACCGCTGCTACATGGAATCCAACAAACCATGCAACAGCGGTTTTCCTTTACCGTTTTTTCCTCTGGCTGATAGGCGTTCCCATTTTCTTTGATTTTTTGAGAATACGAATGAACCAGCGAAATTCTTCTTCTGACAGGTTTTTATAGTTGATACCAAGCTGCTTGCAGTAAAGGATAACCAGTTTTTCATCTCGACTGCCCTTGAAATTTTCGACCGCTTCCAGATTTTCTTTCAGTTCATCGGCAACGGTAGTTTGGGGCGCACTCTCGCTGTCCTTTTTGTGGAATTCCCGAATATCCCGGATAATCAGGTTGAGGTCATCCAGAACCATGTGACTGAAATACTCATCATCACTGATATGTGCGGCTTGCAGCACCTTCAAATGCGGGTCATCTTCGCCGGGGCGATACCGTTCAATAATTTCATGCCGGACGGTATCAACAAGGGAGTTGAGATTTTGGATTTGCATGGTGGCAATCCCGTCCACATAAATCTCAATGTCCGCAAGAAACTTGATAAAGTCCTTATGGGTGGCAAGTTCGCAGAGCAGACGGTTGTTAATCCGACCGCTTTTCAGCAGTGCCACCATCTCATCGTTCAAATGCAGCTCCGTCAGTGGCGTGTTGATCTGCTCCCTGTTCTCTGTCCGGCACAGCAGATAATCGACGGAAACCCCATAGAAGTCTGCCAGCGTGATAAGGTTGCCATGATTGATTTCCTTATAATCCTCTTTTTCATAACTGCCAAGGGCTGATTTAGAAATGCCCGTCAGCTTTGATAGTTCTTCCAGATTTAAGCCTTTGTCTTTGCGGAGTTCCCAAAGGCGTTCCTGTATGCTTGTTGCAACTTTCATGGGCGCACGCTCCTTTCCGGTGGTTTTATTTCTGCCGTTTAACTGGATTATATCACACTTTCCGCAATCGTGGAAATTTCTGATTTTCCCCCTGATTCCTACTTTGTGGATATACGGCACAGGGCACAAAAATGTTCTATGATACAGGTAGTTCATCGATGGATTATTCCAATCGAATGACCAGCCTGTGTGGGATATGCTTCCCCGGCGATGTAGCGCCATGACTTTTGGCAGGGATATGGAGGAACCCTGACCGAAACGAGCGTACCAAAGGGAGCGATACGCCGCTGTGAGATTCAGGGGAGGAACGACACCGGGGAGAACTGGCGAACTGACACCGAAATGATACCGAAACACGACAATCTGATAGGGGGATAGTCTACCCTATCGCTGATACTTCGGGAGATTTTAAGCGGCTCTATGACCGTAATTTTGCCGAAAATCGCCCCGAAACCATACACAAAAACGGGAGGAAGCGCAATATGCCGAGAATGAGCAAAAAGAGGAAGCATGAGCTTTCCTTTTACCTCAATGACCGGGGGCGTGTCACTTACAACGAATTATGCCGGAAATGCCAGCATGGGTGCAGGCAGAGCTTCCGGGCGGTTGTGGTTGACTGCCCCCGTTATTTATCCAAACGAGCAAAGAAAAAGGAGGAACACACCGAATGAATTTTGAATTTATGACGATAGACACACCATTGCCGCCGTGTATGCCATTTCCCATAGCGTTGACAGGATTTCCAGTCAGCAGCACCGCAAAGGTCATGTACTGCCGGATGCTGGACGCTATGCTATCCAAAGGGCAGGAGGACGAAAACGGAATCCTGTTTGTCTGCTTCCCTGTCACAGCCATTGCTACAGTCCTGTCCCGCAACTCCATGACGGTCAAGCGTTCTCTGAATGAACTGGAAACCGCTGGGCTTATCATGCGGGTGCGTCAGGGCGTGGGAGAACCAAACCGGATTTATGTGCTGATACCGGGAAAGGAGGACGCTGCCCTTGCCTGAGACCTCAAAGCTGGAAAAACTCAACTGGGAGCTGGAGAAAAGCGAAAAGAAACTGCGGAAAGCCATCAATGATGAAAAGGCATTGCAGTACCAGTTAAAGCAGCTTACCCGAAAGGAACGAACGCACCGGCTCTGTACCCGTGGCGGTATGCTGGAAAGTTTTCTGCAAGAGCCGGAACGCCTGACAGATGATGATGTCATGCTGTTGTTGAAACTCATTTTTCACAGGCAGGACACGCAGGAACTATTGAAAAAACTGCTGGAACGGGAGAAGCCGGAAACCCCTTAGTTTACTAAGGGCGCAATTATACACCACCCAGAGGTTGGTGCATTGCGTTCTCCGAAGGCTCCTTGCCGGAGGGCTGTGATTTTCCGCAGTCAAGGTCTGCTCCAAATCATACAGGGGACGCTACGCTTCCCCTGCGCTGGCTGCCGCCAGCTACCCTTTTGTGGACTTGCCATCTGGGGACACCTTGCGTTGCAAGCTGTTCCCAGCCGATAAGTTTCATAAAATATAATGCAAATGGAAAGCTAACTTGACATAAAAGAACTATGTGATATAATGGAAGCATGGAAAGTTAACTTTCCATAAGAGAGGAGGATGACATGAAAAATCGCCTGGAAGAATTACGAAAGCAACGAGGCATAAAGCAAGAAGATTTAGCAAATGCATTGGAAGTATCACGACAGACCATCGGCTCTTTGGAAAACGGACGCTATAACCCATCTATTCAGTTGGCATTTAAGATTGCCAGATATTTCAACATGAGTATTGAAGAAATTTTTATTTACGAGGAGGATTGATTATGAAAAAAAGGTTGTTGATTTTAATGACAGTTACAGGAATGATTATTCTACTGGGAGGATTGCTAACATACGGTTTGGGAGTACATGAAATAATACCTGTGCCACGTCCCGACTTAATAGTAGTAGGTACATCTCTCATTGGAATTTTGCTGATTGTATCTGGTGTGTGCGACTTGTTCGTTAAGAAAACCAAAGAAATGGAAATAGAGGAAAATGACGAGAGAAATATTTCGCTTAGTAATGCTGCTATGGCAAGTGGCTTCAAGGTAATGAATGTTACGATTGCTGTTTCTATTTTTGCTTTGATTTTCACCGGATATATGACAGTAGTCCCATGTTTCACTATTATTGGGGCTTATGCTATTGGACAAATTGTATTTATTGTGCGACTTTGGTACTTGCACAAAACTATGTAAATGTATTACTAAATACCCGCCGCCCCCAGCGGCACAACAAGCAGGAAATCTGAAAAGGTATCCTGCTTTTTCTATGTCCAAAAACGGAAAGGAGGAACACAAAATGCCCTGTCCACACAACGAAATCTCTATTGTGCAGCGCAGCCACCGCCAGTCTGCGGTTGCCGCCGCTGCTTACCAGAGCGGCGAAAAGCTGTTCTGTGAATATGACCAGGAAGTAAAACACTACCCGGAAAAGCGTGGTATCGTCCACAATGAAATCCTGCTCCCGGCAAACGCTCCCCTGGAGTACACAGACCGCAACACCCTCTGGAACGCTGCCGAAGCTGTTGAGAAGCAATGGAACTCCCAGCTTGCAAGGCGGTGGGTGCTTTCCATTCCCAGAGAGATACCGCCCGACCAGTACGCCGCCCTTGTACGGGATTTCTGCCGCCAGCAGTTTGTTTCCAAAGGAATGTGCGTGGATTTTGCCATCCATGACAAAGGGGACGGAAACCCACACGCCCATGTCATGCTGACCATGCGGGCAATGGATGAGCGTGGGAAATGGCTTCCCAAGAGCCGCAAGGTCTATGAACTTGATAAGAACGGGGAACGAATCAAGCTCCCGTCCGGCAGGTGGAAAAGCCACAAGGAAGATACGGTTGACTGGAACGACCGCAAATATGGCGAAATCTGGCGGCATGAATGGGAGGTCATCCAAAACCGCTATCTGGAAGCCAACAACCGCCCGGAACGAGTAGATCTCCGTTCTTACGAAAGACAGGGGCTTGATATTATCCCTACCGTCCATGAAGGGGCTGCTGTCCGGCAGATGGAAAAGCGTGGGATTCAGACGAACATCGGCAACCTGAACCGAGAAATCAAAGCCGCCAATAGTTTGATGAAGTCCATCCGGCAGCTTATTAAAAATCTCAAAGGCTGGATTGCGGAGCTTAGCGAAAAGCGGAATGAACTGCTTGCCCAAAAAGCTGCGGAGGAAGCGGTCTTTCTTCCCAATCTGCTGATGAAGTATATGGAGATACGAAAGGCAGAACGGAGCAGCTGGACACGGGCGGGACAAAGCCGGGGGACTTCCAAAGACTTAAAGGCAGTCAGCGAAGCCCTGTCCTATCTCCAGAGAAAGGGACTTTCCACCGTGGAGGATTTGGAAAACTTTATAGAAACGTCCGGGAAATCTGCCGCCGACTACCGAAAGCAGATGAAGCCAAAGGAAACCCGCAGCAACGTGATTGACGCTATCCTTGCCGCCCGGACGGACTGTAAGGAATGTAAGCCCGTTTATGAGAAATACCAGAAGATATTTTTCAAGAAAACTAAGGAAAAATTCAAGCTGGAACACCCGGAGGTTGCCCGGTTTGAGAAAGCCAGTGCCTACCTTGCCAAGCACCCGGACGATAAGGACAGCACGAAAAAGGAGCTTTTGCAGGAACAGGCGAAGCTTGTGGACGAAATCGCAGACTTGAAAGTACCGTTGACCGAGGTGCAGGAAGATTTGAAGAAGCTGTGGGACATCCGCTACTGGGTACGGAAAGCCACACCCGGCACAGAGGAAAGCAAAGAGCCGCCCAAGAAGCAGCCCCTCAAAGAAGTCTTGCAGGATAAGGCTGACGAGAAGAGAGCACAGAAAAACGCCCCGGCGCAGACGAAACACAAACAACAGGATATGGAACTTTAACAGGCACTTGCCATTTTCAGATTGAGAATGATAAGTGCCTTTTCTTTTTTACAAGGAGGAATTGATTTGAATGTATTTGAAGCTGTGAAGCAGTCCGTTACGACAAGACAGGCTGCGGAGCATTACGGAATCCGGGTAAACAGAAACGGGATGGCTTGCTGCCCGTTCCACAACGATAAGACCCCCAGCATGAAGCTGGACAAGCGTTTCCACTGCTTCGGATGTGGTGCAGATGGGGATGTGATTGATTTTGTAGCTGCCCTGTACGGGCTGGGGAAAAAGGAAGCCGCCGCACAGTTGGCGAGTGACTTCGGGCTTGCCTATGAGGACTGGAAGCCACCGGGCAGGGCAAGGAAGCCCAAGCCCCGGCAGAAATCCCCGGAAGAACAGTTCCGGGAAGCAAAGGCACATTGCTTCCGTGTCCTTGCCGATTATCTACACCTCTTACGGGTATGGAAAACCGACTATGCCCCGCACTCCCCGGAGGAAGCGTTTCATCCCCGGTTCGTGGAAGCCTTGCAGAAGCAAGCCCATGTGGAATATCTGCTGGATGTGCTGCTGTTTGGGGATACGGAGGAAATCGCTTCACTGATTACGGAACATGGAAAGGATGTGATACAGCTTGAACAGCGAATGGCAGAGCTTGCCGCCGCAGACGCAGCAAGAACTAAAAAACACCATGAACGCCATGCAGCCGCCCCAGAGCGTTGAGGAAGTAAAGGCAACTCTGGAAACCACCGAGAAAGGCGGTGTCCGCCAGAGCATACGGAACTGCCTGACCGTATTCCAGCGTGACCCGGTGCTTGCCGGGGCAATCGCCTATAACATCCTGACCGACCGAAAGGACATCATAAAGCCCATCGGTTTTCACAGAGAAAGCACAGCCCTGACCGATACAGACATGAAGTATCTGCTTCTCTATCTGGAGGAAACCTACGGGCTGACCAGTGAGAAAAAGATTGAAACCGCCATCGGGATTGTGGCGAATGAGAATAAGTACCACCCCATCCGGGATTTTCTGAACAGCCTTGCATGGGACGGGACGGAGCGCATCCGCTTCTGTCTGCGGCACTTTCTGGGGGCGGATGTGGACGATTACACCTATGAAGCCCTAAAGCTGTTTCTTTTGGGGGCGATTACAAGGGCATTTAAGCCCGGAAGCAAGTTTGAAATCATGCTGTGTCTGGTAGGCGGTCAGGGGGCTGGCAAGTCCACCTTCTTCCGTCTGCTGGCAGTCCGGGACGAGTGGTTTTCCGATGATTTGCGGAAGCTGGACGATGATAACGTGTACCGCAAGCTGCAAGGTCACTGGATAATTGAAATGTCGGAAATGATGGCAACCGCCAATGCCAAGAGCATTGAGGAAATCAAGTCTTTTCTAAGCCGACAGAAAGAGGTTTATAAGATACCCTATGAAACCCACCCGGCAGACCGTCCCCGTCAGTGCGTGTTCGGCGGTACTTCCAACGCCCTTGACTTTCTCCCCCTTGACCGTTCCGGCAACCGCCGATTTATCCCGGTCATGGTGTACCCGGAGCAAGCCGAGGTTCACATTTTGGAGGACGAAGCCGCTTCCAGAGCCTATATCAGCCAGATGTGGGCGGAAGCAATGGAGATTTACCGAAGCGGCAGGTACAAGCTGTCATTCAGCCCAGCCATGCAGCGGTATCTCAAAGAACACCAGCGGGATTTTATGCCGGAGGACACCAAAGCCGGGATGATACAGGCTTACCTTGATAAGTACACCGGGGAAACGGTCTGTTCCAAGCAGCTCTACAAGGAAGCCTTAAATCACACCTTTGACGAGCCGAAGCAATGGGAAATCCGGGAAATCAACGAGATAATGAACCAGTGCATTACCGGGTGGAACTACTTTTCCAATCCAAGAATGTTTGCGGAATATGGCAGACAAAAGGGCTGGGAGCGTGAAATCCCGGCAACGGACACCGACAACCCGCCCGAAAAATCTATGGACGGTTTTGTGGAGGTCACGGAGCAGATGGAGCTTCCATTCTGAAAATGACAGCCCGTTGCCGACTTCGTTGCTATCCCGTTGCCGAGCCGGTTGCCGGGGAAAAACCCATAACTGCGGGCTTTTCTCCCCTATGACAACCAAAACAACAGAAAAATAAAAGAAAAGTATAAATAGTAACCACCGCCAGATTGAGATTGTTTGCAAGGTCTTTTGAAGCCCGTTGCCGGACTTCGTTGCCGACACCCTCTGTCTGGCTATTTTCATGTATGGAGGATAACTGCCTATGGCAAAAAACAAAACAGAGATTCATGTGACCACTGTATTTGACGGGGAGCTGGACGCCACCGATGTGTTCGTCAGCCTGATTTCCCAGAAATACGGCAAGACAAATACAAAAGAATATCTTGCTAAAAAGAAAGAATTGAAGTATAATGAAGATGAGGTTCAAAAGAGCCGGATACCGTCTGGATTGTGTGGGTAAATGGCTATGATGAACGAAATGGAATACAGAACAATCGGTTCGGCACTTGCCGGGGGCTATCGTGCAGCGGTCTATTGCAGACTGTCAAAGGACGATGACCTGCAAGGCGAAAGTGCCAGTATCGCAAACCAGCGTGATATGCTGGAAAAATACTGCGAAAAGCAGGGATGGGAGGTTGTGGCAGTCTATCAGGACGATGGCTTCACAGGTCTTAATATGGAGCGTCCTGATTTACAGAGAATGTTGAGATCCATTGAGCGCAGGCAAATCAACCTTGTTATCACGAAAGACCTCAGCCGACTGGGGCGTAACTATCTGCAAACCGGGCATTTGATTGAGGACTTTTTCCCAAGAAACGGGGTGCGCTATATCGCCATGAATGACGGTATCGACACCTTACGGGATAACAACGACATTGCCCCGTTCAAGAATATCCTGAACGAGATGTACAGCAAGGATATTTCCAAGAAAGTCCATTCCTCTTATCTTCTGAAAGCGCAGAAAGGACAGTTTACCGGGTGTCTTGCCCCGTTTGGGTATCGGAAAGACCCGGAGGACAAAAACCATCTGCTCATTGACGAGGAAACCGCCCCGATTGTGCGGCTGATTTTCGGATATGCCCTAAACGGTCATGGTCCGAACTATATCCGCAGACGGCTGGAGGAAGAAAAAATCCCCTGCCCCACATGGTGGAACCGGGAACGGGGGCTTCGCAATACCCGCACCAAATGGGAAAAGAAAGACCCGGAAAACGGGCGGTATATGTGGGACTTCTCCGTTATCAAAGACCTTTTGATGAATCCCGTCTACACCGGGGCGATTGCTTCCCAGAAAAAAGACTACCGCTTCAAAATCGGCACGATTGGGGAAAAGAAACCGGAGGACTGGGTTGTGGTTGAGGGACAGCACGAACCGCTGATTGACCGCATGAGCTTTGATATTGTGCAGAACAAGCTGAAATCCCGCCAGCGTCCGGGGCAGACCAATGAAATCAGCCTGTTTGCCGGACTGATAAAATGCGGCGAGTGTGGGAAGTCGCTGACGATACGCTACACAAACGCAAAACATCCCCAGCGGATTTACTCCTGCAAGACCTACAATGCCTTTGGAAAGAACCACTGCACCCAGCACCGGATTGACTATGACACCCTTTACAGCCATGTGCTGCGGAAAATCCGGGAATGTGCCAGAGCTGCCCTGATGGACGGGGAAGCGGTTGCTGACCGCCTGACCAATACCTGTGAAGCCGAGCAGCGGGAACAGCGGGAAGCAATGGAACGCTCCCTTACAAGGGACGAGGAACGGATTGAGGTTCTGGACAAAATGGTCATGCGGCTTTATGAGGATATGATTGCAGGGCGTATCAGTGAGCAGAATTTCAACACCATGCTGGAAAAGACACAGACCGAGCAGACGGAGCTTAAAACAAAAGTGTCCGAGGGCAGAAAGCGGCTGTCCGATGAAGTCCAGCTTGCCAATGACGCAAAACAATGGGTGGAAGCCATTCAGGAATACGCCAACATCACAGAGCTGGACGCAGCCACCCTCAACCGCTTAATCAAAGAAATCGTCGTGCATGAGCGCATTGACGAAGATAAAACAAGACACATTTCTATCGAAATTCATTTTAATCTCAAACCCATCCCGGAGGTGGAACAGGTCACTGCCTGACCTGTCCCGCCGGGACGGTTCTCTTAAAAAATACCATATAGATTTTTTGTACGCCGCCGCCCGCCATCGAGCAGAGTTTTACACCTAATTGGGGATAAAACAGCTCATGGCTGGCGGCGGTGTTGCCCTGATTGGCATCACTCTGATCCCCCTGCTGAGTGGTCTGTTCGGCTGATCTTTTCCGGGCGGCGTTTGCCGCCCCGTACATATTTACTTGCAAGCATTTCCAGCCCCTCCGTGGCAAACGGATTCTTATTATAAAGAGGAAACGCATTGCAAATCGAATATTCACCTTTATTTTGAAAGGATGGTGCTATTATGCAGATTCTGACTCACCTTATTTTTCTGCTCAACCTGCTCAAGACCCTTATCAACCATTTTTCTTGATGGGTGGTGGCGCTGAGTGGAAACTGTTCTCAAAGCAATCTCCGATTGGATCAAGTCACTGCTGACAGCGGCGATCATGTCCAATCTCTCCGGCTTGTTTGATGACGTCAACACCCAAGTGGGCAACATCGCACAGCAGGTCGGCACCAAACCATCCAATTTTGAACCGCGCGTTTTCGCTATGATCGAGGCGTTGTCCCGGAACGTAGTGCTTCCCATTGCAGGCGTGATTCTGACCTTCATCGCCTGTTATGAGTTGATCGAGATGATCACACAGCACAACAACATGGCACAATTTGAGCCTGCGCTGCTGATGAAATGGATCTTCAAAACTTCCATTTCGGTCTGGATGATCTCCAACACTTTCGATATCATCATGGCGGTGTTCGACGTGACGCAGCAGGTGGTGGCAAATTCCAGCGGCATTATTTCCGGCAACACAAGGGTCAACGACATCGGGCTTTCCATGCTGCAATCCAGCATGATGCAGATGGACGTAGGCCCACTGTTCGGGCTGTTCTTGCAGTCCTTCTTCATCGGCATCACTATGCGCATCCTGTCCATCGTGATTTTCGTCATCGTCTACGGAAGAATGATTGAGATCTACATGATGGTCAGCCTTGCCCCGGTGCCCATGGCAACATGGGGCAACCACGAGCAATCCCATGTGGGACAGAACTATCTTCGTTCTCTGTTCGCGCTGGGATTTCAGGGTTTCCTGATTCTGATCTGCGTGGCGATCTACGCTGTTCTGCTCCAGAATGTTGCAATATCCGGGGATGCCATCAACTCGATCTGGAGCATCGTGGGGTACACGGTGCTGCTCTGCTTCTCGCTGTTCAAGACCAGCTCTGTCGCCAAAACTCTGCTGGGTGCCCATTGATTCGGAGGTGAAATTTTGGCAGCTTATATTTCCGTGCCGCGCGATTTCAGCAAGGTGAAGTCCAAAGTAGCCTTCAACCTGACCGCCCGGCAGCTTATCTGTTTTGGTGCAGCGGCAGTCGTAGGCGTGCCGCTGTTCTTTGTTCTGCGGGACACCGCTGGCAATTCCGGTGCTACCCTCGGCATGATGGCGGTCATGCTGCCCATGTTCTTTCTGGCCATGTACCAGAAAAACGGTCAGCCGGCTGAAAAGATCCTGCGGTACTACTTTCAGGCGCGCTTTGTTCGCCCGAAGGTGCGTCCGTACCAGACCCGCAATTACTATGCACTGCTTGTGAAGGGAGATGACGCCCATGATTCCGTTTCTGAAAAAGAATAAAGACGGCAAAAAGCCGCCCAAGCCCACAGTGCCCCACACGGCACAGGAAAGCATCCCGTTCCAGCGGATGTTTGAGGACGGTACCTGCCGTGTCCGTCCCGGCTACTACACCCGCACCATCCAGTATCAGGATATCAACTATCAGTTGGCGCAGCAGGAGGACAAGACCGCCATCTTTGAGGAATGGTGCAGTTTTCTCAACTTTTTCGACAGCTCTATCCACTTCGAGTTGTCCTTCGTGAATACCGCCACCGATTCGGCGGACTTCGAGAAGTCCATCCGCATCCCGTACCAGCAGGATGGCTTTGATGATGTGCGAGCCGAGTACAGCCAGATGTTGCGGCAGCAGCTTTCCAAGGGCAACAACGGCCTGACCAAGACCAAATTCCTGACCTATGGCATCGAGGGCGACAGCATGGCGCAGGTCAAACCTCGGTTAGAGCACATCCAGAACGACCTGATGAACAACTTTCACAGGTTGGGCGTTCTGGCAAAGCCGCTGGACGGTACGGAGCGTCTGCGGCTGATGCACGGGATGCTGAACATGGATGGAGCCAACAAGTTCCACTTCAACTGGAAAGACCTTGTGCCCAGTGGTCTGTCCGTAAAGGATGCCATTGCCCCCACTGCGCTGGCGTTTAAGAACAGCCGTACCTTTCAGGTGGGCGGCATCTTCGGGGCTGTCAGCTTCCTGAATATTACGGCTTCTGACCTGAGCGATCAGCTTTTGAAGGATTTCCTTGATATGGATTCCAGCCAGATCGTTACCATGCACATCCAGTCCGTTGACCAGAACAAGGCCATCAAAACCATCAAGCACACCATCACGGAACTGGACCGCAGCAAAATCGAAGAGCAGAAGAAAGCCGTCCGCGCAGGATACGATATGGACGTTTTGCCGTCCGATTTGGCAACCTACGGCAGAGATGCCAAGGCACTTTTGAAGGAATTGCAGAGCCAGAACGAGCGGATGTTCCTTGTCACTTTTCTGGTGTTGAACACCGGCAAGACCGAGCAGGAACTGGAAACCAACGTGTTTCAGGCAGTCAGTATTGCCCAGAAGCACAACTGCGAACTGTGCCGTCTTGACTTCCAGCAGGAGCAGGGGCTGATGAGCAGCCTGCCACTGGCAGACTGCCAAATCGAGATCCAGCGGGGTCTTACCACCAGCAGCACAGCGATTTTTGTGCCGTTTACCACACAGGAACTGTTCGACAACGGCAAGGAAAGCCTGTATTATGGCTTGAACGCCCTGTCCAACAACCTGATTATGGTAGACCGGAAAAAACTGAAGAACCCCAATGGCCTGATCCTCGGCACCCCCGGCTCTGGCAAGTCGTTCAGCGCAAAGCGTGAGATCTGCAACGCATTCCTCGTGACGGACGATGATATCATCATCTGCGACCCAGAATGTGAGTACGCTCCGCTGGTGGAGCGTCTGCATGGGCAGGTCATCCACATCAGCCCTGCCAGCACCCAGTATATCAACCCGATGGACATCAACAGCAACTACTCGGAGGAGGACAACCCGTTGGCTTTGAAAGCCGACTTTGTGCTGTCCCTGTGCGAACTGGTGGTCGGCGGCAAAGAGGGCTTGCAGCCGGTGGAAAAGACGGTCATTGACCGCTGCGTCCATGTGGTCTACCGCAAGTATTTCGAGAACCCCATCCCGGAAAATATGCCGCTGCTGGAAGACCTCTACAATGCACTGTTGACGCAAGACGAACCGGAAGCCCGCCATGTGGCGGCTGCGCTGGAAATCTACGTCAAGGGCAGTTTGAACATTTTCAATCACCACACCAACGTAGATATCAATAACCGCATCGTCTGCTTTGACATCAAGCAGCTGGGCAAGCAGCTCAAAAAGCTGGGTATGCTCATCGTGCAGGATGCCGTGTGGGGGCGTGTGACCGCCAACCGCAGTGCCGGAAAATCCACCCGGTACTATGCAGACGAGTTCCATTTGCTCTTGAAGGAAGAGCAGACTGCTGCTTATTCCGTTGAGATTTGGAAGCGTTTCCGTAAGTGGGGCGGCATTCCGACAGCCCTAACGCAGAATGTCAAAGATCTGCTGGCAAGTCCCGAAGTATCGAATATTTTTGAAAACTCGGACTTTGTGTATATGCTCAATCAGGCCAACGGAGACCGGCAGATTCTCGCAAAGCAGCTCAACATCTCGCCCCATCAGCTTTCCTACGTCACTCACTCTGGTGAGGGCGAAGGGCTGCTGTTCTTCGGCAACGTGATCCTACCCTTTGTTGACCACTTCCCGAAAGACCTTGAACTCTACCGCATCCTTACGACCCGCCTTTCCGAAGTTGCGGAGGCTCAAAAGCATGAGTGAGAAACAGCCAAAGCTGAAATTTGAGGAAGACAAGGAGCGCACGGCCACGCGCTCTCCTCCGAAAAAGTCCAAAGTGGAGCAGTCTAAGCCCAAAAAGCAGAAACTGAAGCAGGATGCAGACAAGGCAGCGGAAAAGGCGCAGCACCTGCGTTTTGGCAAAGCAGAGATCACCCCGGATGAAGCATCCCGCATGACAAAGCAGCAGAAACGTGCTATGTATGCCGCTGCCGCCGCCCGGTCTGCGGTGCATCGGGAGGTTGACCAGTACGAGGACGATAATGTGGGCACGCAGGCTTTAAGCGAGGGCGAAAAGGCAGCAGGAAATGTCCGGGATATTTCCAAGAGCATCTATGCCCGGAAGCTGAAAAAGAAAGCCAAGATGCAGGGCAAGAAGGGTGCCAAAACCGCACAATCTTCCCCACAGAAGCCGACTGCGGCACAAGATGCAGGCGCATCCGGCACCGGCGAGGGCGGCTCCAACTGGCTCTCCCGATGGCGGCAGAAACAGGACATTCGGCAAAGTTACTATGCCGCCGCCCATTCGGGCACAGCGGCGCAGACCGCAGGCGGCAAAGCGGCATCCAACGGTGCATCTGCCACCCGATCCGGCGTGGAGCAGGTCATCGACAAAGGAAGATCGGTGGTCAGCACCGCAGTCAACGGCATTGCCAATTTTGCAAAAAGCAACGCGCACGTTCTTTTGATCGTGGGCGTTTTTCTTTTGCTCTTGCTGCTGGTCATGTCGGCATTTTCGTCCTGTTCCATTCTGTTTTCCGGCACCACGCAGGTATCCGGTCAGACCATTTACACCGCAGAGGACCGGGACATCCGGGGAGCCGAAACCGACTACAAGAAGCTGGAAAAGGAACTGGATAAGAAAATCAAACGCACCCCCGCCGACCACCCCGGCTATGACGAATACCGATACCATCTGGATGCTATTGAACATGATCCTTGGCAGCTCACTTCGTTCCTGACTACTCTTTATGACGACTACACCCGCAGCGAGGTGCAGGCAAAACTCAAGGAGACGTTTGCCAAGCAATACAAGCTGACCACATGGGTGGAAGTCCAGACCCGGTACCGCACGGTAGTGATGATCGACATTTTTACTGGCATCCCCTACACCGTGCAAGTCCCCTATGAGTATCGAATTTTTCACACAAAGCTGGTGAATAAAGGGCTGGAGGTCGTTATCCGGGAGGAACTGGACAACGACCAGTGGAAACGCTATGAGATCTTTCAGGATACGTTGGGTGGTCGGCCATATCTGTTCAAAGGTGGACTGCCGCCCGGTGGCTCCGATGGCTCTGGCGCGCCGGGCATTGATTATCAGGTTCCAGCGGAAGCCTTGACGGATGAGGAATTTGCCGCCATCTACAAGGAAGCCCAAAAGTATGTGGGTACGCCCTATGTGTGGGGCGGCTCTACCCCGGAAACTGGCTTTGACTGTTCAGGCTACGTTTGTTGGGTCTACAACCAGAACGGCTACGATGTGGGACGCACCACCGCCAACGGCCTGTGGAACAAGAGCCAGCACATCAGCGAAGCCGAAGCAAAGCCCGGTGACCTTGTTTTCTTCGAGGGAACGTATGATACTCCGGGAAAAAGTCATGTGGGCATCGTGCGTCCAGTAAGGACGATAGTAGAAGTAGAGAAAGGAGGCTGTGGTTAAGGTACTACCCCGCAAAGCAACGCGGGAATCCACCTGCTTTACCGAAAATCGAAAGATGTACGGGAAAAGAGCACGGCAGGAAAGCGGCAAGTTGCCTAAAGACAATCGGGCACGACTGAACCGCGAGGATAAGTGAATACAAGGATAAAACTGAATTGTTTAAGGTGAGTTCCAAGCCCTTGTTACGTGTGGGCAAAGGAAAATTGTCTGAAACCTTTGGTACAGGGACCGTAGGAAATAGAGTCCTTCCTATGGGTTGCTAATCCCCTGTGCGGCACGTCGGAGAACCGATAGTAACGGAACAAAAGCATATCCGATAATTCACATTGACCTACTACTATCGTCAACTGGAGATTGTCTAAACCGGAACGCTTGAAAAAGCTATGTGTAATGCAGCAATGTGATAAATTTCAAAGCTATGCTAGAAAGATGACACTGAAAATCCGGCATGACAACGGAGCTTCTGTAGTAGTCCGAGAATCCTGAATTGACAGGAAAAGCCGTAAAATCGGATGCGGGAAAGCCGCTCACATGGCGAAGAGAAGCAGTTTTTTGTGCATTAAAATCAGAAATTGATTAGAGAGGAAAGCCTCAATGAAATCAACAATGGAGATTTTAACAAAATTACAAGAGAATTCCCAAAAGAACCACGATGAAATTTTCACACGACTGTACCGCTATCTTTTGAGGCCAGATATTTACTTCATCGCCTATCAGCATCTTTACTCCAATAAGGGTGCAGGAACGAAGGGTGTGAATGATGATACGGCTGATAGATTTAGCGAGCAGTATGTGACAGCCATCATTGAAGCATTGAGAACAGGGTCATATGAACCCAAGCCGGTACGCAGAACCTATATTCAAAAGAAGAACGGCAAGCTGCGCCCGCTGGGACTTCCTGTATTCGCTGACAAGCTGGTGCAAGAAGCTATCCGTATGATTCTGGAAGCCATCTACGAGCCAATTTTCTCTATCTATTCCCACGGCTTTCGACCGGGCAGAAGCTGCCACACGGCACTTGCCATGATCAAGCATGAGTTTACCGGAGCAAAGTGGTTCATTGAGGGCGACATCAAGGGATGTTTTGATAACATCGACCATTCCACGCTGATTGGTGTGCTGAACCGAAAAATCAAGGATGCTCGTTTTCTGAACCTGATTCGTATGTTTCTGAAAGCCGGCTATATGGAAGACTGGAATTTCCATGAAACCTATAGCGGATGCCCGCAGGGTGGAATCATCTCCCCGATTCTTGCAAACATTTATCTGAACGAGCTGGACAGGTATATTACGCAGCTGAAGAAGGAATTTGACCACGGATACAATCCGAGAAACTTTACGGAAGAATACAACACGATACGGCACAAACGAGATGCACTGCATGAGAAAATCAAGAAAGCTGAAGGGACAATGCGGGAGCAGCTCATTGCTCAGCACAAGCAACTGACAAAGCAGTTGTTTCGGACACCTGCAAAAGCGTGTACCGATAAGCGATTGAAATATGTTCGCTATGCAGATGACTTTCTGATTGCAGTCAATGGGACAAGAGAGGAATGCGAGGAAATTAAGGCAAAACTCACGGATTTTGTCCGGGACACTCTGAAAATGGAGTTGAGCCAAGAAAAGACCCTTATCACTCACAGTAACACTCCTGCCCGATTCCTTGGTTTTGATGTTCGGGTGCGCAGGGATGCCAGCGTTAAACGCTCTGGAAAACGAAAAATGCGCACTATGAACAACAAAGTGGAACTCAATATTCCACTGAAAGATAAGGTGGCGACCTATTTACTGTCCCATAGCATCGCTAAAAGGGATGGAAAGAGGTTGATTCCTATTCATCGCCCAATTCTGCTGAACCGCACGGATTTGGAAATCGTAATGATTTATAATGCGGAACTTCGAGGACTCTGTAACTATTATGCCATTGCAAGCAACTTCAACAAGCTCGGTTACTTTGGCTATCTGATGGAATACAGCTGTCTGAAAACACTCGCAAACAAGCATCGCTCCCGAATTTCTAAGGTTCGTTATGAATACAGAGATGGGACTGGTGCATGGGGTGTTCCGTATGAAACCAAAAACGGAAAACGCCGTATGATGTTCGCTAAGTACAGCGATTGCAAAGGCAAAGATTTGACGGAAAAAGTGCCCGATTTGGCGCATCGCTATTCGCACAACACAACCTCCTTCGAGGAACGTCTGAAGGCCAAAGTCTGTGAAGTCTGCGGCTGTACAGACAACGATAGCTATGAAATCCACCATGTAAACAAGGTCAAAAACCTGAAAGGTAAAGCTGATTGGGAAAAAGTCATGCTGGCAAAGAGGCGCAAGACAATCGTCGTGTGCCACAAATGCCACATGAGAATTCATCATGGAACTAAAACGGAATAACTTTTGAAATGGAGCAAAAAATGGGGAGCCGTGTGCGTTGAGAGGCGCAAGCACGGTTCTGGGAGAGGTCTGTGCAAACCTGTCGTAGAAATACGATAAGGCGGCACTTTCCTACTCTACTACCTTGGAAACGGGATGATGGTGTCCGCCGGCGACCCCATCAAGTACGCAAACATTCACTCGTCCTACTGGCAGAAATATCTGTCCGGTTTCGGGCGGCTCTCAAAATGATTGGAGGAAAACATGAGCGAAAAACTCGATAAGCTGCGCGCTTCTCTGGAAAAGGAAAGGGAGCGTCGCATTAAGATCAACACTCGCATTGAAAGCCTTGAACGACGGATTCAGGAAGCAGAAGCTGCCGAGGTGAATGAGATGGTGCGCACCGCCAAGGTTACGCCGGAACAGCTTGCCGCCCTGCTGCGCCAGTCTGCAACTTCCACTCCGACCCCGGCTGCGTTGTCCGCAGTCGGTGCTACGTTCAACAAGGAGGAATCTGATAATGAAGATGATGAATAAGTTCTGTGCCCTGATGTTGTCGGTGGCACTGTGCGCTGGCATGGCGGCTCCTGCTTTTGCCTATGGCGGTGAGCCTACGGAGGAAGTGGAACAGCCTGTCCTGACTTCTACCACCGATGAAGAAGATGTAGTCACCGTGACCGATGAGGAAACCGGTGCTCTGACCCCGGAGGGCAACCTGACACTGGTGGACGATTACCACACCAATTATTCCGATGGCAGTGGTCAGCAGTTCATTACGCTGGTGTCGAAGTCCGGCAACACATTCTATCTGGTCATTGACAGGAATAGTAAAGGGGCGCAGACCGTCCATTTTATGAACCTTGTGGATGAAGCCGACCTGTTGGCTCTGATGGAGGAAGAAGATGCGGACGCTTATACCGCCGAAAAGGAAGCGGCGGCGCAGGCTGAACAGGACAGGCTGAAAGCCGAGGAAGAAGCCAAGAAAGCCGCAGAAGAAGCGGCGGCATCCGGCACGGAACAGCTCAAGGAAAACAAGGTCACAAAGATCGCATCCGGCTTTCTGGGTGTGGTCGTGCTGATTGCACTGGCGGCAGGCGGCGGTTATCTCTATATCAAGATGAAGGGCGTAAAGCCTGCGTCCAAGAAAAATCAGCCGGACCCGGATGCGGATTATCACGATGAGGATGAAGATACGCTCCAGCTGCCGGAGGATGATGGTGACGAGGACGAAGAAGTGGATGTCAACGAGGATTATGAAGCGGAATCGGACGATGAACCTGTCTGATTAACGCAGCGTTGACCGGTGGGGCGGCTGAAAAGCCGTCCCCTTTACATAGCCAAATGGTTGGTGGGTGAACTGTTTTGAGCTATGAAGCTATGGACTCTGTAGGCGATATCTGATAAAATAGAAAGTAAGAACAGCTCAACAACTCGGAATTTTACCATCCAGCATCTCTCAAAAATAATAGGCATATTTTCATATAGTGTTGATTAAATGTCTATAAGTGCTCATATTCTGCGCATTTTGATCTGCATTTATTCATATCTATAAATCATCAAATACGTATTTATATTGGTATCTGGATTTTCGCCCTTCACACCCGTTCTCGTACGATCATGAGTGCATACCCCAGCAGGTTCGTTCCGTGCCACTTTTTCACGTCGAGTCGATCTGGGTCCTTCATCGATAAGCCGATGCCCCAGATGTGGTCCTTGACGGCGCACTCTGCGAGGATGGCGTCGCCGGTGGATTTGAGCTGAGCCTTCAGGTCTTCGTTCTGCTCAAACTTTGCGAGGAGGCCTTCGTAGACGAGGATCTGGCGCATGCCGTTCCATCTGCTTTCATCATAGTTTGAAACCTGGCGGCCCAGTTCCTTGATGCGGCCGACGTCATCGGTTTTCAGGATTTCTGCGGCGACCTTCTCGTCCCGAAAGCAGCGCGCCTTCTGGTACATCATGTACTGCTCCATGGATGAAAACCGGATGCCGTCCTTTTCGAAATCCGACCGATACCAGTTACTCAAATATCCGTATTCCTCATCCGGGTTGTGAAAGCCGATGATCTGCTTTGTATTCATAATCCGTTCCTCCTGTCTATATGCTGCAGATGGTTTTCTGCACTATGATCATAGCACTGTTCTACGACAAAATTTTTCACATCATACGCCTGATTTCGGCTGTCTTTATATAAATCCGTACTTTTTTCCCAGGTTCTCGGCTACCTGGGCGCCGGTTTTGCACTTTCCATCTGCGATATCCTGTCTCGCCTCCGAAAGCTGACTCAGCATCTCCTATTTACGGATGTTCTGGTAGTACCGGACCGGTTTCCCGTGCTCTTCGGCGTACTGGATTTCCGAGCGGGTGCTGTCACCGATGTAGCCGCCGACGTTGATGACGTAGATTTCGTCAGCCATGTCGATTTTCCGTTTGTGCATGTCGTCGAGCATTTCCTTCGTTTTCGAGAGGGTTCCTTCGTCCATGCCGTCCCAGACTTCCTGATCGCCGGCGTGGCCGAAGAGCCCGACGCTGATGACGATATAACCCGCAAGCGTCAGCCGCTTCTGGGCATCCATGAACTGCTCTTTGAAGCGGGTGCTGCCACAGAGCGTGACTACTTTATATTTTCCTACCATCTATCTTTCTCCATACTTCGCTCAGCAGTTCTTCCACTGCCTGTTCAACACGTTCATCTGTATCGTCTTTTAATGTCAGAGCCAGCGAGAGCGCGTCAACGCTATGTCCAGTAGCTAAAATCCGAGGATCGTATCTCCACATTTCTACCGCCACCTGAGTCTTCGAATCCTGAAGTCTGTTTGTCATAACGTTTTTCCATTGAGATATTTTATCTGTCGCATAGCACTCGACGGCTGGTGCGCTCAGCATCGAATATTCTGCCAGTGCCGAATATCCGCTTACCAGCATATCCGCCCCAATATACTCCTTCGGAACATAGACCGTTCGCTTTACCGGATTCAACAGAGTCTCTTCCGCTTTCTGAAACAGCACTTCCGGCGGATCTTCGGACAGCAGAATTTTCTGCACACCAGCTTTCTTTATCTGCAACAGCCCCATCTCCTCCAGCTGTCTCGATGCTCTCGATATAGACGTAGCTGTCAGCTTTAAATCCTTCGCTGCCTGGCTCGACGGCAGTTCTTTCGTGCCGCCGTAAATAAAATGCAATAAAAGCAGCTGCGCCGACGGAAGCAGATCTTCTCTTGGCTGCTTCTCCGCATCGCACCGCTCCTGCAAATACACGCTCATAAACGGCAGATAGATTTGTTTTCCATCTACGATAAACGGGATCTTTTCACGAAGCAGATATTCCTTTTGACGATAACTGAGTTCGTTTAGCACCAGCACGACAGGCAGGTTCTCTTTTTTCTGTATACGGGCAATATGCTTTTTCAGCACTTCGATCTGCTCCAACTCTGTCTTTGGATAAAGAAAAATCACTTTCTGTCCATCCATGGATACCTTCTGTAAACGATACCTTACAGCTATATAATTGGGCAGATGGTCAAACTCTGCGCGCTGAACTGTCGCTTTAATTCCCAGAACTTTATAGAGATATTCCATATGTTCTCCTTCTATTTAACTCTATTTTTGTATTATAACTTGTTTTAAGTTAAGTTTCGATATTAAAGTTAAGATAATTCAAAAAAATCATCAGGAAGCGGAAATATCATAAGAATAATTTAACACCATGGCACCTTCTTTTTCCTCTCAGATTTCCGTGCTCTGCCACTTTTATGAGCGTTCTTTTCAGTATTTTGCCACTTTCATGAGGGAATAATCCGTGCTTCATTACACTTTCATGAGCGAATTTATGCTGTAATATGACATTTTCATGAGGGAATTGGTGCTTCGATGCGACGTGAGGAGGTAGTGGGCGGAGGCATGGGCGCGATAAAGGCAACGAGTGCGAATGGGTGGACGCGACGTGAGAAGGTGGAGGGTGCGGACGCGTGGGCGCGGAGTGAGCAGGCGGAGGGCCGAGACATTGGCCCGGGAAAAGTGAGCAGAAATATACGAGTGTCAACGGGAGGGTTTTATGGTACAACTAGAAGTAGTTTTTTGATGGAGGTGCCTATGGAGCCGAAGGTCAGTATCATCGTGCCGGTGTATAACGCGGAGAAGAGTCTCGCGCGCTGTGTGGACAGTATTCTGAATCAGGAGTTTCGGGATTTCGAGCTGATCCTCATGGATGATGGAAGTAAGGATCGGTCCGGGGAGATCTGCGACGGATATGCGCGGGCGGATGCGCGCGTGGTGGTCGTGCATAAGGAGAATACGGGGGTGTCGGATACGCGAAACCAGGCGATCGCGCGGGCGCGGGGTACGTTTCTGCAGTTCGTGGACAGTGATGACTGGCTGACGGCGGATGCGACGAAGCTGATGGTGCGGGCGGCCGAGGAGACGGGCTGCGACATGGTGATCGCGGATTTCTATCGTGTCGTCGGAGAGATGGTGTCGCGGAAGGGGGATATCGACGCGGACCAGGTGATCGGGCGTGAAGCGTTCGTTGGCTTCATGATGGAGAACCCGGCGGACTACTACTATGGGGTGCTGTGGAATAAGCTGTACCGGCGCTCGCTTGTGGAGGCGCACGGGATCCGGATGGATGCGAAGCTCAGCTGGTGCGAGGATTTTCTGTTTAATCTCGAGTATGTGCGCTATGCGACGACGTTCTATGCGCTGCGGACGCCGGTCTACTATTATGTGAAGACGAAGGGTTCGCTGGTGAATCAGAAGATCAGCTTCGCGCGGACGGTGGAGATGAAACTCGCGATGTTCGAGTGCTACAACGACTTCTTCAAGCATGTGCTGGATGAGGATGCGTATGAGCGGAAGCGGCTGCAGGTCTATCATTTTCTAGTGGATGCGGCGAAGGATGGTTTCGTGTTCCCGGCGACGATTCCGGGGACGCAGAAGCTCGGTGAGGAGCGGAGCCAGGCGCTGCAGGAGGTGATTTCGGAGGATGGGATCATCGTGGAGAAGTACCGCGACCGGAAGCTGCTCGAGCGCTATCTCGAGTCGGTGGCGCTGAAGTATGATATGACGCTGGCGGAGCTGTCGCTGCTGCTGTATCGGAAGGACGCGGGAAAGGCGCTCACTCGAGGGGCTGAAGCGCAGATGCCTGCGCGGGAAGATGCCGTGGAGGCGACTGATCGAAAGGATGCCGGAAAGGCGCTGAGCCGGAAGGATCTCGCGGAGCTGATGCATATGAGCCGCGGGGATCTGCGCGCCGCGCTGCAGAAGCTGGTCTCACGCGGGATGCTCGAAGTGGTCGACGTGCCGAGGAAACGACGTGAAGCGGCGGAAATAGCCGAGGCGACCGGTCTTTTCGGAAAGCGTGGCGAGGCACAGGATGCAGACGCGAACGGAATGACGAAGAAAAAACGCGAGCCGCGGATGATTCGTCTCGAGCTGCTGCCGGCGTCGGATGCGGTGCTGCAGGATATCGCGGCCGCGGAGCGTGACTACGAGCAGGCGAAGTTCCGGGGATTTACCGAGGACGAGCTCCGGCAGTATACAGCGCTCGAGCGGCGTGTGCAGGAGAACGAAAAGCAGATACTGCAGAAGTGAGGATGGGCAGACGAACACCATCAGCGATGCCTGGCGATGAGTCAGCGAGGGGCAGAATGCGTTGCGGCGAGGCACAACGCATGCGCGGAGTGATGATGTGGAGGGCCGAAACATGGGCACAAGCGAGTAGGAGGCGGTGACTAGCCGCCGTCCTCTCACACCACCGTGCGTACCGTTCGGTACACGGCGGTTTCAACAGTTGACGTGCATAGACTGATAAGCTGTGGCAAGATCATAAAAGCCCCAGTTTGTAGACCTAAAACAGAATACCGTTCCTTACATAGCAGTCATGCGCTTCGGTGCCTGGCTGCTAATTTTTTTGCGAAAGGAGCAGTATCGAATGAAGCTTGTATTAGCGGAAAAGCCCTCGGTTGCCATGAGTCTCTCGAAAGTGATCGGGGCAGATCAGCGCGGGGACGGTTATATGGAGGGCAATGGCTACCTTGTCAGTTGGTGTGTGGGGCATCTGGTGGAACTTTCCCAGCCGGAAGCCTATGATGAAAAGTATGCAAAGTGGAAGTATGATGATCTTCCGATTTTGCCGGAACATTGGCAGTATCAGGTGTCCGCCAGCACGAAAAAGCAGTTCGGAATCCTGAAAAAGCTCATGCAGCGGAAAGATGTGGAGAGTCTGATCTGTGCAACCGATGCAGGGCGTGAGGGCGAACTGATTTTCCGACTGGTTTACCATCAGTGCGGCTGCAAAAAGCCGGTGGAACGGCTTTGGATTTCATCAATGGAGGACAGTGCTATCCGGGAAGGCTTTCAGAAGCTCAGACCGGGAACAGAATATGATGCCTTATATGAGGCGGCTTTATGCCGGGAGCGAGCCGACTGGATGGTCGGTATCAATGCGTCCCGGCTTTTTTCGTGTCTGTACAACCAGCCCTTGGCAGTGGGGCGTGTTATGACCCCGGTGCTTGCTATGACGGTACTGCAGGAAGCCGCCATCGCTGCCTTTGTGCCAGAGAAATTCTACACGGTTTCCCTGACCCTTGCAGACGGCGGCACCGCATCCAGCAAGCGGTTTGCACAGAAAGCGGATGCGGAACTGTTGCTTTCCAAATGCCGAAAGGAGAAGCGTGTCACGGTGCAGAAGATGGAGCGCAAGGAAAAATCCGAAAGCCCGCCGCAACTCTATGACCTTACCGCATTGCAGCGGGATGCAAACCGTCTGCTGGGATTTACGGCACAGCAGACCTTGGATTATGCCCAAAGTCTTTACGAAAAACGTCTCATCACCTACCCCCGCACGGACAGCCGATTTTTGACGGAAGATATGGCGGCATCCCTGCCGGGGCTGGTGACGGATACGGGCAAGGCGTTTGCTGTGGAAGAGCCGATTCCCATCCATGTGCAGCAAGTCATCAACGGCAGCAAGGTCACCGACCATCATGCGCTGCTGCCCACGAAAAGCATGGCAAACGCAGACCTTGCCGCCCTCCCTGCCGGGGAGCGGAACGTCCTGCGGCTGATTGCCGCACGGCTGCTCTGTGCCGTAGGTGAGCCGCACCGCTATGCGGAAACCACACTCACCACCATCTGCGCCGGGGAGGAGTTCTCCGCAAAGGGCAAGGTGGTGCTGTCCGAGGGATGGAAAACTGTGGAACGGAAAATGCTGGGGGATCTGCTTGGCAAGCAGAAAGAAGCGGTTGTTCTGCCGGATGTGAAGGAGCAGAGCCAGTGCAGCGTTGCCGGTGCCGAACTGAAAGAGGGTCAAACGTCCCCGCCGAAACCCTACACGGAAGATACTCTCCTGTCAGCTATGCAGGCAGCGGGTGCAGACAGTATGCCGGAGGGCGTGGAGCGTCAGGGCATCGGCACTCCGGCGACTAGAGCCGCAACCATTGAGAAATTGGTACAGAAGGGCTTTCTGGAGCGCAAAGGCAGCAAGAAAACCAAGGTGTTACTGCCCACGGATAAGGGAAAAGCCCTCATTACCGTGATGCCCGAAGAAATCCAATCCCCGGAAATGACCGCCGATTGGGAAACAAAACTGCTGCAAATCGAACGCAGCGAAATGGAACCGAGTGAATTTATGACTGAAATTAAAGAGATGATCTCCTCGCTGGTAACGACCACCGAGGCTGCGAAGGGAGCGAATGCACTTATGAAAAACAAAATTATTGGTGTCTGCCCGAACTGCGGTAAGCCTGTCGTGGAGCGTGAAAAGGGCTGGTTCTGCGAGAACCGGGAGTGCCGTTTCGTGCTGTGGAAGGATAACGCTTTTCTGAAACGGCTCGGCAAACGCATGGACGCTCATGTGGCAGACAAGCTGCTTCGGGACGGTCGTGTGCGCCTGAAGGACTGCAAGAGCGCCAAGGGCAAGACCTACAATGCTATCGTGCTGCTGTCCTGTGAAGCCGATGGCCGCAGCAAGTTTTCGCTGGAATTTGAGGGTGGGTGCTGATGGAGCAGATAAAAGAAGCGGTCTACCTTATCAATGATGAACGCTATCTGCATCTCCGGG
>NZ_JARFIS010000140.1:0-380 GCF_029076575.1 Faecalibacterium sp. DFI.5.82
TCCCTGCGCCATGCCCTGTTTGAGCACATCCAGAGGCTTGGCTTTACCGAGATGGATACCATGGGCACCAGCACCCTCATCACCCGTTTCAGGACCTGGATCTCGCTGGCATTATACTCATGGTCGGTCGCGGTTTCCACATTGGTGCTGGTGATGATTTCCTCTTCCATATCCTTTCTCCCTTTACTTGATAAATTTTAACGGGCTCACCCTCTCAGGCGCTTCGCGCCAGCTCCCCCAAAGTGGGAGCCCTTGGCAAGCCGGATAAGTTTTTCTGATCAAAACGGCGTTTCGGTGCGCCGCTTCATGGCCGCGCTGGTCAGCTCCGAAAGATAAACGGTGTCCACGGGGGCATCGGCCAGAACATAACACTGGGGCAG
>NZ_JARFIS010000141.1:0-379 GCF_029076575.1 Faecalibacterium sp. DFI.5.82
CTGCTGGTTTGCACGCATTCCGTGGCGCGCTGTGGGTACTCCGCCCGGCAGACGTTTCGGAATCAGAATGAAGGAATGGGTGAAAAAGTAGGAAGGGGGTTCTTTTGGTGAGACCTCAGAACAGCAGCCCACAGGCTACGCAGCCCACAGCGACCATAATGGCAGATGCAACCCATGCGTAGGGGAGAGTGTGCTTCTGGTGGTCGCCCAGGTCCTGGACGGAGCGGGCCAGTTCGTTGAAGGTGTTGGTGGTCTTTGCTTCGGTCAGACCGGTGACCTCCTGCGCGGGGATGCCTGCAAGCAGCAGAAGGTGTGAAATAAAAGGACAGCTGACTGGTGGTGCGCAAACAGGTCAAAGCGCTGACGGTATTGTATCTGG
>NZ_JARFIS010000142.1:0-375 GCF_029076575.1 Faecalibacterium sp. DFI.5.82
CAAGTGCGTAGAGTCCCGGCGCAGACCCCGACACTGACATGGGATGATTTTGGAGGATACTACTATGGCCCGTATTGCCGGCGTTGACCTGCCCCGCGAGAAGCGCGTTCAGGTGGGTCTCACCTACGTTTACGGTATCGGTCAGACCACTGCTAACAAGATCCTGGAAGCAACAGGCATCAACCCCGATACCCGCGTCAAGGACCTGACTCTGGAAGAAGAGGCTAAGATCCGTGACTACATCGATCAGGCTAACATCATCGTTGAGGGCGACCTGCGCCGCAACGTTGCTCTGGACATCAAGCGCCTGGTTGAGATCCAGTCCTTCCGCGGCAGGGCAGATTCTTGCGATGGCGGGTGCCACGGAAGGACTGG
>NZ_JARFIS010000143.1:0-372 GCF_029076575.1 Faecalibacterium sp. DFI.5.82
TTAAGAATCTGCATCGCAGAATCGTGATTTTGGCGGTTCTTGAATCGTGAAAAACGCAGAACTATTCAACATTTGGAATTTTTACAAAGATGTGATTGGGCGAAGAAAACCGCGTTCGTCTGCGCTCAATCAATCCCGCAGCGTCCAATTCCTTAAGCGCACTGGAAACACTGACCGTGCTGCGCCCTAGCTGCTCAGCCAAAGAGCAAATCGTAAAAATGACAAACACGAAACCTCGTTCATCTGTCCAGAGATTTTTCTGCGAGAGCGTGGCACGGTCGAGCAGCAGCGCATAAGTCATTTTTGCAGTCTGGCTCAGGTCAAGTTCCAAAAGAAAGCGTGGGTATGGGAGAAACGGCGGCAGCGGAGTTT
>NZ_JARFIS010000144.1:0-372 GCF_029076575.1 Faecalibacterium sp. DFI.5.82
TTAAGAATCTGCATCGCAGAATCGTGATTTTGGCGGTTCTTGAATCGTGAAAAACGCAGAACTATTCAACATTTGGAATTTTTACAAAGATGTGATTGGGCGAAGAAAACCGCGTTCGTCTGCGCTCGATCAATCCCGCAGCGTCCAATTCCTTAAGCGCACTGGAAACACTGACCGTGCTGCGCCCTAGCTGCTCAGCCAAAGAGCAAATCGTAAAAATGACAAACACGAAACCTCGTTCATCCGTCCAGAGATTTTTCTGCGAGAGCGTGGCACGGTCGAGCAGCAGCGCATAAGTCATTTTTGCAGTCTGGCTCAGGTCAAGTTCCAAAAGAAAGCGTGGGTATGGGAGAAACGGCGGCAGCGGAGTTT
>NZ_JARFIS010000145.1:0-372 GCF_029076575.1 Faecalibacterium sp. DFI.5.82
ACAGCAACACCCTGGCTGTCGCGGGTGGTCTTGGCAGCGATCTGCGCCGTGTTGACCAGCAGCATCCGGCCAGGGTGTTGCTGTTGTGACCCTGAAAAAGAACCAGACCATTGCATCTGTTGTCCCGGCGGAAACGCTGGAGCTTGCCAACCCCCACCGCTACCGTGTCCGCAGCCTGCCCGCCACCGGCGCGCTCATCCGCGCCGAGGACGAGGGCGAGCAGCTGACAATGCTGTAAAAAACTCCCCCCGTCTCGCATTCGCTCGACAGTCCCCTCTAGGATGGGGCCTTTGGCATGGCGGGAAAGCTTTTGCTTGAATTGCAAAGTATTCGGTTTCGCCAGAGGCTCCCTCTCCGAGGGAGCTGGCACGG
>NZ_JARFIS010000146.1:0-372 GCF_029076575.1 Faecalibacterium sp. DFI.5.82
GCAAGGTCTACCGGCGCGATACTGATGATGCCACGCACAGTCATCAGTTCCACCAAGTAGAAGGACTGGTTGTCGGTGAGCACGTGACGATGGCTGACTTGAAAGGGACGTTGGAAGTAGTTGCCCAAAACCTGTTTGGTGATCAGTTGAAGGTTCGCTTGCGACCAAGCTACTTCCCATTTACTGAGCCAAGCGTTGAAGCTGACGTTACCTGCTTCAACTGTCTGGGCAAGGGCTGTGCAATCTGTAAAGGCAATGGCTGGATTGAAGTCTTGGGTGCCGGGATGGTTCATCCAAACGTCTTGAAGATGTCAGGCGTTGATCCTGACGTATATGGCGGCTTTGCCTTTGGACTGGGGCCGGACCGTTTTG
>NZ_JARFIS010000147.1:0-371 GCF_029076575.1 Faecalibacterium sp. DFI.5.82
GCGAGGAGAAGGATGACTACAAAAAGGCCCTGAAGGAGAACCCTTCGGTGGACATGGCTCTGGTTGGCCGGATGGTCGCCAGCGATCCTTCCCTGAATTACGATGCCGCTGCTCAGGTGGCCCACAGCATCTCCTCCCATGCCGTACAGAACGAGTTTGATTACTTCACCGCTGTGGATGACTGTGCCCCGGAGGATTCGGCTGGCGCGGGCCATCTGGGCACGGTGGAGTACAACTCTTCCACCCTGTATCGCTATGCCACCGTCAACATGGTGGAACTGACGCACCTGCTTGGGGCTAAAAAGGCAGCCCAGGCTGTCCGGGTGTTCGGCGAAGCCTTCATCCGCTCCATGCCCACCGGAAAGCAGAAC
>NZ_JARFIS010000148.1:0-370 GCF_029076575.1 Faecalibacterium sp. DFI.5.82
GATTTTGATTGTAACGTTGTCACGGAGATCGACGACCGGTCGCAGGAAAAGTGGTATATGCTGGACCCAACGACCAACGGGTATCTGGTAGATGAGCAGGGCACGATCATGAGCCTGCTGGAAGCCAGAGAGCGGATGGCAGACACCCGATTTGTGACGTATTGCAAGGCGACGAGCCGGGAAAAGGATCTGCAGAAGCTCTACCGGAAAAATATCGCAAGGACCGCTTACTATGCGAAGAATCTGTTCCGCATTCAGGTGGTCGCGGTCTCGCAGTTTGGAGAGAGTGGAAACTGGCTGAATTTCCCGCCGGAGCACTTTTCTATCCGGGAATGGAGCGTTGCAAGTGCAGAATACCGGTTGGAGATGG
>NZ_JARFIS010000149.1:0-366 GCF_029076575.1 Faecalibacterium sp. DFI.5.82
GTGTCAATCGTCAAGGGCAAGCGCGTCATTCCGATTTTAGACAAGATCGACACGCTCAAGCCAAACCGAATTGAGGCCGAGATGATGACCGGCATTAAGATCACGGACTGCGAGACGGCTCAGATCGCTGCCGCCAAGCTGTTGGAATACGGTGTCAAAAACGTCTTCATCTCGCTGGGTAAGGACGGCATCATGGCCATGAGCAATGATCAATCAGCGCACGTGCCAACAATGACCACCAAAATCGTCAGTGCAAACGGCGCGGGGGACTGCAGCACGGCTACGATCGTCTGGTGCCGCTACCGGGGAATCAAGAATCTTAACCAGGTCTGCGAATACACGCAGGCAGCCGCAAGCATCGCGCTG
>NZ_JARFIS010000015.1:0-60222 GCF_029076575.1 Faecalibacterium sp. DFI.5.82
ATAAGTCCAGCGGAAAGCGGGTGCAGCACATCCATATCAAGTACGATGGGCTGGGGTACATCCCTCTGGATGAACTGGAAGCAAAAGAAAAGGCGTGACCGAAGTCACGCCAAATCTTCCCCATTTCAGGAGCTTTTGCAAATACTGTTTTATGGGAACTCTGCTACACGGCATCTCCCATTTTTTATGCGATGGTTTCCAGCACCGGTTCCTCCGGCGGGGGAAGCAGGGTGGAGTGGGCTTCCACGAACTCTGCCGCCCGCTGGCTGGCGATGCCCTGCCGCACCTTGCGGAAATCGTTGGCAGGGAAGGTGCGCTCACCCTTCCAGTGCGCCAGCGCGGCCTCCACCTCGGCATCGGTGGGCCAGAGGTGTTCCCGCTCGGCCACCATCAGAAGGCCCAGACTGCCCCGCAGCTTCTGCTCTGCCTGTGCGTGGAGCTCGGTGCGGAACTGTTCCACGGTCTGGCCCCGCACCTTGAGGTACTGGTCAAAGTTGACGTTGTTGGCCTGCAGCCGCAGGTTGAAGTTCCGCTGTTCGGCAAAATAGTTGCCGGAGACCAGATCCTTGGGCAGGGTGCCCTTGACACAGCCGCCCAGCTGGAAGATAAGCTCCCGGCGGGCCAGTGCTTTGGCCTGCGCACAGCGCTGGGCATAGAGCTCCCGTGCAACCTGCTGGCGCAGGGCCGCCTTGCCTGCGGCATCGGCGGCGCGGTCTTCATCGCCGTGCCGGGTGTTCACTTCCAACTCAATGCTCACCTGACGGATGGGCCGGGGCTGGATGGGCTGGGTGAAGCCGGTGTAACGCTCCAGCTCCAGCGGCGGCAGGCAGTAGAACTCTGCTCCCGCCCGGAAGCCCTCGGCCCGGTTGACGGCCAGCAGCTCAAAATCCGGATCGGTCACGGGAACCAGATGCTCTTTTTCCACAAGCTCCTGATATAATGTGGAAAAACCGGTCAGGATAGCCCGGTTCACGGCGGCAGTCAGCAGGTCCTCTTCCGTCTGCGGCGGGTTCTCTGCGGCCTGCTCGGCCTGAATGGCCGCTTCCAGCTCCTCGGCGCTGGCGGAAAATACCACCCGGCAGTCCCCGGGCTGGGGCATTCCAATATGTTCCAATACCATTGCGGTGACCTCCTTTCAACGGCTAAAGCTGACCATCAGTGCCAGCAGCACAACGGCCAGACAGAAATAGAGGATCTCGGCCCCCAGAACGGAGCGGTCGCCCTCCACATACATCTTCTCGGGATCTTCGGGGTCGTAGTACAGCGTGACCGTTTCTCCGCTGGCAAAGCCCTTGCCTTTGGCGGCTTTGGGGTAGTGCAGGCGGTGGCTGCCGCCCTCGGTCTCGAACTCAAGCAGATAAGCCGCGCCGTCCCGGCTCTGAACGGTGCCTGCCACCCGGGCCTCCACACGCTGGCCCTTCTGCTGTAAGCGGCGGCGCTGCAGCACACTGCGCAGGCCCATGTAGAACATGATGCCCGCGCCGATGATGAAGATCAGAACATTGAACATTCAGTTTCCCTCATTCCGTCATTACTCGCCCGGCGGCATACAGGCCGGACGGTCAGCTTTTATTGTACCATATTCCGGCCCAAATGCCCCTGTACGGAGTGCCCGAAATTTAGAGCATTTTTTTGTCGAACAATTTTGAAAATAGTGCTTGACTTTTCTTGTGGCTGTGGTATAATAACTAACGTTCCGAGCCGAACGGCCCACGAACAAAACAGAATATGCGGATATGGCGGAATTGGCAGACGCGTTAGATTCAGGTTCTAATCGGGGCAACTCGGTGGAGGTTCAAGTCCTCTTATCCGCACCAAACAAGAAAGATCCGAACCTTTTCTCGATAGGAGAAGGGTTCGGATTTTTTATTTTCCTTGCGCTGGGATTTTCTGATTTACAAACCTGAAGTGCTGTATTATAATAAAGTAATCACACAACAGGAGGCTCCTCAGAATGTCCCACTTGATCGAAACGGTATACAACCTGCTCTGGGGTGATCTGTTCACCCTGCCGGTGGGCGGCGGCATCGGCATCTCGCTGATGGCGGTGCTGCTGCTCACGGCGGGCGTGTTCTTCACCCTGCGCACCCGGCTGCTGCCCGTGCGGCTGTTCCGGGATATGATCGCCGCTGTCTGCGAGAAGAACCAGAGCAGGGACAGCCTTTCCTCTTTTCAGACGCTCATCGTCTCCACGGCCACCCGGGTAGGCATGGGCAATCTGGTGGGCGTGGTGGCGGCAGTGTCTGCCGGTGGTGCCGGTGCGGTGTTCTGGATGTGGGTCACGGCCCTGCTGGGGGCCTCCACCTCCTTTGTGGAATCCACACTGGCCCAGAAGTACCGGCAGCCCGACCCGCTCTATGGCGGTCAGCGCGGCGGCCCGGCCTACTACATCCATGTGCTGGCCGAGCGCAAGCGGGGCAAAAAGCTGCGTCATTCTATCATCGCGGTGTTGTTTGCCATTTCGGGCCTCATCTGCTGGTGCGGCATCAGCCAGGTCATCAGCAACTCGGTCAGCTCTGCCTTTGCCAATGCGTTCTCCATCCCGCCCATTGTGACTACGGTGGTGCTGGTGGTGCTCTCGGCGGTCATTGTCCTGCGCAAAGATGCCACCGTGAAAAGCCTGGATGTTATCGTGCCGATCATGGCGGTCTGCTATTTCGTGATGACAGTCATCATCATTGCGGTAAATTTCCGCCAGCTGCCCGCTGTGCTGGGCCGCATCTTCTCGGAAGCCTTCGGCCTGCGGCAGGTTGCCGCGGGCGGCTTTGGCGCGGTGCTGATGAACGGTGTCAAGCGCGGCCTGTTCTCCAATGAAGCGGGCAGCGGTTCGGCCCCCTGTGCGGCAGCGGCTGCCTTCTGCGATGACCCTGTGAAGATGGGCTTTGTGCAGGCACTGGGTGTCCTGATCGACACGGTGGTCATCTGCAGCTGCACTGCCTTTATGATGCTGCTGGCTCCCGCAAATGTCACCACTGGGCTGACCGGCATGGACCTGCTGCAGGCAGCGGCGCAGTACCATCTGGGCAGCTTTGGCGTGGTGTTCATTGCCGTCACGCTGGCGCTGTTCAGCTTCTCCACCTTCATCGGCATCCTGTTCTATGCCCGCTCCAATGTGGCGTACCTCTTTGGTGACCGCTGGGGCTGGCAGACGGCCTATAAAGTGCTGGCCCTTGTCATGCTGATGGTGGGCGGCCTGGAAGCCTATACCGTGGTGTGGGACCTGGGCGATGTGGGCATCGGCCTGATGACCATATTCAATCTCATTGCCCTCTACCCCATGTCCGGCGAAGCCATTGCCGCCTTGCGGGATTACGAGCGCCGGAAACATCTGACCAAAAACTGACCCTGCCGACAGCTTCCGCAGAAAAGCTGCAAAAATCCGAAAAAAGTAGTTGACAAATCGCCCGCAGTCTGATAAAATAAACAAGTCGTCCGGCAACGGATGTGAACAGAATCTGGGCGTGTTCCCGAGTGGCCAATGGGGACAGACTGTAAATCTGCTGCTTTTCAGCTTCGGTGGTTCGAATCCACCCGCGCCCATAAAAAGACCGTCAGTGTAGAGATATGCTGACGGTTTTCTGTTTGCAGAAGGTTTGGGTTTTCATGCGGGCGGATTCGAACAGCTGCGGCCCCGTCGCAGAAGAAGGGGCAAAAACAGCCCGGTGGGCTGTTTTTAGCAGCGCGGCTTGCGTAATCCACCCGCGCCCATAAAAAGACCGTCAGCGTAGAGATACGCTGGCGGTTTTCTGTTTGCAGAGGATGGTGTGCAGAAAAGGAGAAGCGTGTTCCCGGGATCGGGAGCGCGCTTCTCCTTTAGTATATAGTAATTATAGTATCGGCTCAGATCTCGTTGCCGGGGAACCGGGGGATGCCGTCAAAGCCCTTTTGCAGGTCGGCATCGGTGGGGATGTAGTCGCTCATCTGGCCATCGTGGAACTTCTCGTAGGCCACCATGTCAAAGTAGCCGGTGCCGGTCAGGCCAAAGACGATGGTCTTTTCCTCGCCGGTCTCCTTGCACTTGAGGGCCTCGTCGATGGCGTGGCTGCTCTCGGGGGCAGGCAGGATGCCCTCTCACTGGTTTGGCTGGATTTTATCACGTCATTGTCCTGAAGTCAAGAAGGAGATTTCAATTTTTACAAAAAAATTTACGCCCCCGGCAGAAACAGCAGCGTGCCCCGGGTGGCCAGTACAGGCTGGAACAGGCAGCCCGCCAGCCCGGCGGTGAGCGCCACGACGAGAAACAGCAGTGCCAGGATCAGAACGAGCCGGGCCAGCCCGAAGCGGTGGTGCCCGGCGGGGACTTTTTTGCGCTGCATGGTCAAACCTCCCTTTGTATCAGAGCTCTGCGCCATCCTATGCCGGGCTGTGCCGATTGTGTGCGGGCGCAAAATGTGGTACACTGTTACCGACAAATCACGGAGGAACTGTTATGCTGACCATTACACTGCTGGGCACGGCGGCCACCATGCCCCTGCCGGACCGTGCCCTGACCGCCGCGCTGGCCGAATGCGGGGGCCATGCCCTGCTGTTTGACTGCGGCGAGGGCACGCAGGCGGCGGCCCGCCGCGCCGGGGTCAACCTGATGAAGCTGGATGCCATCTGCCTGACCCACTATCACGGCGACCATATCTTCGGCCTGCCGGGCCTGCTGCAGACGCTGGGCTGTCAGGGCCGGGAGCGCCCGCTGACCCTTTACGGCCCGGAGGGGTTGGGGGAGGTCTGGCCCGCCCTGCGCACCCTGGCCGGGCCGCTGCCGTATCCGGTCAGGGCTGTGCAGCTGGACACAGACCCCATCGACCTGACCACCCTTTCCTCCGGCTGGCCTGCGGGGGCGCAGCTTACGCCTTTCCGCACCCGGCACCGGGTGCCCAGCCGGGGCTACCGGCTCGACCTGCCCCGGGCGGGCCGCTTTGACCCTGCAAAGGCCCGGGCACTGAACGTTCCGGTGCCTGCATGGAAGCTGCTCCAGCGGGGCCAGAGCATCCCGCTGGAAAACGGGGCGGTGGTCGCTCCCGCGGATGTGCTGGGCCCGGCACGCCGGGGTCTGCGGTTCGTGTTCTCGGGTGATACCGCCCCCTGCCCGGCACTGGAACAGGCCGCGCAGAACGCCGACCTTTTCCTCTGCGATGCCACCTACCCCGACAACGAGCAGGAGGCGCAGGCAAAGCAGTGGGGGCACAGCACTTTTGCGCAGGGTGCGGCCATTGCAAAAAAGGCTGACGTGCGCCGGTTCTGGCTGATGCATTATTCGCCCATGATCCTTGAACCGGAAGCCGTCCTGCCCAATGCGCAGGCGGTATTCCCGGCGGCGGAGTGCGGCTTTGACGGTAAACAGATCATCCTGCAATATGACGAGGAAGCAACATGACAACGATCAAACTTGACCCGGGTGCAGCCCTGCTGCTGGATGCGCTCCATGGGGCGGGCCATGCGGCCTACGC
This sequence comes from Faecalibacterium sp. DFI.5.82, assembly GCF_029076575.1. Lineage (NCBI taxonomy): Bacteria > Bacillati > Bacillota > Clostridia > Eubacteriales > Oscillospiraceae > Faecalibacterium > Faecalibacterium sp. DFI.5.82. Next base: position 5,442 of record NZ_JARFIS010000015.1, read on the forward strand.
TGTGGGCGGCTGTGTCCGGGACAGCCTGCTGGGGCTGGACCCCCACGATTGGGACCTCTGCACCAGCGCCCGCCCGGAGCAGGTGATGGCGCTGTTCGGGGAGGAAAAGTGTATCCCCACCGGCCTGCAGCACGGCACCGTGACGGTGAAGCAGGGCGGCAGGCTCTATGAGACAACAACCTTCCGCACCGAGGGGGCCTATTCCGATGGCCGCCACCCGGATGTCGTCTGCTTTGTGCCGGATGTGCGGGAGGATCTTGCCCGGCGGGATTTCACCATCAACGCTATGGCATACAGCGCCGAGGAAGGGCTTATCGACCCCTTTGGCGGGCGGGACGACCTTGCCGCCCATCTCGTGCGGGCGGTGGGGGAGCCGGAACGCCGCTTTGAGGAGGACGCGCTGCGCATCCTGCGGCTCTACCGGTTCGCGGCCCGGTTCGGCTTTGCCATCGACCCAGCCACCGGTACTGCTGCCCGGGCACTGGGGCCGCATCTGGACTGCGTTTCGGCGGAGCGCATCCAGGAAGAACTGCTCAAGCTGCTGGCGGCACCCCGGCCCGGAAGCTATCTGGAGCCCGCTATTCTGGCCGTTGTCCTGCCGGAGCTGGAACCGGAAAAACAGCCGGAACGGTTTGCGGAACTCTGCCGTACCATCGACCGGATCGAACCGACAGCGGAGAACGTGCCCGCCCGGCTGGCGGCCCTTCTCTGCCCGCTGGGAGAAGCCGGCGCCCGCAAAGCTCTGCGCAAACTGAAATGCTCCAACGCGCTGACGGATGAAGTGACGACCTTGGTGGGGGGGAGTGTCGGTAGCTTTCTCCTCGGACACGAGACGGGCCATTCCATCGCCCGCCCTATTGCCTGCGGCAACAGGGTCCCACCCCAGCGGACGGTCCTCGGAGAAACTCCCGACACTCCCGTCCAAACGCCCTGCGGGACACCCGTGTCCGAGGAGGAAGCTCCCGGTACGCCCGGCTCCGAGATGCAGCTTACAGCCAAACGTCTTTTGGGCCGCTATGAGCTGCCGACGATCCAGCGCCTGACCGCCCTTTGCAGTGCCCGGCATCCGGAACAGGCCGAGGCCTTTGCTGCCCTGCGGGCCGAGGCGGAGCGGCTGACAGTAGAAAATGCCTGCTGCCGGGTGAGCCAGCTGGCCGTGAATGGCCGTGACCTGATGGCGGCGGGGGTCAGACCCGGCCCGGGTCTGCGGCAGGTGCTGAACGCCCTGCTGGAGGCTGTCATCACCGGGCAGACACCCAATGAAAAAGACGCGCTGCTGGCAGCGGCGGCTCAATTTTCTGCGTCTTGACAAGAGAAAGAAGCTGCGGTAGTATTATACTACTGTTTTAGTGTGTTATTGAATGAGGGACGATATGACAGAAGCACAGAACACGAAGCGCCCCGGGGCACTCATCGCCATGAGCGGCGGTGTGGACAGCTCGGTGGCGGCATGGCTGATGCAGCAGGCAGGGTACGACTGCACCGGCATCACCATGCGGCTCACCCGCAACGAGACGCTGGGGCAGTCCGGTTTCCACACCTGCTGCTCCGAAAAGGACATCGAGGATGCCGCCGAGGTGGCCTTTGCGATGGATATCCCCTATGAGGTGCTGGATTTCACCGCCGACTTCCGGGAGAAGATCATCGAAAAATTCATCCGGGTATATGAGATGGGCGGCACGCCCAACCCCTGCATCGACTGCAACCGGTATATGAAGTTTGACCACCTGCTCCGCTGGGCTGAGAGCCATGGCATGGAGTATGTGGTCACGGGCCATTACGCCCGGGTGGAGCAGGACGAGGCCACCGGCCGCTGGCTGCTGAAAAAGGGGCTGGACGAGGGTAAGGATCAGAGCTATGTGCTCTATAACCTGACCCAGGAGCAGCTGGCCCATGTGCGCCTGCCGCTGGGGGGGCTGCACAAGGCCGAAGTGCGTGAGATCGCGGAAAAACAGCATTTCATCAACGCCCACAAGCATGACAGCCAGGATATCTGTTTTGTGCCGGACGGCGATTACGCCCGCTTCATGGAGGACTTCACCGGCAAGCATTACCCGGCAGGCGATTTTCTGGACGAGAACGGCAAAAAGGTGGGCACTCACAATGGCGCGGTGCGGTATACCATCGGCCAGCGCAAGGGCCTTGGCCTTGCCATGGGTGCGCCGGTGTATGTCTGCGCCAAGGATATGCAGGCCAACACCGTCACGGTGGGCCCGGAGGAGAACCTGTTTGACCGCATCGTCTATGCCGACGAGGTGAACTGGATCGCCATCCCGGAGCTGACCGCGCCCTTGCGGGTCACGGCCCGCACCCGCTATCACCAGACCGAGCAGGCTGCCACCGTCTACCCGGCAGGAGAGGGGCAGTTCCGACTGGAATTTGACCAGCCCCAGCGTGCCCCCACGCCCGGTCAGGCCGTGGTGCTGTATCAGGGGGATGTTGTGCTGGGGGGCGGCACCATCGTTGCGGTGGAATAAACCGCTCAGGCGCTTTGCAGGAAAGTGATAAAGTAAAACGAGAGCAACTGTGCCGAACCGGTAAAATGAACGACACAGTGTAAAATGGAGGAGCAAGTATCTATGCAGGATCAATATTCCCGCACCCAGCTGCTGCTGGGCAAGGAAGCAATGGAAAAGCTGCACAATTCCCGTGTGGCGGTGTTTGGCATTGGCGGCGTGGGCGGCTACACGGTGGAAGCGCTGGCACGCAGCGGTGTGGGTGCGCTGGATCTCATTGATGATGACAAGGTCTGCCTGACCAACCTGAACCGCCAGATCGTGGCCACCCGCAAGACCGTGGGCCAGTACAAGGTGGATGTGGCCGAACAGCGTATCCACGAGATCGACCCCAACATCAAGGTCACCACCTACAAGATCTTCTTCACCCCGGAAACGCAGGATCAGTTCGATTTCACCCAGTACGACTATGTAGTGGATGCCATCGACACCGTCACCGGCAAGATCGCGCTGGTGGTCAAGGCCAAGGAGGCCGGTACCCCCATCATCTGTGCCATGGGCGCGGGCAACAAGATGGACCCCACCCGCTTTGAGGTGACGGATATCTACAAGACCTCCGTCTGCCCGCTGGCCAAGGTGATGCGCACCGAGTGCCGCAAGCGGCGGATCAAGCACCTGAAGGTCGTCTACTCCAAGGAGCCTGCCATGACCCCCATCGAGGATGATTCCATCAGCTGCAAGAACCACTGCATCTGCCCCCCGGGCACCCAGCGCAAGTGCACCGTCCGGCGCTCGGTCCCCGGCTCCAACGCCTTTGTGCCCTCGGTGGCCGGGCTCATCATCGGCGGCGAGGTCGTGAAGGATCTGGTTGGATTTGTGCCGATGAAAGGTTAAAAACGAGAACGCCCCTCTCCGGTCTCACAGATGCCGGAGAGGGGCGTTTTGGGTCAGGGGGGAGCTGCTTCCACGGCATGGGCACAGGTGGAGCGTGCATCGGGCCGCAGGGCTGCCGCCTGCCCGGGCGTAGCCATTGGCGGTCACCCCAGCAAACACAATGTTGAAATACGTTCATTTGACAAAATACTTTTGCTAATTTATACTGGGATGCATATTCACATGCAAAAATCAAGGATAGAAGATAGGAAGTATCGTCATGCTGACTCTGGATAAGATCTACCACGCCGCCTTTGTGCTCAAGGACGTTGCCCGCAAGACCGACCTGATTGAAGCGCCCAAGCTCTCCAAGGACTGCCACCTCTACCTCAAGACCGAGAACCTGCAGGTGACCGGCAGCTTCAAGGTGCGGGGAGCCTATTATAAGATCAGCCAGCTCTCCAGGGAGGAGAGCGAAAAGGGCGTGATCGCCTGCTCTGCCGGAAACCACGCACAGGGCGTGGCTCTGGCCGCCACCCGCAGGGGCATCAGGAGCATCGTCTGTATGCCGGACGGTGCCCCCATTATGAAGGTAGAAAACACCAAGAGCCTGGGCGCGGAGGTCTGTCTGGTGCCCGGCACCTATGATGATGCCCACGACAAGGCCGTGGAGCTACAGGCCGAGACCGGCATGACCTTCATCCACCCCTACGATGATGAACAGGTCATCGCAGGTCAGGGCACCATCGGTCTGGAGATCCTTGACCAGCTGCCCGATCTGGATGCCGTCATCGTGCCCGTGGGCGGCGGCGGCCTGATCTCCGGCGTGGCCTTTGCCATCAAGAGCCTGCGCCCCGAGGTCAAGGTCTATGGTGTGCAGGCCGAGGGTGCCCCCAGCATGTACCGCAGCCTGCATGAGCACAAGTATCAGACCCTGAAAAATGTGGCCACCTTTGCGGACGGCATTCAGGTCAAGACCCCCGGCGAGCTGACCTATCAGCTCTGCGAGGAATATGTGGACGACATCGTGACCGTCAGCGAGGACGAGACTGCCGCCGCCATCCTCTCCCTGATGGAGAACCAGAAGCTGGTGGCCGAGGGGGCCGGTGCGGTGCCTGTGGCAGCGGCGCTGTTCCACAAGCTGCCCATCGAGGGCAAAAAGGTGGTCTGCCTGATCTCCGGCGGCAACATCGATGTGAACATCCTCAACCGCGTCATCACCCGTGGTCTGGTGATGAGCGGCCGCAAGGCCAACCTGACCATCGCGCTGGAGGATAAGCCCGGCCAGCTGGAGCGGGTGGCCGCCATCGTTTCCCGCTGCGGCAGCAATGTGGTCTCTGTCCTGCACGATGGCTCTGACCCCAACATGCCCATCTCCAGCTGCTTCCTCAAGCTGGCGCTGGAGACCCGCGACCATGCCCAGATCGAGCAGATCCGGCAGGAGCTCACCAAAGAGGGCTTCCAGCTGGTGGCCGAGCGCGTTTGATTTTCTGACCGCCTCATCTGCCGCCTGCGGCGGCAGGTTTCTTCCAAAATAGCAAAAAGCGCTGTGCAGTCATTTCACTGCACAGCGCTTTTTCTTATCCATAAAAACGAAAAAGCAAACATTATTTCTGCACGCCGCTCTCGCACTGTTCGATGAACTGTTTGGCCACGCGGGGGCTGCGGCCGCCGGCGCGGATGGCGAAGGCCTCGGCCTTGACCAGCAGCTCTTCCATGGGCATCTGGATGTGGTGCTGTTTTGCCAGCTCTTCCAGAATGGCGGCAAAGCGGGCTTTCTCGGGCCGCTGGAAGGTGACAGTCAGGCCGAACCGGGCGGAAAGGCTCATCAGCTCCTGCCGGGTGTCGGCTTCGTGGATGTCGTCGCCGGTGCGGTCGGTCAGGGTCTCCTTGATGAGGTGGCGGCGGTTGGAGGTGGCGTACACCGCAATGTTCCGGGCCCGGCCGCCCACGCTGCCCTCGAGGATGGCTTTCAGGGCGGCAAAGTTGTCGTCGTTGGAGGAGAAGCTCAGGTCATCGATGAAGAGGATGAATTTGAGCGGGTTGGCCGCCAGCTGATCCATCAGGTCGGGGATCTGGTAGAGCTGGTTCTTCTTGACCTCCACCAGCCGCAGGCCGTCGGTGGCGTACTCATTGGCAATGGCCTTGACCGTGCTGGATTTGCCGGTGCCGGCATCGCCGTAGAGCAGAACATTGTTGGCGGGGGAACCGGCCAGCAGGGCGCGGGTGTTGGCAATGACCTTTTCCCGCTCCTTCTCGTAGCCCGGCAGCTCGCTGAGCTTCTGGGGGTCGGGGTACTTCACGGGCACCAGCTGGCCGTTCTCCACTGTGAACACGTGGTGCTTGGCAAACATGCCGTAGCCCTTCTTCCCGGCTTCCCGCATCCGCTGGTTATAGGCGGCGGTCAGGTCGAGCTGCCTTGCCTCCCAGCGGGGCAGGAACGCCAGCTCCCGGTTCTGCCGGTCGGCGGCTTCCAGCAGCGCGTCCAGCGTCAGGCCGCAGAGCTTCTGCAAAAAGTTCAGCTCGCTGTTCAGGGCAGCCTCCATCACAGGGGAGAGCTGGCCCGCAGCAGCCTGTCGCACACAGAAGGTCTCGGTCTCCAGCACGGCGTTGGAAAGATAATCGCCCAGATTGGTGGTGTGGGCAAATAGGGCGGCTTCAAAGGCGGCTACAGCATCGCACAGGGGGGCGATGGTATCGTCAGCCGCTTCCAGCCGGTCGGTCAGCGCCGCCAGCTTTGCCACAACGGGGTCGCCCAGCAGGGCACGGAAAACAACAAGCCCGTGGAGCCGGGCGTTCCATTCACGAAGTTGCATAGGAAAATCCTCTCTTTTTAACGGCCTTGCCCTCTCAGGCGCGCCGCGCCAGCTCCCCCAAAGGGGGAGCCATTGGCAGGCCGGTCAGAAGGCTGTTTATTTTTATAACAGTGTAGAATTGATTATACTCTTGGAAAAGGCGCTTAGCAAGGGTGTGTTCAATTATCTTCATCTTTCGGCTGATTCACTTTACAAATCGTCGATTGACAAAGGCCCGATTTATAGTATAATTGACCCAACGTTCAAATCGGAATGCAAGATGCGAAAAGTAACGTGTCTGAGGGAAATTTTGTTGAGAGTGTAAGAGGAAAAGGAACAGGAGCAACTTACCATGCAGTTGAATGGTTCGCAAATTTTTGTTGAAGTCCTCTGCGAACAGGGCGTGGACACCATCTTCGGCTACCCCGGCGGTGCTGTGCTGAACCTGTACGACGAGCTGTATAAGAACTCTGACCGCATCCACCATGTGCTGACCGCCCACGAGCAGGGCGCTTCTCATGCGGCCGATGGCTATGCCCGCGCAACGGGCCGCACCGGCGTGGTGCTGGCCACCAGCGGCCCGGGTGCCACCAATCTGGTCACCGGCATTGCCACTGCCTACATGGACTCCGTGCCCATGGTCGCCTTTACCGGAAATGTGCCGACCCCCGGTCTGGGCAAGGACAGCTTTCAGGAGGCGTACATCGAGGGCATTACGATGCCCATCACCAAGCACAACTTCACGGTGCGCAAGGTAGAAGAGCTGGCCGACACCATGCGTGCGGCGTTCCGTATTGCGCAGAGCGGCCGCAAGGGCCCGGTGCTGGTGGATATCCCCAAGGATGTCACCGCTGCTGTCTGTGAGTTCACTCCCAAGCAGCCGGAGCCGATCCGCACCGTGACCACCTACGACGAACAGCAGGTCAAGTGGGCCGCCGATATCATCAACGCGGCCAAGCGCCCGCTGGTCTATTTTGGCGGCGGCGTGCGGAGCGCGGCTTCCTGCCAGCCCCTGCGTGACCTGATCCACAAGGCGGAGATCCCCGCCACCTATACCCTGATGGCCGCAGGCGTTGTGCCCTATGGTGACCCGATGAACATCGGCATGGTCGGAATGCACGGCTGCTACACCTCCAACCGGGCGGTCGCGGATTGTGACGTGCTGATCGCACTGGGTACTCGCTTTTCTGACCGCGTGGCCCTGAACCCCAAGACCTTTGCCAAGAACGCCACCATCATCCAGATCGATATCGACCCCAGTGAGCTGGGCAAGAACGTGGATGTGGACCTTGCCATTGTCGGTGATGTCTGCTATGTCCTGAGCGGGATGCTCCCCCTCATTGAGGAGAAAAAGCACCCCGACTGGATGAAGATGATCCACGAGTGGCAGGCGCAGGATTACCACCCCGTGTCCGACCCCACCCGCCTGATGCCCCATCAGGTCATCGGCGAGGTGTGCAGCCAGTGCGGCCCTGAGGCCGTGTATGTCACCGACGTGGGCCAGCACCAGATGTGGGCGGCCCAGTACATCCGCCACACCAAGAGCCGCGGCTTTATCACCAGCGGCGGCCTGGGCACCATGGGCTTTGGTTATGGCGCGGCCATCGGCGCGCAGATGGCGCTGGGCCGGGAGCAGCGGGTGGTCATGTTCACGGGCGACGGTTCCTTCCACATGAACCTCAACGAAGCCTGCACCGCTGTCAGCTATGAGCTGCCCATCATCACGGTCATCTTCAACAACTCTGTGCTGGGCATGGTGCGCCAGTGGCAGACCACTTTCTACGAAAAGCGCTACTCCCAGACCGACCCCCACCGCCGCACCGACTTTGTCAAGCTGGCCGAGGGCTTTGGCCTGAAGGGCTACCGCTGTACCAACCTCCCCGAGTTCCAGGCCGCATTTGCCGATGCCCTCAAGCAGAAGGGCCCCACCTGGATCGAGTGCATCATCGACAAGGACGAAAAGGTCCTGCCCATGATCCCCGGCGGCGGCGACATCAATGATATCATCATGGAATAAGGAGGACTGACCCATGGAATCCAAACGCAGAGTCATCAGTCTGCTGGTGGACAACCAGAGCGGTGTTCTGGCCCGGGTGTCCAACCTGTTCTGCCGCCGCGGCTTCAACATCGACAGCCTGACGGTGTCCGCCACCAACGACCCGGCGGTCAGCCGCATCACCGTGACCATCACCAGCGATGAAAAGGCGCTGAGCCAGCTCATCCTCCAGACCGAGCGGCTGGAAGTAACCCGGCAGGTGTTCGTGCTGGACCACGAGAACTCGCTGGAACGGGAGCTGCTGCTGCTCAAGTTGGCTGCCGATGTCCACAACCGCAGTGAGCTGCGGGAGATCGCCAGCATCTACAAGGCAAAGATCATTGATCTTTCGCCCGACAGCATGGTGCTGGAGCTGACCGGCCGCCCTGAAAAGGTGGACGCGTTCCTCAAGATCCTGGCAGATTACAAGATCCTTGAGCAGTGCCGCACCGGCGTGACCGCCCTGGAGCGCGGCGGGATGCACCAGCACATGCAGAAGCCCCCGCAGGAGGTGCGGGCAGCCCAGCTGCCCCTGCCCGGGACCCATTGCCCGCAGTAAGGGAAGAAACCCCACCGTCAATGCTTCGCATTGCCACCGCCCCTAGTAGGGGCGGCTCTGGCGTTGCATAAAGCCCTGCAAGTTCCCCTTTCTGCCAAGGGCTCCCCTATTAGGGGAGCTGGCGAGCAGATGCGAGCCTGAGGGGTTCAACTCAGTTTTCCATAAAAATCAAAATATAAAAATAAAACAGGAAAGAGTAAAAGGAGACTACTACCATGGCGATCAAGAAATACTACGATTCCGACTGCAACCTCGGCGTGCTGGACGGCAAGACCGTTGCTGTCATCGGCTTCGGCAGCCAGGGCCACGCCCATTCCGAGAACCTGGCCGAGAGCGGCGTGAATGTTGTTGTCGGTCTGCGCAAGGGCTCTGCCCACTGGGCAAAGGCCTCCGAGTTCGCTGCCACCCACGACAACTTCAAAGTCATGGAGGTCGAAGAGGCTGCCAAGGCTGGCGATGTTGTGATGATGCTGGTGCCCGATGAGCTGTGCGCTGATATCTACAACACGCAGGTCGCACCTTACATGACCGAGGGCAAGGCTCTGGCCTTTGCACACGGCTTCAACATCCACTTCAAGACCATCACCGCTCCCAAGAACGTTGACGTGATCATGATCGCTCCCAAGGGCCCCGGCCACATCGTCCGCCGCCTGTACACCGAGGGCGAGGGCTGCCCCTCTCTGATCTGCGTGGAGCAGGATTACACCGGCAAGGCAAAGGACATCGCTCTGGCTTACGCTTCCGGCATCGGCGCTGGCCGTGCAGGCATCCTGCAGACCACCTTCAAGGAGGAGACCGAGACCGACCTGTTCGGCGAGCAGGCAGTTCTGTGCGGCGGTGTCTGCGAGCTGATCCACGCAGGCTTCGATACGCTGGTTGAGGCTGGCTACGAGCCCGAGATGGCATACTTTGAGACCTGCCACGAGATGAAGCTGATCGTTGACCTGATCAACGAGGGCGGCTTCTCCAAGATGCGCTACTCCATCTCCAACACCGCTGAGTACGGCGATTACCGCACCGGCAAGCGCCTGATCACCGAGGAGACCCGCAAGGAGATGAAGAAGGTCCTGACCGAGATCCAGGACGGCACCTTTGCTTCTGAGTTCCTGACCGAGATGAGCCCCAAGGGCGGCCGCAAGGTCCACTTCCTGGCTGAGCGCCGGATGCAGGCCGAACACCCCATCGAGAAGGTGGGCGCAGAGCTGCGCAGCATGATGAGCTGGCTGAAGAAGTAATTAACTCCCCCAGTCGCCTGCGGCGACAGCCCCCTCAAAGAGGGAGCCTTTTGTCTGACCGCAGCGTGAAGCCTCCCTCCGTGAGGGAGGTGGCATCGCGCAAGCGATGACGGAAGGAGTTCAGCCAAAAGCTGCTTTTAAAACTAAGAAAGGCTCCCTCCTTTGGGAGGGGGTCTTTTGTTATAAGGAAAAGAGGATATGTTATGAGAAGCGATAACGTGACCAAGGGTTCGGAGCGGGCCCCCAACCGAAGCTTATTCTACGCACTGGGTTACACCCCCGAGGAGCTGGAGCGCCCGCTGATCGGCGTGGTCAGCGCTTACAGCGAGATCGTGCCCGGCCACATGAATCTGGATAAGATCGCCGATGCCGTCAAGGCCGGTGTGGAGATGGCGGGCGGCACCCCCATCCTGATCCCGGCCATCGGTGTCTGCGATGGCATCGCCATGGGCCATGTGGGCATGAAATACTCCCTGGCCTCCCGCGAGCTGATCTGCGACAGCGTGGAGACCATGCTGATGGCCCATCAGCTGGACGGTCTGGTGCTGGTGCCCAACTGCGATAAGATCGTGCCCGGCATGGTCATGGCCGCAGTCCGCATGGATGTGCCCGCGGTGGTCTGCTCCGGCGGCCCCATGCTGGCTGGCAGCTACGGCGGCGAGGAAGTCAGCCTTTCCAAGATGTTCGAGGCTGTGGGCGCTTACAAGGCCGGTATGATCACCGACGAGCAGCTGGAAGACTGCACCTGCAACTGCTGCCCCAGCTGCGGCAGCTGCTCCGGCATGTACACCGCCAACAGCATGAACTGCCTGTGCGAGGCCATTGGCATTGCCCTGCCCGGCAACGGCACCATTCCGGCGGTCTACTCCAAGCGCCTGCAGCTGGCCAAGCACGCCGGTATGGCCATCATGGACATGGTCAACAAGGGCATCACCGCCCGCCAGATCATCAACGAGCGCTCCATCCGCAACGCACTGACCTGCGATATGGCGCTGGGCTGCTCCACCAATACCGTCCTGCATCTGCTGGCCATTGCCTACGAGGCCGGTGTGCCCATTGACCTGAAGCTCTTCAACGAGATCAGCGCCAGGACCCCCAACCTCTGCCATCTGGCCCCCGCAGGCCCCACCCACATGCCCGACCTCTATGCCGCAGGCGGCATCCCCGCTGTGCAGGCAGAGCTGGCCAAGAAGGGCCTGCTGGATCTGGATGTGCCCACCGTCACCGGCAAGACCCTGGGGGAGAACATCAAGGGTGCCCACATCCTGAACGAAAAGGCCATCCGTCCCATCGAGAACCCCTACTCCCAGACCGGCGGCCTGCAGATCCTGTGGGGCAACATCGCTCCGGACGGCTGTGTGGTCAAGCGCAGCGCCGTGGCCCCCGAGATGCAGCAGCACTCCGGCCCGGCCCGCGTGTTCAACAGCGAGGAGACCGCCATTGCAGCCATCTACGCAGGCCAGATCGTTCCGGGCGATGTGGTGGTCATCCGCTACGAGGGCCCCAAGGGCGGCCCCGGTATGCGCGAGATGCTCAACCCCACCTCCGCTCTGGCCGGTATGAAGCTGGATAAAACCGTGGCCCTCATCACCGATGGCCGCTTCTCTGGCGCAAGCCGCGGCGCAGCCATCGGCCACGTCAGCCCCGAGGCTGCTTCCGGCGGTCCCATCGGCCTGATCGAGGAGGGCGATACCATCAGTATTGATATCCCCAACGCAAAGATCACACTGGAGGTCAGCGACGAGGTGCTGGCCGAGCGCAAGGCAAAGTACGTTGCGCCCGAGCCCAACATCAAGACCGGCTGGCTCAGCCGCTATGCCCGCATGGTCACCAGTGCAAACCTGGGTGCGGTGCTGAAGTGACCCGGAAGACCGCATAACAGCAAAAGCTCCCGACGCGCAGAACGTCGGGAGTTTTTTTATCCGAAACAGCGGGATACAGAAAATGGGACAAAAGAAAAAGCATCCTGAATCACTTCAAGATGCTTGGTGGTTGCGGGGGCCGGATTTGAACCAACGACCTTCGGGTTATGAGCCCGACGAGCTACCAGACTGCTCCACCCCGCGATATTTACTTGTCTGCATCAGCTGTTCGCTGACTGCTCAAGTATAATACCACAGAGGCGGGTGGATGTCAAGGGTTTTGGAAAAGTTTTTTACTTTTTCTTTCTGGGATGGCGGACACGGTAGTAGATCACGCCGCAGACCGCGCCGATGAGGATGGCGGGCCATGCGCCCACAAGGAACACCGCCGCGGCCTGTGCACCGGACACGAAGCCGGTCCAGCCATTGCGCAGGGCGGCCAGCAGCTTTGCGCCGAAGCTGGTGCTGGTGGGGGTCAGGGTCTCCACCTCGTTCAGGGTGATATAGACAGTGCAGCAGGAGACCTGATTGCTGTACCAGTCCAGCTGGCTCTGCCAGCTCTCGATCTGGTACTGCACATCGCTCAGGCTGGACTCGATCTCCAGCAGGTCGGCCAGGGTATCGGCCTGGGCCTGCAGCTCCTGCAGGCGGGTGCGCTGGGCGGTCAGGCTGGCCAGCCGGGCCTCGGTGTCCATATACCGGGTGGTGATATCCTCCGCCTGCTGGTTCTGGTAGGTCACGCTGCCGGACTGGGCAGCAGCGGCCAGAAAACTCTTGTAGCTGTCCTGGGGCACCCGCAAAGTCAGGCTGACGCTCCGGGTGCTGTCGGTGTTGGTGTACTCACTGCTGGATTCCATATAGCCGTCCGCGTCAGAAAGGGCCGCATCCAGTGCCGCACGGGCGGTATCGTAATCCCGGGTCTCCAGCGTGAGGTTGGCAGTATAGATGATCTTGGCGCTGTCGGCGGTGCGGGTGGAAGCATCGCTCTCCGCTTCGCCGGAGGTCAGCAGGGAACCGCCGGCGGCAGTGTCTGCTGACCGGTAGCCGTCCTCTGCGCCGAAGGTGGAGATACCGTTGTCCGCAGAACCGTAGGTGGCGTTTTCGGTGTCCTCCATGGAGTAAACAGCGGCCTGCGGGGCGGCTTCCTTGGTGGCGGCGGCAGAGTAGTTGGAGGAAGAGCCGCCGCCCAGCAGGGTGACCCCTTTCCATTCATAGGCATACACGGCACCGTACAGGCAGACCCCGCAGACTGCCACGCAGGCGGCCAGCTGGGCCCAGCGCCGGGCGGGGAAGCGGAGGGGCTTTTTCTGTTTTTTGGGGGTCGGGGAAGGCGCGGGCATGGCGATGCTCTTGGCACCGGGTGTTTCGGCGGCATTGGCCTGCAGGGCAAGCAGTTTTGCCTTCAGGTCATCGGAAGCGTGCAGATCGTCCACTTCCATCTTGTATTCATACCACCTCATCTTCGATCTCCTCCTTCAGCAGCGTATGTAACTGGGCGCGTGCCCGCCGCAGCCAGCTGAGCACCGTGTTGGTGGGCGCACCCAGCATCCGGCCTACCTCGGCGGCAGTGTAGCCCTCGTAATAATGGAGGTACACGGCGTTGCGGTAGTTTTCCGGCAGAGTGCGCACCGCATCGAGCACACTGCCGTCATTTCCGGATTCCGGGGCAGGAATGTTTTCGTCCAGTTCGGTGTCCTTCTGGCGCGCGGCCCGGGTGATATCCCGGCAGCGATTGATGGCGACCCGCAGCAGCCAGGCTTTGAGGTGCTCCTCACTCTCAAAGCGGCCTTCGTAGCGCAGGAGCTTTTCAAACACATCCTGCACCACGTCCTCCGCGTCGGCGGTGCAACTGCAATTGTGCATCGCGGCGCGGAACACGGTGTCGCTGTATCGCTGTACAGCCAGCGCAAAAACTTCGTCTTTGGTCAACTGTCCCATAAGTCTCTTTCTCTCCTTTACGGCCCCGGGCGGGGCTGGTGGAAACAACTGTTTCAAAGGGACGTTTCACCCCATATACGGGTGAAGCGCACGGATTATTGCATTAACGATATAGCCTTTGGAAAAGGGCAATTTTCTCCGCAAGATACAGATCTGCTTTGGGGTGGGCCAGCCAGTGCTTCTGCCGGGTGGTCTGGCACAGGCGGCGGGCAAGGGCGGCAGGGTCGGTGTCGATGGCCTCCACATCCTGCAGGGTCAATTGCAGGGTCAGAGCGGCCGGGACATCCGGCAGGGGAGGCAGCGGGTCCTCCCAGACAAAGGGAGGCAGCAGCTGCACCGCGCAGACAGCGCGGGAACACTCCTCGGTGAGCAGCAGGGCGGCGGGGGAGCCATCCGGCTCCACATGCAGGCTGCTGTAAAGCAGCTGGAGGTTCCGGGGAGCAGAGAGCAGAACAGCACCCTCGTCCGCCGTTTCGCTGAGGGTGAGGCACCCGGCGGCCTCGTCGGCATAGATGCGCCGGGCCGGTGCCCGGAAGCTGGCATAGAGCGCAGGCAGGTGGAAAACGCCCGCCTTGTCCAGCCCGTGCTGCAGCAGCAGATAGAATTCGGTCAGCGGGTGGTCCGGGTCCGGCTGCGGCATCCCGAAGTCCGGCCGGGAAAGATGTCCTCCGCCCATAGTCTCCCTCCTTTTCCAGTGCATTACCCTTTTAGTATATGGGTTTTGCAACGGATTTTCAACTGTAATTGCAACGCTTTCGGAGAATGGAAAATTTTCCCGCGCGGCCAGGACCCTTTGCAGGGGAGCCTCCGGCAGACCAAAACGGGAGACAGAAACAAAAAGCCCGATCGTTCGGGAACGACCGGGCCTGTGCATATTGTGCTGAGAGAGACGCAGTTACTTCTGATAGCCCAGCGTAGCTGCCATCACGGCTTTGATGGTGTGCATCCGGTTTTCGGCCTCGTCAAAGACGATGCTCTGGGGGCCCTCGAATACCTCATCGGTCACCTCCATGGCATCGCGGCCAAAGCGCTCGCCCATCTCCTTGCCCACAGCGGTCTTGTGGTCGTGGTAGGCGGGCAGGCAGTGCATAAACACGGCCTTGGGGCCTGCAATATTCATCAGCTCCTGATTGATCTGATAGGGGGCCAGGTCGTGGATGCGCTCGGCCCAGACCTCGATGGGCTCGCCCATGGAGACCCACACATCGGTGTAAAGGACATCGGCACCCTGGGCAGCCTTGGCGGGGTCCTCCTCAAAGGTCAGGGTGGCACCGGTCTCGGCGGCAATGGCCTGGCACTGTGCGATCAGGGCGGCATCCGGCTGATACTTTTTGGGGGCGCAGGCAGTGAAGTGCAGGCCCATCTTGGCACAGCCCACCATCAGGCTGTTGCCCATGTTGTAGCGGGCATCGCCGAAGTAGACGAAATGGATGCCCTTCAGGCTGCCGAAGTGCTCCCGGATGGTCAGGAAGTCGGCAAGGATCTGGGTGGGATGGAACTCGTTGGTCAGGCCGTTCCAGACCGGAACACCGGCGTAATGGGCCAGGTCTTCCACGATCTCCTGCCCATAGCCGCGGTACTCGATGCCGTCAAACATCCGGCCCAGCACCCGGGCGGTGTCGGCAATGGATTCCTTTTTGCCGATCTGGCTGCCCGACGGGTCAAGGTAGGTGACCTCCATGCCCAGATCGTGAGCGGCGACCTCAAAGCTGCAGCGGGTGCGGGTGGAGGTCTTTTCAAAGATCAGGGCGATGTTCTTGCCTGCCAGCTGCTCATTGTGGCGGATGCCGGCCTTTTTCCTGGCCTTCAGGTCAGCGGCCAGATCGAGCAGCTCCTCGATCTCGGCAGGGGTGTAGTCCAGAAGCTTCAGAAAACTGCGATTTTTCAGACTCATTGTATACTTTCCTCTCTATGCAATGCAAAATGTATATTTATTCGATAAGATGGTTCTATTATATAACGAATAAACTGTATTTTCAAGGGAAAGTTTTGGGAGAAACCTCTCAGTCGCGGGCGCTGCCGCGACAGCTCCCCTAGTAGGGGAGCCCTTGGCAGAGGATTCATTTTTCGCAATGATCGCTGGCGCTCCAAAACCGATGCCTGCCGCAGGGCAAACAGGAGCGAAGCGCTGACCCACGAAAACGCAACGGTATGCCAAGGCCTCTCCTACTAGGAGAGGTGGCATCGAGCGAAGCGATGATGACGGAGAGGTTTCGCTCCCCTTACAGCTCCAGCAGTTCCTTCCGCCCGCTGGGGGTGTAGGCGGTCAGCCGCACGCCTGCCTTTTTGAACATGAACCGCGCCGCCACGCTGGAATCGGAATCGTGGTACTTGTCGCCGTAGTACACCACCTCGGAGATGCCGGACTGGATGATGGCCTTGGCGCACTCGTTGCAGGGGAAGAGGGTCACATAGACCCGGGCACCCTTCAGGTTGTTGTGGGCGCTGTTCAGGATGGCGTTGAGCTCCGCATGGCAGACGTACATGTACTTCGTGTCCAGCGGGTCGCCCTCGCGCTCCCACGGCATGGCATCGTCATCGCATCCAATGGGCATTCCGTTGTAGCCCAGGGAGAGGATCTTGTTCTCCGGGCTGACGATGCAGGCTCCCACCTGGCTGCTGGGGTCCTTGGAGCGCATGGCGGTGAGCAGGGCGATGCCCATAAAGTATTCATCCCAGTTGATGTAATCGGTGCGTTTCATGGCAAAGTGCCTCCCTCTATCTTTCATTGGGTCTATTGTACCATGCCAACCCACGTCCTGCAATCGATTTTGCGCGCATCCGGTCAAAATGCACAAAAGAACCCTGGGAAGTTTGGCGGGCAGGTGAAAGAAAATTTCGGACAATCTATTTGAAAATCATTTTGAGTGTGGTATTATCTTTGTAAAATATGCCACAAAAACGGAGAGACTGCTCCGTGCGGCGGAAATGAGGGAAAAACCGATATGAAATACGCAAGCAACAACATCCGTAATATCTTGATTGCAGGCCATGCCGGCAGCGGCAAAACGACGCTGACTGAGGCACTGGTCTATTTTTCGGGCGCAGCAGAGCGTATGGGCCGTGTTGAGGACGGCACCACGATTTCGGACTTTGACCCTGAGGAAGCAAAGCGGAAGGCAAGTCTGTCGGCATCCGTGGTGCCGGTGGAGTACGAAGGCATCAAGTACAACCTGATCGATGCGCCGGGCCTGTTCGACTTTGAGGCAGGTGAGTATGAGGGCATCCGCGCTGCCGAGAGCGTGCTGGTGTGTGTTTCCGGCCGCAGCGGCGTGACCGTGGGCGCGGAGAAAGCCTTCCAGCTGGCCCGCAAGAACGGCAAGGCCACCATGGTGTTCATCTCCAAGTGCGACCTGGAAAATGCCAACTACTTCAAGATTCTGGAGGAGATGAAGATCAAGTTCGGCTCCACCGTCTGCCCCTGTGTTGTGCCCGCCAAGCTGGACGACGGCACCCTTGTCTACATCAACCTGTTCAGCCAGAAAGCCTTCAAGTATGAGAGCGGCAAGCAGATCCAGGTGGAGCTGCCCGATATCGGCCACCGCTTCCAGGGCCTGATCGAGGCCATGAGCGAGGCCATTGCCGAGACCGACGATGAGCTGATGGAAAAGTTCTTCGGCGGTGAACCCTTTACGACCGAGGAGATCGTTGAGGGAATGCGCAAGGGCGTTAAGGACGGCCTGATCACCCCTGTGTTCTGCGGCAGCGCCGTCAACCAGCAGGCATTGGATATGCTGCTGTTCAATATGCACAAGCTCCTGCCCAGCCCGCAGCACGATGCCGCCATCCTGGCCGAGAATGCCAGCGGCGAGCCTGTGGAGCTGCATTGTGATGAGACCGAGCCCACCGCAGCCTATGTCTTTAAGACTGTGGCTGACCCGTTCGTGGGCAAGCTGAGCTACCTGCGCGTGATCAGCGGCAAGGTGACCGGCGGCGCTGCTCTGGTCAACGCCCGCACCGGCGAGACCGAGAAGATCAGCAAGCCCCTGACCGTCATCGGCAAGAAGCAGGTCGAGACCGACGGCATCGGTGCCGGTGATATCGGCGCTGTGGCAAAGCTGGTCAGCGCAAAGACCGGCGATACCCTGTGCGATGCTTCCCGCGTGGTCAAGCTGCCTGCCGCTGCCTTCCCGCTGCCCAGCCTGTTCATGGCAGTCACCGTGGCCAAAAAGGGCGATGAGGGCAAGATCTCCAGCGCGCTGGCCCGCCTGATGGAAGAAGATCCGACTCTGAGCTACATCAATAATGCCGAGACCCACCAGCAGATCATTGGTGGCCTGGGTGAGCAGCATCTGGATGTGGTCAAGGCCAAGCTGAAGAATAAGTTCGGCGTGGAGATCGGTCTGGAAGCTCCCCGCATTGCCTACCGTGAGTCCATCCGCAAGGCCTGCCAGAAGCAGGGCCGCCATAAGAAGCAGACCGGCGGCCACGGCCAGTTCGGCGATGTCGTCATCAACTTCGAGCCCTGTGACAGCGAGCAGGTCGTGTTTGAGGAAAAGGTGTTCGGCGGCAGCGTGCCCAAGAACTTCTTCCCGGCAGTGGAAAAGGGTGTCCGCCTTGCCGCCGAAAAGGGCGTGCTGGCCGGCTATCCTGTGGTCGGCCTGAAGGCTACCCTGCTGGATGGCAGCTACCACCCCGTGGACAGTTCCGAGATGGCCTTTATTATGGCTGCAAAGCTGGCCTATAAGGCTGCAATGCCCGAGGCAGGCCCCGTCATTCTGGAGCCCATCCATACCCTGAAGGCCCATGTCCCCAACGACAACACCGGCGATATCATGGGCGATGTGACCAAGCGCCGCGGCCGCGTGCTGGGCATGGAACCCGATGAGGATGGCATGCAGACCGTCATTGCCGAGGTCCCGCTGGCTGAGCTGAGCAACTTCACCACCTTTATCCGGCAGATCACCCAGGGCCGCGGCTGGTTCACCACCGAGTTTGCCCGCTACGAGATCCTGCCCGAGATGCTGGTGCCCGCCGTGGTGGAGCAGGCCAAGAAGCTGGGCAACCTGGATGAGGGTGCGGAGGATTAAACCTCTCCGTCTCGCATACGCTCGACAGCTCTCCTGATAGGAGAGCCAAGTTAAGTTCATATTGACATTTCCGGAGCCCTGCTGGCAATTCCCTCTGCCGGCGGGGCTTTTTGTTGTTGGGGGAAGGGAACGAAACAGGAAAAAGGCGGGGCATCAGCTTACTGCACTGATGCCCCGCCCTTTGCAGGTCAGATCATTTTTTCCGTTTTCCGGGTCTCTTTTTCCGCACGCTGTACCCGAAGGTGCCCAGCTTTTTGCCCAGGCTCAGGTACTCGCCGTGGCTGTACACGATCAGCTTTGCTTTGTCCAGGCAGAGCTTGCCGTTTTCGTCCAGCAGGCTCTCATCCACATCGCAGGCCACGACTTCGGCCAGGAACAGGTCATGGCTGCCCAGCGGGATGACCTGCGTGACCCTGCATTCCAGATTGACCGGGCTCTCCTCCAGGATGGGGCAGTCGGTCAGAACGCTGCCCGGGGCGGCATGGAGCTTACAGGCGGCAAACTTGTCGTTGTCGCGGCCGCTCTTCACGCCGCACCAGTCCACCGCGCGCACCAGCTGTTCAGTGGGCAGGTTGATGGCAAATTGTCCGCTCTCCTTGATGAGGTGGTGGCTGTACCGTTCGGGGCGGACGCTGATGGATACCATGCTGGGCTGGGTGCAGATGGTGCCTGTCCAGCCGATGGTGATGAGGTTGGGCTGCTCCAGCCCGCCGCAGGAGACCAGCACCGGCGGTTCCGGGTTCAGCAGGGTGCTGCCCCGCCAGCTCTGTTTGCTCATCCGTGATACTTCCTTTCATAGGGGGCCCAGGTGCGCTCCGAGATGATGTAGCGCGGGCGGGCCTTTGTTTCCATATAGATCTTGCCGATGTATTCGCCGATGACACCCAGGCAGACCAGCTGCACGCCGCCCACAAAGCAGACGATGCAGATGGTGGAGGCCCAGCCGGCCACCACGCTGCCCATGGCCGCCTGCACGATGGCCCAGATCACGCCGATGAAGCTGATGAGGCTGACCACGATGCCTGCCCCGGTGATGAGCCGGATGGGCTTGTTGGAAAGGCTGGTGATGCCATCAAAGGCCAGCGCCAGCATTTTGCGCAGGGGATAGTGGCTCTCACCGGCCAGCCGCTCGTGCCGCTCGTAGAACACCTGCTCGCTCTGGAAGCCCACCAGCGGCACCATGCCGCGCAGGAAGATGTTGACCTCCTTGTAGTCGGCAAAGCTGTCCAGCACCCGGGCGCTGATGAGCCGGTAGTCGGCGTGGTTGAACACGATATCCGCACCAAGGGCATTCATCAGGTGGTAGAAGCCCTCGGCAGTGAACCGCTTGAAGAAGGTGTCGGTGTCCCGGCGGCTGCGCACGCCGTAGACCACCTCGGCACCGTCCAGATATTTCTGCACCATCTCGTCCATGGCGTTGATGTCATCCTGACCATCGCAGTCAATGGAGATGGTGATGTCGCAGTTGTTGGCGCGGGCCTCCATCAGGCCTGCCAGCACGGCGTTCTGATGGCCCCGGTTCCGGCTCTGGGAAATGCCGATGAAATGCGCATCCTGCTTTGCAAAGCTGCAGATGAGCTCCCAGGTCTTATCGCGGGAGCCATCGTTGACGAACAGCACCCGGCTCTTGTCGCTGATCATGCCTTTTTCGGTGAGGCTGGTGATCTTTTGCAGGAACATCGGCGCTGTAATGGGCAGCACCTGCTCCTCGTTGTAGCAGGGGATCACGATCCAGAGAATTGGTTTAGACATAGTTATAGATCACTTTCCTTTTATAGAATCATCTGCCGCAAAGCTTCCGGCTCCAGCAGCTTGAAGCTGGAACGGTAGGTGTCCAGCAGGCCGTCCCGCTGCATCAGGCTCAGCTCCCGGGAAAGGGCGCTACGGTCACAGTTGAGGTAATCGGCCAGCTGGATGCGGGAGAAGGGGATGGTAAAGGTCATGCTGCCCTGCTGCTCGGCCTCGCTGAGCAGGTAGGCGCAGACCTTGGCCCGCAGGGTCTTCATCACCAGCAGGTCCACCCGGCGGGAGAGCAGGAAATATTTATCGCTGATGGTCCGCACCAGATTCTGCAGCAGGCGCTGGCGGGCAGCGGAGCCGTCCGGCTGGAGCAGCTTCTCGTAGGGGAAGAGCAGGACCTCGCAGGGGGCGGATGCCACCACCGTGACCGGGCTGTCCAGGCTGGAACCGCCCAGCACGTCACCAAACACGCCCCCCGGCCCCATGTGGGTGATGGGGATCCGTGCCCCGCCCGGTGCCGGGCGGTAGGCCTCGATGCTTCCGGTCAGCACAACGCCGACCCGGCGGCTGGGGGCCCCGGCCTGCACCAGCGCCTCGCCCCGGCCATAACTGCGGATGCAGGCCCCAAGCTCACTGAGCAGGGGGCGCAGTTCCCCGGCAGAGATCCCGGCAAAAAGAGAGGTGGATTGTAACAGCGGCAGATAGTTTTCCATGTCAGTTCCGTGAGGTTTTCCCCGGGCCCTCACCGCCCTTCTGCAATTCCGTTGCATGGGCAACGGTATTTTTAGCTCCATTATAGTAAACTTGAGCGCGTAAAGCAAATGATTTTGCAAAATTTGCAAATTTTGTTTCTGGTTGGAACAACAAAGAGAGGAAGGAATCTGAACCATGATGAAAAAACTGACCTCCCTGCTGCTGTCGGCTGCGCTGATGATCAGCCTGCTGGCCTGCGGGGCTTTTGCCGCCAAAACAAAAAGCGGTGTGCGCATTGCGGGCCTGAAGGGCCCCACCACCATGGGCCTGGTCAATCTGCTGGATATGGAGCGCAGCGGCAAGGCCAGCCAGCACTACGACCTGCAGCTCTACGGTGCAGCGGACGAGATCGTGCCCAAGCTCATCAAGGGTGAACTGGATATGGCCGCCATCCCTGCCAATCTGGCCGCGACCCTCTACCAGAAGACCAATGGCGGCATCCAGGTGATGGCCGTGAACACGCTGGGCGTGCTGTATGTGGTGGAAAAGGGCGACAGTGTCCACAGCTTTGCCGACCTGAAGGGCCGCACCATCCTGTCCACCGGCAAGGGCACCACGCCGGAGTATGTTCTGCGCTACCTGCTCACCAAGAATGGACTGGACCCCGATAAGGATGTGAAGATCGAGTATTACAGCGAGGCATCTGAGGTGACTGCCCAGATGGCCGCCTCCAAAAAGGATGCCATTGCCGTTCTGCCCCAGCCCTATGTGACCGCCGCCCAGCTGAAGGACAGCAGCCTGCGGGTGGTGCTGGACCTGACCAAGGAGTGGAACAAGGTCTGTGACACCCAGCTCATCACGGGGGTCACCGTTGTCCGCACCGAGTACGCCAAAGAGAACCCGGACATCGTGGCAAATTTCCTGCGGGATTACGAGAAGAGCATCAAGGCCGCCCAGACAGATGTTGCCGGTACGGCGGCTCTCTGTGAGGAGACCGGTGTGGTGGCCAAAAAGGCCATTGCCCAGAAGGCGCTGCCCCAGTGCAACATCGTTTACCGTGTGGGGGACGAGATGAAGGCCGATGTCAACGCCTACCTCAAGGTGCTGTATGATGCTTCCCACGCTGCAGTGGGCGGCAAGCTGCCAGATGCAAACTTCTACTACACAAAGGCCACGCCCGGCCAGGTGTTCTGGAAAAGCGTCCAGCGCAGTTTTCAGTAAACCAATAAAAAGGAGAGCCGTGCAGCCGCACGGCTCTTTTTGAGTGAGAACGGAGCAGGTAAAATGAAACAGAAGAAAAAGTGCCGCACAGGGCTGCTGGCAGCGGCGGTGTTCTGGCTGGCCGTCTGGCAGGCGGCGGCCATGGCCATCGGGCAGGATGTCTTTCTGGTGTCACCCATTCAGGCGGCGGGCACCCTGATGGAGCTGCTGCCGCAGGCCGATTTCTGGCAGCGGGTGGGGTTCAGCGCCGGGCACATCCTGCTGGGTTTTGCGCTGGGCGTGGTGGTCAGCGTTCTGCTGGCGGCCGCCGCCGAGCGCTGGGCCTGGGTGGACACGCTGCTGGCTCCGGTCATCCAGCTGGTCAAGGCCACGCCGGTGGCCAGCTTCATCATTCTGGCGCTGGTGTGGGTCAGCGGGCGGTCGCTCTCCATCCTCATCAGCTTTCTGATGGTCCTGCCCGTGCTGTACAGTGCCGTGCGCACCGGCATCGAGAGCGCGGACGTGCAGCTGCTGGAAATGGCACAGGTGTTCCGTCTGTCGCTGGCCCGGCGGGTCAAAGCCATCTGGCTGCCCGCCATTCTGCCGGCCTTCCGGCAGGGGTGCAGCGTGGCGCTGGGCATCTGCTGGAAGAGCGGTGTGGCCGCCGAGGTCATTGGCCTGCCCGATGGCAGCATCGGAGATGCCCTCTACCGGGCAAAGATCACACTCTCTACCGGGGAGCTGTTCGCCTGGACGTTTGTCATCATCCTGCTGAGCGCAGGCTTTGAGAAGCTGTTCCTGGCCCTGCTGGACAAGGCAGTGGCCCGCGTGTTGGGAGAGGATGTGACGAAAAATGATTAACAAACTGGAAATTTGCGGATTAACAAAACGCTTTGGAGAAAAAACGCTCTTTGAGGATCTGGATCTGACCCTTGCGGAGCCTGCCATCCTCTGGGCCCCCAGCGGCTGGGGCAAGACCACCCTGCTCCGCATCCTGATGGGGCTGGAAGCGCCGGATTCCGGCACGGTGCAGGGCGTGGGCCGGGTCGGTGCTGTCTTTCAGGAGGATCGGCTCTGCCCGCAGCTGACCGCCGTGCAGAACGTGGAACTGGTGCTTCCGGAGGGAAAAACACAATACAAAACGCAAATCGTGTCGGATTTTCAACGATTTGGATATGATGAGCAGGCGCTTGCCCTGCCTGCCCGGAAGCTTTCTGGCGGGCAGAAGCGCCGTGCGGCCCTGCTCCGCGCCCTCTGGGCCGGGTGCGACACGCTGCTGCTGGACGAACCCTTCACCGGCATGGACCCGGAGACCATGAAAAAAGCCGCAGCGCTCCTGAAAGAGCGCCGCGGCGAACGGGCTGTTCTGTTGGCCACCCATGACCGGGAAGCCATCCGGGAGCTGGGGTGGAGGGTCATTGACCTGACGTAAGTGATTGTATTTTGTCAGAAAATATGATATCCTAAAAATACAGCTTTTAAGCTGTCATCAGGTGTTGCCTTAAACGTAGGCGGCTGAACGCTCCTTACCGAACCGCAAAGGTTTTACTTACTGGTAAACAGGCATCGGGAGGGCGGCTTTTTTGGGCGCACAATCCCGACGCTTCGGCGAAAGGAGGAATGCGCATGACTTTGTCAGAAGTGCTGCTGCTGTTGACATTTGTTTCCAGCGTAGCATATGGTGTTTTTGACATCACATGGAAAATCAGCCATGACGACAAAAGATATAAAAACAAAAAAGACTGACCGCCATCTATGCTTCCCCAAGCAAATCGGTCAATCTTTTTTGATACGAGTAACGTAAGGAGCTAGCCGTTTGGAGGGCAGCACCTTTTGTAATTTCAGTATATACGTTTCAACGTAAATTGTCAAGCAAAAGTCACAGCAGCTCCGCCAGAATGCTGTTCTGCACAATGAGCCCGGCGGGGGTGAGGGCAAGGGTACTGCCATCGAAGGTGGCATAGCCGGACTTCACACAGTTTTTCACAAAGGCAAGCTGGGCGGTGGAAAACTCCTTCCCGTAGCGGGCCTTATAGGCGGAAAGATCCAGCCCCTTGCGCAGCCGCAGCTGTAAAATGAGATAGTCCTCTGCGCCGCAGCCTCCGTCCATAACGGGGGCTGCTTTGTCGTTCAGGAAGGCCTCGGTGTCGGCGGGGTAATAGAATCGTCTGCCGCCCATGCAGGAGTGCGCCGCCGGGCCAAGGCCGAGGTAATCCCCACAGTTCCAGTAGATGAGGTTGTGCCTGCCCTCATAGCCGGGCTTTGCAAAGTTCGAGATCTCATACTGCCGGTATCCGTGGTGCTCCAGGTGTTCCACGGCGTAGAGGTAAAAGTCTGCTGCTTCGTCGGGGGAGGGCAGACCCTCGGGCGGGTGCCTGCCAAAGGCGGAATCCGGTTCGATCTTTAAGAGGTAAGCGGAGATGTGCGTTGCCCCGCCCTCCGCAATGAGCTCCAGTGTCTCGTCAAACTCGGCCTGCGTATAATGGGGCAGGGCCAGCATAATGTCGCCGCTGATGTTGGTAAAGCCTGCCCGCCGTGCCGCCGCAAAGGCAGCCCGAGCCTGCCGGGCGGTATGGGGGCGGCCCAGCGTTTTCAGCTGGCTGTCACGGGCCGACTGTACCCCGAAAGAGATGCGGTTCACCCCGGCTTTCCGGAAACCGCACAGGGTCTGCTCGGTCACGGTCTCAGGGTTGGCCTCCAGCGTGATCTCCGCCCCGGGTACCGGAGCTGCCGCCGCAATGAGCCGGGCGGCATCAGCAGGGGAGAGCAGGCTGGGGGTGCCGCCGCCAAAATAGATCGTGTCCGGGTGAAGAGGCGCTTCCGGCGCAAAGCGGGCAAGCTCCCGCAGAAGGGCATCCACATACTGGGTGGGCACGCCGCGCTGGCCGGGGGCAGAATAGAAATCACAGTACCGGCATTTGGAAAAACAGTAGGGAATATGCAGATAAAGTCCAAGAGACATACAATATCACAGCCTTTTTCACGAAACGTTCATTTCTATGCAGTATACTATAAAACGTAGACCGGAGCAAGGCGGAATGCCCGCCCCGGCAAAAAGACTGGAGGAGTTCCACAATGGATTACAGAAATTATGACCGCGGCTATGCGGAGCCCACGATGAGCGCATCGGACTATATGACCCGCACCTACCGCTGGATGGCCTGCGGCCTGCTCATCACCTTCGCCATGGCCTATCTCACTGCAACGACCTCGCTCATCTATCTGGTCGATTCGCTCTATCTTGTGCTGACCATTGCGGAGCTGGCGCTGGTGTTCGTGCTGAGCTCCCGGGTGCAGACCATGTCGGTGGGAGCTGCCCGTGCGACCTTTTTCGGTTATGCACTGCTCAACGGCATGGTGCTGAGCTACTATTTCCTTGTTTTCTCGGCAAGCACCCTGATCATGGCGCTGCTGGCAACGTCCCTTTACTTCGGGCTGATGGCTGTTTACGGCACCACCACCCATAAGGACCTGACCGGCTGGGGCCCCCGCCTGATGATGGCTCTGGTTGCCATGATCATCACCGGCTTTGTGGGGATGCTGTTCGGCTTCGGCTTTGGCGGCTCGGTGCTCTACTGCGGCATCGGTCTGGTGGTGTTCATGCTGCTGACCGCTTACGATACCCAGAAGCTGCAGCAGATGTACAGCTACTACTCCGCTGATGCTGAGATGGCCGAAAAGGCTTCCATCTATGGTGCGCTGACCCTGTATCTGGACTTCATCAACATCTTCCTGTATGTTGTCCGCCTGATGGGCAACAACCGCAGCCGCAGCTGATCTGTGTATTTCAGCCCTCTCCGTCAAGGCCTCAGGCTTTGACGGAGAGGGCTTTCTTTTTATAAAATGTGTATAAACCCGGTTCCGAAATCGCATACTGCAATCAGAAAATCAAGCGAAACCATGACGGATTGGAGTAACGAACATGGAACAGATCAGGAAATTTCTGCGGGACAAAGGGTTTGCACTGGCACTGCTGGCCTGTCTGGTGGCGGCAGCAGCGGCGGGGGTCTGGGCGGTGCGCACCGTGCGCGACGAGCTGGACAAGAACCTTTCGGGCCTGAAGACACCGGACAGCACATCCACGGCCCCCGGCATCGATGAGGGGCTTTCCACCACCACGCCACAGGAGGACGAAACAACATGGGAATGGCCGACCGAACCCGCCGCAAACAGTGTAAGCAATGTACCCAAGGCGGCCTCCTCGGCATCGCGGAGTGCATCTTCGGTCTCCTCTGCGCCGCAGGCTGGCTCTGGCTCGGTGCGCGAACCATCCGCGCTGCAAGGTGCATCCTCGCCTGCCAGCAGTTCGGCAGCGCCTGCTTCCACGCAGCCGATCTCTGGCAGGGTGCTCAATGGATACAGCGGCGATGAGCTGGTCTACAACAAGACCCTGGGCGACTGGCGCACCCACAACGGCATCGACTATGCCTGCGCAAAGGATGCCGCCGTCCAGAGCCCTACGGCGGGCACAGTGGTGCTGGCCGGTTCCGATGGCAGCTGGGGCCCCACTGTGGCGATCAAGGACAGTGCGGGCCGTGTCTGGCGGCTCTGCGGCGTGGCCAGCCCGGCGGTGAAGGAGGGCGAGACGGTCAGTGCCGGGCAGACATTGGGCAAGGTGGGCAGCGTCAGCTGTGAATGCGCCGAGGAAAGCCATATCCACCTGGAAGTGAAGCAGGATGACAGTTATCTTGACCCCGCAAAACTGATGCAGTGACCCAAAGCGGCAGACACGACCGTCTGCCGCTTTTCTGTGCTTTTCCAAAGGAATGCAGATTGCAATTGCGGGCCGATTCTGGTATGATAAACTAGAACAAATTTCGACAGGCAGTGAATTGCGGGAGGAACCAGAATGGCAAAGGTGTTGATCGTGGGGGCCGGTGCGGCCGGGCTGATGGCGGCGGGGGCCGCTGTGCGGCAGGGGCATCAGGTAACGGTGCTGGAGCATACCGACAAGCCCGGTCAGAAGATCCTGGTCACGGGCAAGGGGCGCTGCAATGTGACCAACGACTGCACCGCGGAGGAGTTTCTGCACCATGTCCGCACCAATCCGCGCTTTCTGTTCTCCTCGCTGGGGGCGTTCCCGCCCGCCAGGACCATGGAGCTGTTTGAGAGCCTGGGCGTGGAGCTGAAGGTGGAGCGCGGCCGCCGGGTGTTCCCGGTGTCCGACAAAGCCGAAGAGATCCGGCAGGCACTGCTCCGCTACGCACAGGACGCGGAGATCGTTTATGACGGGGCAAAAAAGCTGCTTCTGGAAGAGCTGCCCCAGGAGCCGGAAGCCGCCCCTGCCGTGCCGGAAAATCCGCGCCATCCCAAAAAGAAAAAGGCCGGGCCTGCCCTGCGGTGTGTCGGTGTGCGGGGGACTTCCGGGAAAGAATACCGGGCCGATGCCGTGCTGGTGGCCACCGGCGGTGTGAGCTACCCCACCACCGGCTCCACCGGCGACGGTTACCGGCTGGCCCAGCAGGCCGGGCACACTCTTGTGGAGCCGGTACCCAGTCTGGTCAGTCTGGTCAGCCATGACCCGGACTGCAAAAAGATGATGGGGCTTGCCCTGAAAAATGTGACCCTGACCCTTTTTGAGGACGGCAAGGACATCTTTGAGGAGCAGGGCGAGATGCTGTTCACCCACTTTGGCATCAGCGGCCCGCTGACCCTGAGCGCGTCCAGCCATCTGGGCGATATGAAAAAGCACAAGTACCACGCCGAGATTGACCTGAAGCCCGCCCTGAGCGAGGAGCAGCTCTATGACCGCATCACCCGGGATTTTGCCCTGCTGGCCAACCATGCCGCCCAGGGGGCGCTGGTCAAGCTGCTGCCTGCCAGTATGCAGCCGGTCATGGTGGCGCGCTGGGGCATTGACCCTGCCACAAAGGCCAACCAGATCACCCGGGAGCAGAAGCGGGAGCTGGTGCGCCTGATGAAGCACTGGAACGTGCCCATCGATGCCCGGGGCGACCTGGCCCATGCGGTCATCACTTCCGGCGGCGTGTCCGTGCGGGAGGTGGACCCCAGGACCATGCAGAGCAAGAAGGCGCTGGGCCTTTACTTTGCAGGTGAGGTGCTGGATGTGGATGCCTATACCGGCGGCTACAACCTGCAGATCGCTTTCTGTACGGCGCAGAGCTTTGCAAATCACCTCTGAGAGGTTGGACAGAGCAGAGCTTGACCGATGATAAAATACTTATTATATAAATAAAGGAGAATCCCAAATGGTTTCAGTTGCAATCGACGGCCCTGCGGGGGCAGGCAAATCCACCTTGGCGCGGCGGCTGGCCGCAGAGATGGGCTACATCTATGTGGATACCGGTGCCATGTTCCGCACCATCGGCCTCTATGCCCTGCGCAAAGGCGTGGACCCGAAGGACAATGCGGCGGTCAGCACTCTGCTGCCGGAGATCGGCCTGCGGGTGGACTGCATTGACGGGGAGCAGCATATCTATCTGAACGGTGAGGACGTGAGCACCGCCATCCGCACGGAGGAGGCTGGTATGGCCGCCTCTGCCGTGGGTGCCAACCCGGAAGTCCGCGCCTTCCTGCTGGAGCTGCAGCGCGGCATGACCAAGACCCAGAACGTCCTGATGGATGGCCGGGATATCGGCACTGTGGTGCTGCCGGATGCCACTGTCAAGATCTTCCTGACCGCTGCTCCCGAAGCCCGGGCCAGACGGCGCTGGCTGGAATACCAGCAGAAGGGCATGGAGGTCGCCTTTGAGGATGTGCTGGCTGATGTGAAGCAGCGGGACTATCAGGACACCCACCGTGCCGCCGCCCCCCTGAAGCAGGCCGAGGATGCAGTGCTGCTGGATACCTCTGACCTCGACTTTGAGCAGAGCCTTGCGGCGATGAAAAAGATTATTGCAGAAAAGGTTAATTAAATGGTACTATATTACATATTGCTGCCGCTGGCCTGGCTGGTGTTCCACATCGGCTTCCGGGTCCATACCGTTGGCCGCGAAAACCTGCGCAAGGTGCGGACCAAAGGCTGCATCATTGCCCCCAACCACGTTTCAGCCATTGACCCGGTGTTCATCGTCATCAGCCGGTTCTGGGGCAGGCGGATGCTCGTTTTTGCCAAAAAGGAGCTGTTTGAGATCAACGCCCTGCTCACCTGGTTCTTCCGCTGCAGCGGCGCGCTCTGCGTGCGCGGTACCAAGGAGGAGCTGGAGATCATTGACCGGACCGTGGAGGCCTGCCGGGCGGGGGAGACTTTGCTCATCTTCCCGGAGGGCACCCGCGAAAAAGAGGGCAGGCTCCTGCCGCCCAAGAGCGGCCTGTTCGTCATTGCGGCGCAGGCCGGGGTGGATGTGGTGCCGGTGCGCATCCGCTACGATACGCCGGACGGGAAGATGCGGCTGTTCTGCCGGGTGAACGTCATCTACGGCGAGCCGATGCCCGCCGCCCAGTTCGCCATGGAGAGCCGCCGGGATATGAAGGTGCTCCGGGCCAATAAGCAGGCACTGCTGGATGCCTGGGAACAGCTGAAGTGAGAACCTCTCCGTCACCTTCGGCGACACCTCCCCTGGTAGGGGAGGCAGGAAAACAACAGCGTAAACTTGACTCCCCTATTAGGGGAGCTGCCGAGCGAATGCGAGGCTGAGAGGTTTAGAGAAGGAGAAACGCTATGGAAATTCGTCTTGCCAAGACCGCCGGCTTCTGCTTTGGCGTGAACCGCGCGGTGGAGCTGACCTACAATCTGCTGAACGAGGGCCATAAGGTGGCAACGCTGGGCCCGCTGATCCATAACCCGCAGGCAGTGGCCGATATGGAAAGGCGCGGTGCGCTGGTGGCCGATACCGTGGACGATATCCCCACCGGGTACGAGGTCATCATCCGCAGCCACGGCGTGCCCCGCACCATCTATGATACTTTGGAGCAGCGCGGCCTTGTTTACCACGATGCCACCTGCCCCTTTGTGAAGAAGATCCAGAGCATTGCCGCCCGGGCCGAGGCCGAGGGCGCGGTGCTTCTGGTGGCCGGTGATGCTGCCCACCCCGAGGTGCAGGGCATCGTGGGCCATACCCGGGGAGAGGTATTTGTGTTCAGCGATCTGGACGAGCTGAAGGCCTGGAAAGGCCCTTCTGACCCCCAAAAGCCCATTTTTGCGGTTGCACAGACCACATTTCAGGTAACAAAATGGCAAGAAAGTTCGGAGTTTCTCAAAAAAGCCTATACAAACGCCCGAATTTTTGATACAATATGTAATGCGACGTGGGCGAGGCAACAGGAAGCGGAAGACCTCAGCCAACAATGCGACATCATTGTTGTCATTGGCGGTCATCATTCTTCCAATACCCAAAAGCTGGTACAGGTCGCCGCAAAGCATACGAAAGCCGTGACGGTCGAGACAGCGAGCGAACTTCGGCCGGAATGGTTTGCAGATGTAAAAACGGCGGGCGTAACAGCAGGGGCTTCAACGCCATCGTCTATTATTGAGGAGGTACTTAACAGTATGAGCGCAGAAATCAATGACAGCATGAGCTTCGAGGAGATGCTGAACGCATCCGAGGAGAAGCGTGTTCATGCAGGCAGTATTGTGAAAGGAATCGTGACCAGCATCTCTGCCAACGAGATCCAGGTGGATATCGGAGCCAAGCAGACCGGCTTTGTCAAGCTGAGCGAGCTGACCGATGATTCCTCCGCCAAGGTCGAAGACCTGGTGAAGGTTGGCGATGAGCTGGACCTCATCGTCGAGAAGGTTATGGACCAGGACGGCGTTATCCAGCTCTCCCGCAAGAAGCTCGCATCTCGCAAGGGCATGGAAGAGATCGCCAAGGCTGCTGAATCCGGCGAGGTCGTCGAGGGCGATGTCACCGAGTTCAACAAGGGCGGCGTTGTCGTCAACGTCAAGGGTGTTAAGGTGTTCGTTCCCCGTTCTCAGGCCACGATGCGCCGTGACGAGGACTACACTGCTCTGGTTGGCCAGCATGTCCAGCTGGTTGTTACCGAGTGCTCCGGCCGCAAGATCGTCGGCAGCATCAACAAGGTCACCGCTGAGCAGAACAAGGCAAAGCGTGAGGAGTTCTGGGCAAATGTCGAGGTGGGCAAGACCTACACCGGCGTTGTCAAGAGCCTGACCTCTTACGGTGCATTCGTCGATATCGGCGGTGTGGACGGCCTGTGCCACATCAGCGAGCTGAGCTGGAACCGCATCAAGCATCCCTCCGAGGTTGTCTCCGTTGGTGACACCATCGAAGTGTATGTGAAGGACATCGACACCGAGAACCACAAGGTCTCTCTGGGCTACAAGAAGGCTGAGGACAATCCCTGGGAGCAGCTGAAGAACAACTACCCCATCGGCAGCACCTTCCATGCTCCGGTCGTGTCCCTGACCAAGTTCGGTGCATTCGTCCGCATCCTGCCGGGTGTTGACGGTCTGGTCCACATCAGCGAGATCAGCAATGACCGCGTTGAGAAGGTCTCCGACGCACTGAAGGTCGGCGATATGGTCGATGTGAAGCTGCTGGATGTTGACTTCGACAAGAAGCGCATCAGCCTGTCCATGAAGGCTCTGCTGAACGACGACGCTGAGTAATCAGTCCGTGGTTCGCTGAGTTTCAGACACAATGCGACTGCAGCCCCGTTGCCGGGTAACGGCGGCGGGGCTGTTTTTGTTAACAAAGCCATGATAAAAATTTTTAAAAAGCACTGGGAGGTCATCTCCTACCTGATCTTCGGCGTGCTGACCACCCTGCTGAATATCCTGCTGTACGCCCTGTTCAACAGGCTGTTCGGCTACACCGCCGCCAACAGCTGGGGCAATGTGCTGGACAACATCCTCTGCATCCTGTTTGCCTACACCACCAACCGGGCCTTTGTGTTCAACAGCAAGACCAGAGGCAGGGCGATGGCAAAGGAGTTTGGTGCATTTGTCACCTGCCGTCTGGGTACAATGCTGCTGGACACTGCAATTATGCTGGTGCTGGGCAATCTGCTGGCGGCCCAGGGCGCAGCACTGATGGACGAGCTGATGCAGGGGGTGCTGAGCGTGGTGGCCCACTGGCTTGGCCCGGATACGGCCATACAGATGGCAGCCTCCTATGCAGGCACACCGGCGGGGGTCACGGATGGCTCTGCCGCTATTGCCGTCATCGGCGGTGCAGACGGCCCCACGGCAATCTTCATTACCAGCTGCTACAATGCGCAGGCACTGTGGGGGCTGTGCGTCAAGGTGTTCTCGAATGTGATCGTTGTGGTGCTGAACTATGTGTTCAGCAAGCTGATCATCTTTAAGAAAAAGTAACTCCCTCTGTCTGCACCTACGGTGCAGCCACCTCCCTCTGGGAGGGAGGCATTGCCTTGCATTTGCCGACAAGGCTCCCTCTCAGAGGGAGCTGTCACCGAAGGTGACTGAGGGAGTTTTAAGTAACAAAACAATGGAGGTACGGTATTATGAAACGTGGTCTGAAAGGTTTTGCATTCCTGGTTTCCGGTCTTGTTCTGGGCATCATTGGTGCCACCGCATCCGTAACGGCAATTGCCCTGAGCGCTGTGGGCATGGCAAAGGTCCGCCGTGCCAGCAAGAATTGATGGAGGAAAATAATATGACCCGTGAAGAAATCCTCTCCCATGTCGATCATACCCTGCTGAAGCCTGAGGCCACCTGGCCCCAGATCCAGACCATCTGTGATGAGGCCATTACCAACCACACCGCATCCGTCTGCATCAACACCTGCTATGTAAAGCAGGCGGTTGAGTATATGGCGGGCCGAATCCCGGTGTGCTGCGTGGTGGGTTTCCCTCTGGGTGCCATGGATACCGCCAGCAAGGCCTTTGAGGCCAAGACTGCCATTGAGAACGGCGCTGCCGAGGTGGACATGGTCATCAACATCGGCCGCCTGAAGAACAAGGAATACGATGCTGTCCGTGAGGACATCCGTGCCGTGAAGCAGGCCGTGGGCGACAAGGTGCTCAAGGTCATCATTGAGACCTGCCTGCTGACCGACGAGGAAAAGGAAAAGATGTGCGACATCGTTTGCGAGGCAGGCGCTGACTACATCAAGACCAGCACCGGCTTCTCCACCGCAGGCGCTACCTTCCACGATGTGGAGCTGATGGTCAAGGGTGTGCATGGCCGCTGCAAGGTCAAGGCTGCCGGCGGCATCTCCACCGTGGAGGATATGGAAAAGTTCCTTGCTCTGGGCGCAGACCGTCTGGGCACCTCCCGTGCGGTCAAGCTGCTGAACGGCGAACAGGCCAAGGGTTACTAAGAGAGCTTCGGGAAACTCCCGGTACTTCTAGGGAAAATCCTAATCAATTTCGTTGAGATGTCTAAAAAGAGTGATACTCTTCTTGACAATCTGACGAAGAGATGATAAGATATCTCTCGGAAAACAACTGAATACCGACTTATCAAGAGCGGCTGAGGGGACAGGCCCTGTGAAGCCCGACAACCTGTGCGAAAGCATAAGGTGCCAAATCCTGCGGGAAACCGAAAGATAAGAGTGCAAACGCTCAGAGCTTCGGTTCTGAGCGTTTTTGTTTGCGCAAACTTGATGGACGTGTATGAAGCTGTGCAAGATTCACCACACACATGGAGGACAAAATTTATGGCAAGACACCTGTTTACTTCTGAGTCCGTCACCGAGGGACATCCTGACAAGATCTGCGACCAGATCTCCGATGCCATCCTGGACGAGATCCTGACCCACGACCCCGATGCCCGCGTGGCCTGCGAGACCTGCGCTTCCACCGGCCTGGTCCACATCATGGGCGAGATCACCACCAGCTGCTATGTCGATTTCCAGAAGATCGTCCGCGAGGTCATCTCTGACATCGGTTACACCCGTGCAAAGTACGGCTTTGACGCTGACACCTGTGCTGTTATCTCCAACATCGACGGCCAGAGCCCCGATATCGCACTGGGCACCAACGACCAGGTTGGCGGTGCCGGTGACCAGGGTATGATGTTCGGCTATGCCTGCGATGAGACCCCTGAGCTGATGCCCATGCCCATCAGCCTGGCCCACAAGCTGGCCAAGAAGCTGACTGAGGTGCGCAAGAGCGGCGAGCTGGATTACCTGCGTCCGGACGGCAAGAGCCAGGTCACCGTGGAGTACGACGAGAACAACAAGCCTATCCGGGTGGATGCAGTCGTCATCTCCAGCCAGCACAGCGAGAGCGTGACCATGGAGCAGCTCCGGGCCGATATCATGGAGAAGGTCATCAAGGCCACCATCCCTGCCGAGCTGCTGGATGAGAACACCAAGTACTACATCAACCCCACCGGCCGCTTTGTTGTGGGCGGCCCGCAGGGTGACAGCGGCCTGACCGGCCGCAAGATCATCGTTGACACTTACGGCGGCTACGCCCGCCACGGCGGCGGCGCATTCTCCGGCAAGGACCCCAGCAAGGTGGACCGCAGTGCCGCTTACGCAACCCGCTGGGTTGCCAAGAACATCGTGGCTGCCGGTCTGGCCAAGCAGTGTGAGGTGCAGGTGGCCTACGCCATCGGCGTGGCAAAGCCTGTGTCCATCATGGTGGATACCTTTGGCACCGGCACCGTGGCCGATGAGAAGATCGAGCAGGCAGTGGAGAAGGTCTTTGACCTGACCCCCGCTGCCATCATCCGTGACCTCGGCCTGCGGAAGCCCATCTACCGCAAGCTGGCCGCCTACGGCCACATGGGCCGCGAGGATCTGGGCGTGAAGTGGGAGAACACCGACCGCGTGGATGAGCTCAAGGCCGCTGTTGCAGCGCTGTAAAACTGAAACGCAAAGCGCCCTGTACCGTGAAAGGTGCAGGGCGCTTTTCTATGGTGGGCGGCAGACAAACAAAAAACG
This sequence comes from Faecalibacterium sp. DFI.5.82, assembly GCF_029076575.1. Taxonomy (NCBI): domain Bacteria; kingdom Bacillati; phylum Bacillota; class Clostridia; order Eubacteriales; family Oscillospiraceae; genus Faecalibacterium; species Faecalibacterium sp. DFI.5.82. The sequence continues at coordinate 40,637 of NZ_JARFIS010000015.1, forward strand.
CTCCCCCGTGCAGGTGGGAAAGCGTTTTTTGTTTGTCCTTTTCAGGACAGGGTAAATGATAAGAAGGTAAATGAAGAAAATAGCATAATAATAGAAGGATGAACAACAGGAGTACCGGAGAGGAAAGCGCGTCGTTTCGCTTTGTATCCAACTGACGCTCCTGTTGGATACAAGATAACACTTTTCACAGAAAAATACAAGAGCTTTTTTGAAAAAAGTTCTTTTGTTCGAGCAAAAAATGTAATTTTGTCACAACGCACAAAAATGGGAGAGATGCGTTTGGCAAAGTGATGAAACAAGCTTCAATTGCATCGGGACATCTGGTACTCCCCACGCAAGTGAAACGGGCCATTCCATCGCCCGCCCTATTGCCTTGCGGCAACAGGGTCCCACCCCAGCGGACACTTGCTTTGGGGAGCACCAGACATCCCTGACAAAAGCTGATTCTTTACAACGGGATGCGGCTGTGTTATGATGGATACATCTATGAGAAAAGAACGCTCTGCGGCCTGGAAGGGCAGAAAGCGTGTGAAGAAGTGAGGAATAGAATGGAACATACGATCACACAAAACAAGGCCCCGTGCTTTGGCGGGCGGGCCCCGCTGTTCAGCCAGCGTGACCTGCTCAGGCTGGTGGGGCCGCTGCTGGTGGAGCAGCTGCTGGCCGTGACGGTGGGCATGGCCGATACCATGATGGTCTCCCGCTGCGGCGAAGCCGCCATCTCGGGTGTCAGCCTGGTGGATATGATCAACAACCTCATCATCGTGCTGTTTGCGGCGCTGGCCACCGGCGGCGCGGTGGTGGTCAGCCAGTATCTGGGTGCAAAGGAGCAGAAGCACGCCAACGCAAGCTCAGGTCAGCTGATCCTGCTCAGCGCTCTGCTGGGCGTGGGTGTGGGGGTGTTCTGCTTTGTGCTGGCCCGTCCCATGATCCGGCTGTGCTATGGCAGCATCGATGCCGACGTACTGGAGGCTGGTGTGCTCTACCTGCGCATCACGGCGGTCAGCTACCCGTTCCTGGCCATGTACAATGCCGGTGCGGCGCTCTTCCGCAGCATGGGCAACTCCAAAATCTCCATGCAGATCAGCATCCTGATGAACATCATCAACATCGTGGGCAATGCGGTCTGCATCTTTGTGCTGGGCATGGGCGTGGACGGCGTTGCCTGGCCCAGCGTCCTCTCCCGTGCCGTGGCGGCGGTGCTCATCCTGAACCGCTGCTACCAGAAGGGCCACATGCTCACCGTGCCCAAAACGATCCGGCTGGATGGCCGGATGGCAAAGCGCATCCTGGGCATCGGCATCCCGTCCGCCTTTGAGAACAGCCTGTTCCAGGCGGGCCGCATTCTGGTGGTGAGCATGATCTCCACCTTCGGCACCGTGCAGATCGCCGCCAATGCCGTGGCAAACAATCTGGACGGCATGGGCTGCATCCCGGGGCAGGCCATTGGTCTGGCCATGATCACGGTGGTGGGCCGCTGCGTTGGCGCAGGGGACAATGAGCAGACCGTTTTCTACACCCGCAAGCTGCTGCTCTGGGCCTACATCTCTATGGGGATCTTCAACGGCGGCATCCTGCTCTTCCTCAAGCCGCTGGTGGGCATCTACGCCCTCTCCGGCGAGACCATGGCGCTGGCCATCCTGCTGGTGCAGATCCACGCAGGCAGCGGCCTGTTCCTGTGGCCGGCCTCCTTTGTTCTGCCCAACGCCCTGCGCGCGGCCAACGATGTGAAATTTACCATGGTGGTCTCTGTGCTCAGCATGGCTGTCTGGCGGCTGGGATTCAGCTACCTGCTCTGTGTCAGGATGGGCTGGGGCGCTGTGGGTGTCTGGATCGCCATGGTCATTGACTGGGTCTGCCGTGTCATCTGCTTTGTGGCGCGCATGAAGAGCGGCGCATGGAAAACAAAATATCAGGCATAAGAAAGGAACAGGATATGAAACTGATCAGCTGGAACGTCAACGGCCTGCGGGCCTGCCTGACCCACGATTTTGCCGCAAGCTTTGCGGCGCTGGATGCCGACATCTTCTCGGTGCAGGAGACCAAGATGCAGCCGGGGCAGGCTGATTTTGCCCCCGAGGGCTACACCGAGTACACCTACTCCGCCGAGAAAAAGGGCTACTCCGGCACGGCCTGCTGGTGCAAAACGGCCCCGCTGGCCGTGACCACCGGCATCGGCAGGGAGGAGCACGACCACGAGGGCCGGGTGCTGACGCTGGAATATCCCGGCTTCTATCTGGTCAACTGCTACACGCCCAACAGTCAGGACGGCCTGAAGCGGCTGGACTACCGCATGACCTGGGAGGATGCGTTCCGGGCCTACCTGCTGGAGCTGGACGCGAAAAAGCCGGTCATCCTCTGCGGTGACCTGAACGTGGCCCACACCGAGATCGACATCAAGAATGCGAAGACCAACCGGATGAGCGCGGGCTTCACTGACCAGGAGCGGGCCAAGATGACCGAGCTGCTGGCGGCGGGCTTTACCGACACCTTCCGCGCGGTTCACCCGGACGAGGTGAAGTACAGCTGGTGGAGCTACCGCTTCCACGCCCGGGAAAAGAACGCGGGCTGGCGCATTGATTATTTCATCGTTTCAAACCGCATCGCCGACAAGGTGACCGCCGCCGAGATCCACAACGAGGTGTTTGGCTCCGACCACTGCCCGGTGGAGCTGGTCATCGACCTGTAAGCCGTTGCGATCATGATCTTATCATAAGGAGAAACCTGGATGCTCAAGAATTATCTGATGGTGTTTTTTGTCTCGATGGTGCCGGTCATTGAACTGCGCGGTGCCATTCCGATCGGGCTGGGCATGGGCCTGCCCGCCCTGCCCACCTATCTGGTCTGCGTGCTCGGCAATATGCTGCCGGTGCCCTTTATCTATCTGTTTGCCCGCAAGTTCCTCATCTGGGGCTACCACAAGCCGGTCATCGGGCCGGTGTGCAAGTTCTTCATCACCAAGGGGGAAAAGGGCGGCCGCAAACTGGAGGAAAAGGCCGGCAAGGGCCTGACTGTTGCCCTGCTGCTCTTTGTGGGGATCCCGCTGCCCGGCACCGGTGCCTGGACCGGCACGCTGGCAGCCTCCATTCTGGACATGAAGTTCAAGGATGTTCTCATTGCCTGCATGGGTGGTGTGCTGCTGGCGGGCATCATCATGGGCCTGGCCAGCGCCGGTGTGCTGGGCGCGGCCAGCAGCCTGTTTGCAGTGTGACAGATTCGGGCTTTGCCGCGACAGCCCCCCTGGCAGGGGAGCCAGGTCCTGCTTCGCCTATTAAAAGAGGTGGCATCGAGCGATAGCGATGATGACGGAGAGGTTTCGTACAGAAGTACGCTGCCGAAGGCTGGCAAAAGCGCTTTAAGTGTGTTACAATAAACAGTAACGTGTCGTTACGACAAAGAAAGGACGAAGCAATCATGGATCAGGCATTGAATCAGAAGATCGACGCCTTTATTGCGGCGAACAAGGAGCAGATTCTGGAGGACATCGCGGCGCTGGTGGCCATCAACAGTGTGGAGGGCACCCCGACCGAGGAAGCTCCCTTTGGTGAGGGCCCCCGCGCGGCACTGGACAAGACGCTGGAGCTGGCTGCAGGCATGGGTCTGGCGACCCGCAACTGCGAGAACTACATCGGCTATGCCGAGCTGGCCGGTGCAGACCCCGAGAAGTATCTGGCAACCATCTGCCATGTGGATGTGGTGCCCGTGGGCAACGGCTGGAGCCAGGACCCCTTCAAGATGCAGATCCGGGACGGCTGGATGATCGGCCGTGGTGTAGCCGATGACAAAGGCCCCATGGTGGCTACCCTGTACGCCCTGAAGTTCCTCAAGGAGGAGGGCGTTTCCCTGCGGTATCCCATCCGCGCAATGGTTGGCGACAACGAAGAGACCCACATGAACGATGTGGAATATTACCTCAAGAACTACCCGGCCCCGGTGTTCTGCTTCACCCCGGATGCAGAGTTCCCGGTGTGCAACGGCGAGAAGGGCCATTTCGGTGCGGAGCTGGTCAGCCCGGTCTGCAACGGTGAGATCAAGGAGTTTGAGGGCGGCGTTGCCAACAATGCAGTCCCCGACCGCGCCAGCGCACTGGTGGAGACTGACATCACCAAGCTGAAGAATGCCCCCAACATCACGCTGGAGCCGGAAGGCAATGGGGTACGTATCCGGGGCTGGGGCAAGAGCGGCCATGCCGCCATGCCCGAGGGCACGGTCAATGCCATCGGTCTGGTGGTGAACTACCTGCTGGACAACGATCTGTGCAACGATGCAGAGCGCGCCTATCTGGAAGCCCTGAAAAAGCTGCACGCTTCCACCGCAGGCACCGGCCTGGGCATCGACTGCGCCGACGGCCCCTTTGGCCCCCTGACCATCATCGGCGGCCGCATCTTCATGCGGGAGGGCCGGATCGTCCAGACCATGGACAGCCGTTACCCCACCTGCACCAACGCCGAGAAGATGAAGGAGCAGATCAAAGCTGCCATTGGCGCGGGTGCTTCTCTGGAGAAGGCCGAGGGTGCCGAGCCCTTCTATATCGCAGCCGATACCCCCGCCATCAAGGCCTGCATCGAGACCTACAACGAGGTCACCGGCGAGAATGCCACGCCCTTTACCATGGGCGGCGGCACCTATGCCCGCCACTTCCCCTATGCGGTGAGCTTTGGCCCCGAGCACGAGGACATGGTGCTGCCTGAGTTCGGCGGCCCGATGCACGGTGCCAACGAGGCAGCTCCCATCGATAAGCTGCTGGAGGCCCTGAAGATCTACATCATCGCCCTGCTGCGGCTGGAGGAGATCGACTTCTGATGAACGTTCTGGTCATTGACGGCCAGGGCGGCGGTCTGGGCCGCCAGCTGGTGGCGGCCATCTCTGCCGCCTGCCCGGAAGCCCGGCTGACTGCCGTGGGCACCAACAGCCTTGCGACTTCGGCCATGCTCAAGGCGGGGACGGTCCGCGCCGCCACCGGTGAGAACGCCGTAGTTGTGAACTGCCGCACCGCGGATGTTATCGTGGGGCCCATCGGCATTGTGATCGCTGACGCGCTGCTGGGCGAGATCACCCCCGCCATGGCAGCGGCAGTCTGCCAGAGCCCCGCCCGGCGGGTGCTGGTGCCCATCAACCACTGTGAGAACATCGTGGTGGGCGTGCCCGACCAGCCCATCGGCCAGCTGGTGACGGCAGCGGCACAAAAGGTCAAAGAACTGGCTGAAACTCCTTGTAAATAACAGAAAAGCAGCTGCGTTCCGTGTGTGCGGAGCGCAGCTGCTTTCGTTTTGCAGAAGCTTTGTGCAGTTTTTGCGGATAGTACCGCCATGCCAGCGGCTCCCCTATGAGGAAAGCTGGCACGCAAAGTGGGACCGAGAGGTTCAGCGCTGCTGTTTCTGGATGACCTCGTGGATGCTGGGGGGCACATCCCCCTGTGCGTCCTTTTCCAGCCTGCTGATGCGGCGGTCCAGCTCGGTGAGGCGCTGGGCCATGACATCCGGCAGATCCTGCTGGTCCAGGTCATCGGCGGGGTTGACGGCCTTGTTGTTGATGCGCACCACCTCGGCGGGCACGCCCACGGCGGTGCAGTTGGCGGGCAGGTTGCGCAGCACAACGCTGCCTGCGCCGATGCGGGCGTTATCGCCGATATACACCGGGCCCAGCACCTTGGTGCCCGCGCCGATCAGCACATTGTTCCCCAGGGTGGGGTGGCGCTTGCCGGTGTCCTTGCCGGTGCCGCCCAGCGTCACGCCGTGGTAGATGGTGCAGTTGTCGCCGATCACGGTGGTCTCGCCGAACACGATGCCCATGCCGTGGTCGATGAACAGGCACCTGCCGATCCGGGCACCGGGGTGAATCTCGATGCCGGTCTTGTGGCGGCCATGCTGGCTGACCCAGCGGGCAAGGAAAAAGTGCCCGTGCTCATACAGCCAGTGGGCAATGCGGTGGTAGACCAGGATATGGAAGCCGGGATACAGCAGGATGACCTCCAGCACGCTGCGTGCGGCGGGGTCTTTGCGCTGGATATTCCGTGCGTCTTCCAATAAGCTCATGTGGGAAACCCTCCCTTTTTGTTCAGCCGCCTCGGTGCGGCTCTCTCTATTTGACAGATACTATAATAACACATGCAAACTTCAATGTACAGTGCTTTGGTAGGAATTGACGGAGAAAAATCACCCTCCGCGCAGGGAGTATGGGGCGGGAAACGGGTTTTCGGTAGAGTAGCCAAAATTCCGGGAGATACAGCCAAAACCTTTTCACACAGGAATCTTACAGAAAGCATTGACACATTTTGCGTTTCTATGATAAAATATAACGAAAACAAATGCGAAGGAAAAGGAGAAGCGGACGAATGCTGTCAAAAATGAACGCTGAACTGAAAAAGCAGTTTGCAGCCGTTTTTGCGGTGGGTTCCGTGTTTCCTTTTTTCGCTTTTTGAACTTTTCCGTTTGTGGAAAAGTTCTTTTTTTTGCCTGTCCGCGGGCTGCAATGCCCGCATCCGCCCATCCGAAATACGAACAGGGAGGTAAAAGAATATGCTGCTCATCAACGCTGTAAACGCTGCGGGCCGCCCGGTGGAACTTTTCGTGAAAGACGGAAAGATCGCCGCCGTGGGTCAGGACCTTTCCGCACTGGCCGGGGAGGGGGAGACTGTCCTCGATGCAGGCGGTCTGACCGTGCTGCCTGCCTTTGTGGATCTGCACTGCCACTGGCGCACCCCGGGCTTTGAATATAAGGAGGACATTGCCACCGGAAGCATGGCTGCGGCCGCAGGCGGCTACACCTTTGTCAACCTGATGCCCAACACAAAGCCTGTCTGCTCCTCTGCCGCACAGGCAGCCATGGTGGAGCAGAAGGCCGCCGAGGTGGGCCTGTGCGATGTGAACCAGACTGTTTCCATCACCGAGAACTTTGACGGCAAGACCATCGATCACCTCAAGACCCTGCCCGCCAGCGTGAAGTTCATCACTGAGGATGGCCACGGTGTGCAGGACAACGCCACCATGGCCCGGGCCTTTGCCATCTGCACCCAGCGGGATATCACCGTGATGAGCCACGCCGAGGATATGGAGATCAGCCCCTGGGATTACCGGCTGGCTGAAGATCTGGAGACCGTGCGCAACTGCTGGCTGAGCGAGTACTACCAGACCAGGCTGCACATGTGCCACGTTTCCACCCGTGGCGCGCTGGAGGCCATCCAGATGGCCAAGCTGCGCGGCGCACCCGTGACCTGCGAGGTGACCCCGCATCACCTGTGGTTCAACAATGAGACCTGCGATTACCGGGTCAACCCGCCCATCCGCACCGCGGATGATGTGCAGGCGCTCATCGATGGCATCCGTTCCGGTGTGGTGGATGCCATTGCCACCGACCACGCTCCCCACTCCGAGGAGGACAAGCTGAAGGGCATGGCCGGTATGGTGGGCAGCGAGACCGCCTTTGGGGTCTGCTACACCAAGCTCTGCAGGGAAGAGGGCCTGCCGCTGGAACTGCTGGTGCACCTGATGAGCACCCGCCCGGCAGAGATCCTGGGCCTTGCCAAGGGCCAGCTGGAGCCCGGCTACGATGCAGACTTCGTGCTGGTGGATCTCGACACCCCCTACACCGTGGACAAAGAAAAGCTGCACTCCAAGAGCCATAACTGCCCCTTTGATGGTGCACAGCTCTACGGCAGGGTCTATGCCACCATCAAGGGCGGCAAGCTGACCTATCAGGCGGAGGAGTAAAAGTCAGAACGTATCACTTCACCTCTTTGCCAAGGGCTCCCCTACTAGGGGAGCTGGCAGCGCGTCAGCGCTGACTGAGAGGTTTAATTCGTAATAAGAGAGTATGGAGGAACCCGACAATGACAAACATGGACAAGCTTTACGAAGCAGTTGCAGCCCGCGGCCCGGTGTGTGTGGGCCTGGACACTGATTTCAGCTACCTGCCCGCTGACTTTGTGGACACCACCCTGACCAAGGGGGAGAACATCGTCCGCTTCAACAAGAAGCTCATCGATGCCACCAAGGCTGTGGCTGGCTGCTACAAGGTGCAGATCGCATACTACGAGTCCCTGGGTCTGGAGGGCATGAAGGCCTACGCCGAGACACTGGCCGCTGTCCGCGAGGCCGGTATCCCTGTCATCGCCGATATCAAGCGCGGCGATATCGCCAAGACCGCCGAGATGTACGCCATGGGCCACTTCACCGGCGACTTCGAGTCCGATTTCGTTACCCTGGCCCCCTACATGGGTCTGGATTCCATCAGCCCCTACCTGCCCTATGCCGAAAAGCAGGGCAAGGGCATGTTCGTTCTCTGCCGCACCTCCAACGGCGGTGCCAAGGACTTTGAGTATGAGAAGCTGGCAGACGGCCGCCACGTCTACGATCTGGTGGGTGACAAGCTGAACGCTCTGGGCAAGGACTACATGGGTGAGCACGGCTACTCCTCCATCGGTCTGGTCATCGGCGGCACCCACATCGAGGAGGCCACCGAGATCCGCGCCAAGTATCAGGACAGCTTCTTCCTCATCCCCGGCTACGGCGCACAGGGCGGCAAGGCGGAGGATATTGCCCAGTACCTGACCAAGGGCAACGGCGGCGTGGTCAACTCCAGCCGCGGCATCCTGCTGGCCTACAAGAAGCAGCCCGGCGTGGCCTTTGATGAGGCCGCCTACAACGAGTGTGTGAACATGAAGGAGGCCATTGCTCATGCGTGCAGCCTGCTGTGAAGCCACCGTTCTGAGCCATGAGAGCATCCTGCCGGACATCCGGCTCCTGCGTGCCCTCTGGCCTGACCGGGAGCATGCCCCCCACGCCGGGCAGTTTTTTACCCTGCGTGCCTGGGGTGCCGATGAGGCCCCCTTCCTGTCCCGCCCCATCAGCGTGCACAAGTGGGAGCCGGAGACCCAGACCATTGAGTTCCTGTATCAGGTCATCGGCGAGGGCACTCACAAAATTGCCCAGCTGAAGACCGGTGATACCTTCCAGCTGACCGGCCCCATGGGTAACGGCTTTGATATCCCGGCCCTGACCGAACAATACCATAAGATCGCTGTGGTGGGCGGCGGCATTGGCACCGCCCCCATGTATCAGGTCACCCGGGAACTGGCAGCTGCCGGTGTTAAGCCGGACGTGTTCTTCGGCTTCCGGGATACCCCCTACTGCATGGAGGAGTACCGCTCCATCGCAAATGTGGTAAAGGTCTCCACCGATACCGGCGCGGTGGGTTTCCACGGCTTTGTGACCCAGCTGTATGACCCGGCAGATTACGATGCCGTGCTGATCTGCGGCCCCACCGTGATGATGAAAAACGCTGCCCGGATGTGTGCCGAAAAGGGCACCCCCTGCTTCGTGAGCCTGGAAAAGAAGATGGCCTGCGGCATTGGTGCCTGCCTTGGCTGCACCTGCGAGACCAAGGGCGGCGAGGGCAAGAGCGTGTGCAAGAATGGCCCGGTCTTTGATGCAACGGAGGTGTTCTTCTGATGGCTGACCTGAAAACAAACCTGCTGGGCTTTGTGATGAACAGCCCGGTCATCGGCGCTTCCGGCACTGTGGGCTACGGTGTGGAGTACGAGGAACTGGCCGATTTTTCCAAGATCGGCGGCATCTCCGGCAAGGGCCTGACCCTGCACGGCCAGTACGGCAACAAGGGTGAGCGCCTGTGGGAGACCCCCTCCGGCCTCATCAACAGCATCGGCCTGCAGAACCCCGGCGTTCAGCACTTCATTGACGTGGAGCTGAACGAGATGCTGGAGCTCAAGCAGAAATACGGCACAGTGGCCATTGCCAATCTGGGTGGACACAGTGAGGAAGAGTATGTTGAGGGCGCGGCTCTGCTGAGCGAGAGCGCAGTGGACATCGTGGAGCTGAACATCTCCTGCCCCAACGTCAAGGTGGGCGGCATGGCCTACGGCGTGAAGGCCGAGGCTGCCGGTGAGGTGGTGCGGATGGTCCGCGCGGCCTGCAAAAAGCCCCTGATGGTCAAGCTGAGCCCCCAGGCAGAGAACATCCCCGAGATGTGCAAGGCTGTGGAGGCCGCCGGTGCGGATGCCATCAGCCTGACCAACACCTTCCAGGCCTGCGCCATCGATCTGGAAAAGCGCAAGCCGGTGTTCAACAACATCTTTGCCGGTCTGTCTGGCCCGGCGGTGCGGCCCATTGCCCTGCGCATGGTCTGGCAGGCTGTGGGTGCCGTGAACATCCCGGTGGTGGGTCTGGGCGGCATTGCCACCGGCCGTGACGCACTGGAATTCATCATGGCAGGTGCCACGGCGGTACAGGTGGGCGCGGCAAACTTTGCCAACCCCCGCGCCATGGAGACCATTGCCGACGAGATGGCACAGTGGATGGATGCCCACGGCGTGAAAACGCTGGAGGAGATCCGCGGCTGCGCCCGAAATGTTGAATAATTGAGCTGATATACCAGAATAACCACGGACTATGCGTATAAAATGAAAACTTGCGCATAAATTTGCAATTGCTGCAAAAGCGTGGTACAATACCGTTCAAAAGATATTTTTTCATAAAAAAGAGAGGGAGAACTACAATGAGTGAAGCACTTGAAATTCTGAAGAGCTGTGACGCATTCCTGGAGGGCCATTTCCTGCTCTCCTCCGGCCGCCATTCCAGCGCATACTGCCAGATGGCCTACCTGCAGCAGTACCCTGACCGCTGCGCCGAGGTAATGAAGGCTGTGGCCGATCAGATCAAGAAGCTGGATGTGGATGTCATCGTGGGACCTGCCATGGGCGGCATCGTCTATGCTTACGAGCTGGCCCGCCAGACCGGCAAGCGCGCCATCTTCACCGAGCGCGTGGACAATGTGATGACCCTGAAGCGCTTTGCCATCCATCCGGGTGAAAAGTGCATCATTGCTGAGGACGTTGTCACCACCGGCATCTCCTCCCTGGAGACCAAGCGCGTGATCGAAGAGGCCGGCGGCATCTGCCTGGGCATCACCTGCGTGGTGGACCGCACCAAGCCCGAGGCTCCGTCTCCCATTCCCATCCTGGCCAGCGCCCTGAAGCTGGACCTGCCCAACTACGCACCCGAGGAGTGCCCCATCTGCAAGGAGGGCAAGCTGCCTCTGGTGCATCTGGGCAGCCGCAAGATGAAGCAGGAAGCCAAGCAGACCCTGTAACTTGACAACAACCGTGTTGAAACAAGGAGTACCTATGAACGCTTATCTTCTTTTGGCAAACGGCATGGTCTTTGCAGGCCAGTCAGTGGGTGCTGAGGGCGTTACCGTGGGCGAAGTCGTCTTTGCCACCGGTATGGTGGGCTTTGAAGAGACCCTGACCGACCCCAGCTACTACGGCCAGATCATCACCCAGACCTATCCCCTCATCGGCAACTACGGCATGAACAAGGACGATATGGAGTCGGACCGCATCTGGGCCAAGGGCTACATTGTGCGCGAGGCCTGCACCACCCCCTCCAACTGGCGCTGTGAGGAGACGCTGGACAGCTTTTTGAAGAAAAACAATACCATCGGCATCGAGGGCATCGACACCCGCCACCTGACCCGCATCATCCGGGAGAGCGGCGTGATGAACGGTGCCATCCTGACCACCTTTGACCCCGCTGACCCTGCCAACAAGGCCGAGACGGAGAAGCTGCTGGAGACCATCCGCGCCTATGCCGTGACAGACGCTGTCAAAAGCGTGACCTGCGAGAAGCCCGAGGTCTTTAACGAGAAGGGCGAGACCCACATCGTGCTGATGCACTACGGCTGCAAGCGCAATATCGTGCGCTGCCTGGTCAAGCGCGGCTGCAAGGTAACGGTGATGCCCGCCTTTGCCACCGCTGAGGAAGTGGCTGCCCTGAACCCGGACGGCATCATGCTGTCCAACGGCCCCGGCGACCCCGCCGAGCCGGTGGAGGTCATTGAGAACCTGAAGCAGATCTTTGCGCTGGGCATCCCCACCTTCGGCATCTGCCTGGGCCACCAGCTCAGCGCTCTGGCCGCCGGTGCCAAGACCATGAAGCTGAAGTATGGCCACCGCGGTGCCAACCAGCCTGTCACTGATTTTGAGTCGGGCCGCACCTTTATCACCAGCCAGAACCACGGCTATGCGGTCGTGGGCGAGGAGCTGCCCGCCGAGATGGGCGAGGTGGCACAGGTGAACGCCAACGACGGCACCTGCGAGGGCATCAAGTACAAGAAGTGGAACTGCTTCACGGTCCAGTTCCACCCGGAAGCCAACGGCGGCCCCAAAGACACGGAGTTCCTGTTCGACCGCTTCCTGAACAACGTCAAAGCAGCAAAAAAGGAGGTGCGCTGAAATGCCCAAGGACCCCAGAATCAAAAAGGTGCTGGTCATCGGCTCCGGCCCCATCATCATCGGCCAGGCCGCTGAGTTCGACTACTCCGGCACCCAGGCGTGCCGCGCCCTGAAAGCAGAGGGCATTGAGACCGTTCTGCTCAACTCCAACCCCGCTACCATTATGACCGACCCCGATGTGGCCGATCATGTCTATATCGAGCCCATGACCCTTGAGGTGGTGGAGCGCATCCTGGAGATCGAGAAGCCTGACTCCGTTCTGCCCAACCTGGGCGGCCAGATGGGCCTGAACCTCTCCATGGAGCTGGCCCGTTCCGGCTATCTGGACCGCACCGGTATCCGCCTGCTGGCCTGCAAACCTGAGACCATCGACCGCGCCGAGGACCGTGAGCTGTTCAAGGAGACGATGGAAAAGCTGCATCAGCCCATCATCCCCTCTGAGGTCGTGGAGACCCTGCAGGATGCGCTGGCCTGTGCGGACCGCATCGGCTACCCCGTCATCGTCCGCCCGGCCTTTACCATGGGCGGCACCGGCGGCGGCATCTGCGAAAACAAGGAAAAGCTCATCGAGATCGGCACCAACGGCCTGCGGCTTTCCCCCATCCATCAGATCCTGGTGGAAAAGTGCATCGCCGGTTGGAAAGAGATCGAGTACGAGGTCATGCGCGACCACAAGGGCAACGTGATCACCGTCTGCAACATGGAGAACCTGGACCCCGTCGGTATCCACACCGGCGATTCCGTGGTCGTGGCTCCCTCCCAGACCCTGACCGATCACGAGTACCAGATGCTGCGCACCGCCGCACTGGATATCATCACCGAGCTGGGCATCGAGGGCGGCTGCAACTGCCAGTTTGCCCTGAAGCCCGACAGCTACGATTACGCGGTCATCGAGGTCAACCCCCGTGTGTCCCGCTCCTCCGCTCTGGCCTCCAAGGCCACCGGTTACCCCATTGCCAAGGTGGCCACCAAGATCGCCATCGGCTATACGCTGGACGAGATCACCAATGATGTCACCGGCAAGACCTGCGCCTGCTTTGAGCCTGCGCTGGACTACATCGTGGTCAAGTACCCGAAGTGGCCCTTTGATAAGTTCGTCTACGCCGACAAGTCTCTGGGCACCCAGATGATGGCTACCGGCGAGGTGATGAGCATTGGCAACAGCTTTGAGGCGGCCATGATGAAGGCGGTCTCCTCCATCGAGCTGGGTATGGACACCCTGACCCACAAGCCCTTTGAGGAGCTGACCGATGACGAGATCGTGGCCCACCTGCATGTGCAGGATGCGGAGCGCGTGTTCTGCGTCTATGAGGCCCTCAAGCGCGGCATCGACCACGAGACCATCTGGAAGATCACCAAGATCGACTGGTGGTTCCTGGATAAGATGCAGCACCTGGCTGACCTGGAAAAGGGTCTGGCAAAGTGCAACGGCGTTCTGAGCCTGGAGCAGTATCAGACCGCCAAGAAGTATGGCTTCCAGGATAAGACCATCAAGCGTCTGGCACAGGTGGATGCTCTGCCTGTGGAGAACTACCGCGCCGGTTTCAAGATGGTCGATACCTGTGCTGCTGAGTTCTCGGCCAACACCCCGTACTTCTACTCCACCTACGACGGCGACAACGAGGCCGCCGAGTTTATTGCTGCCAAAGAGGCAGAGGCTGCCGCCAACGGCCAGCCCAAGAAGAAAAAGGTGCTGGTCTTTGGCTCCGGCCCCATCCGCATCGGTCAGGGCATCGAGTTCGACTACTGCTCTGTCCACTGTGTCTGGACTCTGAAGAACCACGGCTGCGAGGCCATCCTCGTCAACAACAACCCCGAGACCGTCTCCACCGACTTTGACACCGGCGACCGTCTGTACTTCGACCCCCTGAACCCGGAGAGTGTGGACAACATCATCGCCACCGAAAAGCCCGATGCCTGCGTGGTCCAGTTCGGCGGCCAGACCGCCATCAAGCTGGCAAAGCACATGGATGAGATCGGCCTGCCCATCCTGGGCACCCCGGCGGATGCCATTGACGAGGCAGAGGACCGTGAGCGCTTTGACGAACTGCTGGAGCGCTGCAAGATCCCCCGTGCGCCCGGCCGCACCGTGTTCAATCTGGAGGAGGCACTGGCTGCTGCCGATGAGATCGGCCTGCCTGTTCTGATGCGTCCCTCCTACGTTCTGGGCGGTCAGAACATGATCGTGGCCTACACCAAGGCCGATGTCATCGAGTACATGGGCGTTATCACCGAGCATGTGGACATGGATCACCCTGTCCTGCTGGATAAGTATATCATGGGCACCGAGTGTGAGGTCGATGCCATCTGCGATGGCGAGAACTTCCTCATCCCCGGCATCATGGAGCAGGTGGAGCGTACCGGTGTCCACTCCGGCGACTCGATCTGTGTCTACCCGGCACAGCATCTGACCCAGGCCGAGATCGACACCATAGTGGATTACACCGGCCGCTTTGCCCGCGAGCTCCACGTCACCGGTCTGGTCAATGTCCAGTACGCTGTTTCCAACGGCAAGGTCTATGTCATCGAGGTCAACCCCCGTTCCTCCCGTACCGTGCCTTACATCTCCAAGGTCACCGGCGTGCCCATGGTGGATCTGGCTGTGCGCTGCTGCCTGGGTGAGAAGCTGGCAGATATGGGCTACGGCACCGGCCTGCACCCCAACGCCCCCTATGTGGCTGTTAAGGTGCCTGTGTTCAGCTTTGAGAAGCTGCACGGCGTGGACACCCAGTTTGGCCCTGAGATGAAGTCTACCGGCGAGGTGCTGGGCATTGCCCCCAACTATCACGATGCCCTGCTCAAGGGCCTGATCGGTGCGGGCTATACCTTTAAGACCCCCGGCCCCGCCTCCTGCTGCATCTTTACCGTGAAGGACAGCGACAAGCCCGAGTTCGTGGATATCGCCTGGAAGCTCAAGAGCATGGGCTACAAGCTGTACGGCACCTCCGGCACCTGTGCATGGCTCAACAAGCACATGGTCCCCTGCAACGAGGTGCGCAACATGTCCGGCGAGTCCCCCAACATCGTGGACCTGCTCCAGAGCGGTCTGGTGGACTATGTGTTCTCCACCAGTGCCAAGGGCCGGGACCCCAAGCGTGATTCTGTCCGCCTGCGCCGCAAGGCCGTGGAGCTGAGCATTCCCTGCATCACTGCTGTGGATACCGCCAACGCACTGGTCGATTGCCTGCGCAGCGACCATGACCTGAAGAATATCCCGCTGGTGGATATTGCAACGCTGTATCATAAAAAATAACGCTCAAAATGTAACTCGTGCGCAATATTATGCGTTTCGTGCGCAATCTCTCGTAATGAGGGGCTGCATTTGTTATACTCAACAACGCAAAATTTGCCAAAAGACGTTACTTTTGGACGTTCCAGGAGGATATCGATACAATGACTCGTTCCCAGATGATCGAAACCGTGGCACGCAAGACCGGCTTTACCGAAGCACAGGTCGAGACCACGATGGACGCTTTGTTTGACCAGATCGCTGACTGCCTGCGTGCAGACGAGAAGGTGACCATTGCCGGCTTTGGCCGTTTTGAGATGCGTCCCCGCAAGCCCAAGGCTTACACCAACCCCAAGACCAAGGTCTCCAGCCGTCTGGAGTCCACCTCCATCCCCGGCTTCAAGGCCAGCGGCCGTTTCAAGCAGAAGCTGGAAGCAGGCCGTGCCGCCGCTCAGAGTGTGGAAGAGACCGCCTGAGCGCGGACATCCCAGATCCAACCGCAGAGCCGTGCCCCAAAAGGGCGCGGCTCTTTTTGCGTGCTGACAAGCGCCGCGTTTCATGGTATACTGAACAAAACAAGGGTAGAAGGATAAGGAGTATCAAACATGCTTTACAGTGAGTTGCAGTGCAGTGAAGCCATCCACAAGGCCGTGGAGCGGATGGGGTTTGCAGAGATGACGGAAATTCAGGAAAAGACCATCCCTGTGATGCTGGCAGGCCGGGATGTGATTGCCAAGGCCCCCACAGGCACCGGCAAGACCTGTGCCTTCGGCATCCCGGTGGCGGAACATATCGACCCGGAAAAAAAGTACCCGCAGGCTGTGATCATGGCCCCCACCCGGGAACTTGCCCAGCAGATCGCCGAGGAGCTGACCGAGCTGACCTACTTTATGCCTGAGGTGCAGGTGGCCTGCGTGTACGGCGGTGCCAACATGGAAAAGCAGGCCAGGCGTTTGGCAGAGGGCTGCCAGATCGTGGTGGCCACCCCGGGCCGCCTGATGGACCACTATAAGCACCACAGCATCGATCTGGCCCATGTGACCCAGGTGGTGCTGGACGAGGCCGATGAGATGCTGAACATGGGCTTTTATAAGGATGTGCGGCATATCATTGAGCTGATGAAGGCCCGCAAAAGCCTGTCCATGTTCTCCGCCACCATCAGCCGCGAGGTCATGGACATCGGCTGGCTGTATCAGAACAACGCCGAGGAGATCACCGTTCAGCCCAGGGAGGAGAGCCAGCCCAAGATCACCCAGTACATGCTGGAGACCTCCGGCCGCAACAAGCTGTCCGACCTGGCCCAGATCATCATTGGCGAGGGCTACAAGCGGGTCATGGTGTTCTGCGATACCAAGTTCAATACCGCCACCCTGGCCAACCAGCTGGCCCGTCTGGGCTTCTCTGTGGACTGCCTCCACGGCGACCTCTCCCAGAAGGAACGCAACCAGATCATGCAGAACTTCCGGGACGGCAGGCTGGCCATCCTTGTGGCCACCGATGTGGCTGCCCGTGGCATCGATGTCTCGGATGTGGATGCGGTGATCAACTACGATGTCCCCGGCGACAACGAACATTACACCCACCGGATCGGCCGCACCGGCCGCGCCAAAAAGGAGGGCGTGAGCTATCTGTTCTATGTGCCCGAGGAGAAAAAGCGGGTGCAGGAGCTTCTCCGCCTGACCCGCAACACCGACCTGTGCACCCCGGTCCACTTTGATTTCAACCATGAGCGCATCGTGGTGGAGAAAAAGCAGGATAATGCCGATCGGTTCCAGATCAAGTGCTATTTCTAAAGGAAGAAACTCCCCCAGTCTGCTCCGCAGACAGCCCCCTCAAGGAGGGAGCCTGCCCGTACGGTAAGCCTCCCTCTCTGAGGGAGGTGTCGAGCGAATGCGAGACGAAGGGAGTTCTTTTTTCAAAAAACCATTGACCTTCCCCTTTCTGGAAGGTGTAAGATGGTGCCTGTAAGGAGGCTGCGAAGCCAATGAAGATCAACGAAGTGGAAGCTGCCGTGGGCGTGACCAAAAAGAATATCCGCTTTTATGAGGAGGAGGGGCTCATCAGCCCCCGGCGGGAGCCCGGCAACGGCTACCGCAGTTACTCGGAGGCGGATGTCGAGCGTCTGCGGCGCATCAAACTGCTGCGCAAACTGGATGTGCCGCTGGCCGAGATCCGGCAGATGCTGGAGGGAGAGTGCACGCTGGCTGAGGGAATGTCCCGGCAGCTGGAGCGCCTGTATACCCGCCGCACCGATCTGGACGAGGCAGTGAACTTCTGCACTCTGCTTCAAAAGGAACCTGTCAGCCTCAATGAACTGGATGTGGAACAGACGCTGGCGCGCCTGACTGCAAAGGAAGAACAGGGAGTGAGTTTTGTGAACATTGAGCAGACAGACCGGAAAGCAGAACGGGTCCGGGGTGCACTGGTGGGGGCCGGATTGTTTACTGCGATCATGCTGCTGTCCATCGGCATCATGGCGTGGGCGTTCTGCGTTGATCCGCAGGATGTGCCGCCTCTGCCGCTGCTGGTGGTGCTGTTCGGCATCCCGGCGGGCTGCATCATCGGTACGCTGAAGGTGCTGGTGGATCGTCTCAAAGAGATCGGAAAGGGAGAAGAAGATGCTTATCGTAACTATTAACGAAGTCCCCGGTAAAAAGATCGAGGCCCTGGGGGTGGTGCGGGGCAGCACCGTGCAGAGCCGCAACCTGGGCCACGACATCATGGCCGGGTTCCGCACCCTTGTGGGCGGCGAAGTCACCGACTACGCTGAGATGCTCACCGAGGCCCGGCAGATCGCCACAGGCCGCATGGCAAAGAATGCGGAGGAACTGGGAGCCGATGCTGTGGTTGGGATGCGTTACGCCTCCGCCAGCGTCATGCAGGGTGCGGCAGAGGTCATTGCCTACGGAACGGCGGTGAGATTTGTATGAGTGCAAAAGAAAAACAGGGCTTTTCCCTTTATTTCCTGATTGCCTTTGGTCTGGCGTGGCTGTGCCAGGTGGGCGGCTGTATGGCCCTGCTCCAGCAGAAGAATGCCGTGCTGTATCAGCTGGCACTGATCGCCACTATGTTTTGCCCGCTGCTGGCTGTGCTGCTGGTGCAAAAAGTATTTCTGCGCCAGCCTGTCGGTATCGGCTGGAAGGTGCAGGGCAAACGGCGGTTCTGGCTGGCTGCATGGTTTGGCCCGGCAGTGTTCACCCTGCTGGGCGCAGTGCTGTATTTTGCCGTGTTCCCCTCCCGGCTGGACTTTTCCGGCAGCTGGCTGGTAGCCGCCTACGGCGGTGAGATGGATGCCCAGACCCTGCGCAGCGAGCTGGGGGTCTCTACCCTCAGCTATCTGCTGCAAAACGGGCTGTTTGCGGTGATCCTTGCCCCGGCCATCAATATGTTTCCCGCGCTGGGCGAGGAAGTCGGCTGGCGCGGCTACATGATGCCCCGCCTGAAGGAGCGGTTCGGCCTGCTGAATGGTCGTCTGTTAGGCGGCGTTGTGTGGGGTGTCTGGCATTGGCCCCTGATGCTGCTGGTGGGCTACGAGTACGGCACAAACTATCTGGGCGCACCGGTGCTGGGGCTTGTAGTGTGGTGTGTGGTCTGCTTTGCCCTGAACACCCTGCTGGATCTCCTCTACGAGAAAACGGGCTGTATCTGGGTGCCTGCCATTGCGCATGGTGCTTTCAATGCCATTGCGGCGCTGCCGCAGGTACTGATCACCCCGGCAGATGCATATTATAATGTACTGGGTCCCATGCCCATCGGTTTGATCTCTGTGCTGCCCATGCTTGCTGTGGCAGTAGGATTGACCCTGCATCAGATGAAACAGGAACAGTAAGAAGAAAACGCAATCCCCGGCGGTCAGATCGACTGCCGGGGATTTTCTGCGCTTATAATATAAATAAGGAAAGCAGCGTTCAAGCGATGGCGCAGACCCTGCCCGGAAGCACTCCTTTTGCGAAATATAGAAAAAACTCAAAAAAGATGCAAAAAAAGTGTTGACAGAAGGCTGGGGATGTGGTATTATACTTGAGCGCCAAGGGCCGCCGGAAAGAATGACTTCTGAAAGCGGCAGAAGCAAAGCGAAAGAACCAATATGGATACGTTGAAAAACGA
>NZ_JARFIS010000150.1:0-364 GCF_029076575.1 Faecalibacterium sp. DFI.5.82
TTTTTAGTTGATGACATAGGAAATCCTGTCAGTTTTGCTAATGTTGTATTGCTATCTTCCAAAGATTCATCTTTTGTGCAAGGTACAATTAGCAATGAACAAGGAATTTTCAGCATAGACCAAACAAGCGGTAATAATATACTCAGAATTTCTTGTCTTGGCTTTATTCCGGTGACAAAAGCCTATGCTCAGTTTCCGGTAACGATTGTGATGTATGAAGATGTTAATCTGTTGGGGGAAGTCGTGGTAAAGGGGAATCGCCCGTCATATAAACTTACTGCTGAAGGGTTGCAGACCCATGTGCAAGGAACAGTACTTAGCAAAATGGGTACGGCGGAGGATGTGTTGAAGCATATACCGGGAC
>NZ_JARFIS010000151.1:0-363 GCF_029076575.1 Faecalibacterium sp. DFI.5.82
CCCAAACGTGCAAATATGGGTTCAGCACTCAGACAAGAAGGAACGAAAGGATGAAACCCATGAAATTCAGCGAAATGAGTTATACCCGCCCGGACATTGATGCCCTGCTGGGCCAGTGCAAGGCGCTGGCCGCCAAGGCCGCCGGGGCCGCCAGCGGCGAGGAGCTGGTGAATGTTTACTACGAGCAGAGCCACGCCTTTGCCGATTACAGCACCGCCGCACAGCTGGCAAGCATCCACTACACCAGCGACACCCGTGACGCTTATTGGAAGGCCGAGCAGGATTTCTTTGATGCCAATGGCCCCGCCGTGGAGAACGCACGGGTGGAGATCAGCCGGGCATTTCTGGCCAACGCCCATGTGG
>NZ_JARFIS010000152.1:0-362 GCF_029076575.1 Faecalibacterium sp. DFI.5.82
CTTTGCTGGAACAGCACGATGCCTTGCAGAACATCATTGATGCCGCTGACGGCTACAATATGGATGTCAACATCATAAAGGTGCTGTCCGGTATGGGGTTTGCGCAGGATACCTGGACTAAGAATATCGCTGTGCGTTCGGGCGGTGAGCTGACGCGCCTTCGTCTGGCAAAGCTGCTGTTGGAAAAGCCGGATGTCCTGATCTTGGACGAGCCCACCAACCACTTGGATTTTGCCACCATGGACTGGCTGGAGAATTACCTCAAGGGCTATTCCGGTGCCGTGCTGGTCGTCAGCCATGACCGCTATTTCCTGGACAATATCTGCACCAGGATCTGGGAGGTCTCCTTCCAGACCATGACC
>NZ_JARFIS010000153.1:0-362 GCF_029076575.1 Faecalibacterium sp. DFI.5.82
GACATACGCCAGCGAAACGCAGTAGCTGCGGGCCACATTGGAAAGGCTTGCTTCGCGGAAATTCTGGGTGATCTCCTGCAATGCCGCCTGGACCAGCGCTTCGCGGCTGACCGCCTCGCCGCGCGTTTCCAGCGGGAAATTCTTGGTCTGTACCATAGCGTAAAACCCTGCGTTGCGGCAGCGGCGGGCGGGGACAGGGGGATGCCGGACACCCGCCGCAGCCAGTTCATCTGGCTTTCTGGGGAAGCCTTTCTGCCTATAATACGGGCGGGTCACAGAAATAATTGCAGGAAGCTCAAATTTTTACAGAAACAATAGATCAGAACATATTTTCGTTATGATAACGCCCGCTGCGGACGAAC
>NZ_JARFIS010000154.1:0-361 GCF_029076575.1 Faecalibacterium sp. DFI.5.82
CCTCGTTCAGCACCAGCGCCACCGTGACCGGTGTGATGCGCCGGGCCTTGGGGGGCGTTTTCTGGGGCAGGGAGAGGGCGGTGCCTGCGGCCCGGGCCCGGCAGAGAGTGCCCAGCGGGCACTGCTCACACAGAGGTGCGCCGTTGGGCAGGCAGACCAGCGCGCCCAGCTCCATCAGGGCCTGATTGTAGTCTCCGGCTTTTGCGGGCGGCTGGTGTTCCATGACCCGTGCCGTGAACTCCCGCTTCTCCTGCGGGTCGGTGACCAGCCGGGGGTCGTTGTAGAGCCGGGCAAACACCCGCAGAACGTTGCCGTCCACGGCGGGAACCGGGAGACCGAAACTGATGGAGGCATTGGCCCC
>NZ_JARFIS010000155.1:0-361 GCF_029076575.1 Faecalibacterium sp. DFI.5.82
ATCGACCACTGCATCAAGGCCCTGCAGGCCGAACCGGCAAAATTTTATAAGAACATGGATCGCCACGGCAACACCAGCGCCGCCAGCATTCCGGTCGCCCTCAACGAGCTGGCCGAGAGCGGGCAGCTGACCCCGGGCAGACCGCTGGCCTGCATCGGCTTTGGCGGCGGCCTGACCTGGGGCGGCGCGATTTTTCACTACAAAGAGTAAAAATCATGTTCGGCAAACGGGCTCGCCCTCTCAGTCACCTTCGGTGACAGCTCCCCCAAAGTGGGAGCCTTTGGCAAAACCGACAAGTTTACCGTACTGCCAAGGGCTCTCCCCGTGGGAGAGCTGTCGAGCAGAGCGAGACTGAGAGGGC
>NZ_JARFIS010000156.1:0-360 GCF_029076575.1 Faecalibacterium sp. DFI.5.82
TGCTCAGTGAGAATGTGCCCATCACGCTGGTGGTGGTCTGCATCACCCCGCTGAGCCTGGTGGTGGCAAGCTTCCATGCCAAGCGCAGCTACAAGTATTTCCAGGGCCAGAGCACCGTGCGCGGTGAGCAGACCGCCCTGGTCAACGAGATGATCGAGGGCCAGAAGGTCGAGCAGGCCTTTGGCCATGAGGCCGAGAGCCTTGCCGCCTTTGACGAGGTGAATGGCCGCCTGCAGAGCGTGAGACTGAAGGCCATCTTCTTCTCCAGCATGACCAACCCCGCCACCCGCTTTGTGAACAACATAGTTTATGCAGGTGTCGGTCTGGTGGGTGCCGTTTACGCTGTGGCGGGCGGCATCA
>NZ_JARFIS010000157.1:0-360 GCF_029076575.1 Faecalibacterium sp. DFI.5.82
GCGCAATCTCGACTTCCTATAAGCAAAAGTAATGGCAAAGAGATGCTTTTGCATCCACTTAAGAAATCAATTTCAGACAGCTCATGGTAATAATTTATATCATTCCACAGTTGCGCCGGTATTATCTGCATCCAGCTCTAACAGTGTAAATGCTTCACATCCGTCCAGGCCTTCCAGCGTTTCCATCCCGGCACGCAGCCCGGCATAAAAGCGCTCAGCCTCCGCGCGCTCGGCCACCGCCATCACGGTGGAACCGGCACCCGATACATACACGGCCTTTGCCCCGCACTGCTTTGCCAGCGCGAACACCTCCCGGGAACCGGGCATCCGGGGCATCCGGTAGGGCTGGTGGAGCGTCTC
>NZ_JARFIS010000158.1:0-359 GCF_029076575.1 Faecalibacterium sp. DFI.5.82
ACGGCACCCTCAGCAATGCAGGCGGCGAGAATCCGCTGGATTACGCGGCGCTTGCCCGCAGCCCGGCAGAGCTCTGCGTGGTGGCCGCTAATGCACAGAACGGCGAGGCGCAGTATTTCTCCAAGGCAGACCTCCACCCGGACGACTACCGCGTCCTCATGGCATCCTGCTGCATCCCGGTCATCGACCAGCCCTGCGTCATCGACGGCGTGCCTTATTTTGATGGCGGCCTGGCCGACCCCGTCCCGCTGGAATGGGCCTTGGCCCACGGCTGCGACCGGGTGGCTCTCATCCTGACCAAGCCCATGGGGCTGGTGAGGAGTGATGCCCTGGACGAGCATCTGGCACACCTGCTGCAG
>NZ_JARFIS010000159.1:0-358 GCF_029076575.1 Faecalibacterium sp. DFI.5.82
GGCCACAGGTCGATACTTGCTTTCGCCCTTTCCGTGCAACACTGAAAATTACAGAAGTCGAACCGCAATGCACGTTGAAAATTTTGCAGAGCAAAACGTGTGAAAAGGCAAAGCCCCTGCTCATGGTCACCGTTCACACCGAACGCAGATCCTGCCCCTGTTTTGCAGCGGCGTTGTCCGGCTCGCCCACAGAAAGCGTGAGGTCATGGCGCAGTATCTCGTTCAGACGGCTTATGTAAGATTCAAGGTACAGTATGTAGAAAGCCGGGCGCAGTGCGGACACTACAACCTGCTTCTTTCAAGCATCAGAATAACACTTTGCGGTTGTGCGGTCAACATCTAAAAACAAATTTTGGAA
>NZ_JARFIS010000016.1:0-50436 GCF_029076575.1 Faecalibacterium sp. DFI.5.82
GTCCTGTGTGAATTACTTTGTTTGGAATTGTTTAACGTGTTTTTCCAACACGAAAATAGGTTCCGTTACAAGTTTTTCGATATTGTTCAATTTTCAAGGTCCTGTGCGCCTCAGCCTTAGCGGCTGATAGCTTATACATTTTAGCACGTTTGTGTTAGAATGTCAAGCACTTTTTTGAAGATTTTTTGAAGTTCTTAGAAGAACCAATCGACCTTCGTCACTTTTCATCCGTTTTTTCTGAAGCGTTCGTGTCAGACATCCGCCTGACAGTAATATATTCTAGCACAGACTCAGACAAAAAGCAAGCCCTTTTTTTACATTTTTCAAGAAAAGCCCTATTTTCTTTTGCACGGCTCATTCCAATAGCCGCTCCCGCATTTTGCGCAGGATCTTGCGCTCCCGCCGGGAGATCTGTACCTGCGTGGTATGCAGCACTTTTGCCGTCTCACTCTGGGTGCGGTTGGCATAAAAACGCAGACGGATCAGGAGCCGGTCCTCTTCCGGCAGACTTTCCAGCACCTCGGCCAGGCCGATCTTATCCGCAAGTTCTTCCTCCGGGGATTCCACCGGGATATCTATCTGCCGGTCACTGTTCTCCCCTTCCGGGGTCAGGCTCAGGGCGGGCTGTGCAGCCTGGATCGCAAGCGTGATGTTCTCCACGCTCTCCCCCAGCTCTTCTGCCAGTTGAGAAAGGGTCGGCTCGGTGCCGCAGAGCTTCCTGTGATGTTCCCGCGCCGCATTGACCCGCAGCCCCAGTTCTTTTAAGGAGCGGCTGACCTTGACTGTGCCGCCCTCCCGGAAAAGCTTTTTGATCTCGCCCAGGATCACTGGCACTGCATAGGTAGAAAAGCAGACCCCGCGTCCTTCATCAAAGCCGTCGGTCGCCTTGACCAGCCCCATACAGCCCGCCCCATAGAGATCATCGTATTCAATGCCCCTGCCCCGGAAGCGTCCGGCACAGGCGTGTACCAGCCCGAGGTTCTGTTCAATGAATGCACTGCGCCGGGTCTTGTCCGTTACCATGGTATTCCCTCATTTCCTTTTATGTAGAGGGCTTTTCCTCCAGATGCTTTGTCAGAATGACCCGGGTGCCCCGGCCGGGAGCGGAGCGCACACTGACTTTATCCATAAAGCTCTGCATGACCGCAAAACCGAGACCGGAGCGCTCCTCCGGGTTGCCGGTGGTGAAGAGTGGCTCCATCGCTCTGGGGATATCCGGGATGCCGACCCCTTTGTCTGCGATCACGATCCTGACCACCCGCCCCGGATAAACGGAGACTGTCATGGTGATGGGCCCCACCCGGTCGGGGTAGGCGTGGACGATGCAGTTGGTGACGGCTTCGGATACCGCCGTTTTCAGGTCAGCCAGCTGGGGCACAGTGGGATCATACCGGGCCAGAAAAGCCGCCGCCGCACCGCGGGCATACGCTTCGTTGACGCTGAGGGAATCAAATTGGATCCTGGTCGTGTTTTCCGCTTTCATCTTCATTCCTCCTGTCCTGCATCCGTGCAGGGGATATTGGCCAGCCGCAGAACGCGGCGCAGCTGCTCCGGGGCGTGCTGGATACGCAGGGTTCCGCCCAGACTGCGGGCGCAGCGCTGGCGGCCCAGAATCAGCCCCACCCCGGACGAATCCATAAACCCAACCCCGCCCAGATCGAGCACCAGTGTTTTGGGGGTGCGGGCCAAAAGGGCATCGTCCAGCTGGATGCGCAGGTTCTGTGCGGCATCGTGGTCGATCTCACCTGCCAGATAGGCATAGAGCAGATCGTCCGCCGCACTGAATGTAACTGTTGCCATTTTCTGTCCTTTCCTTGCGTGAATCGCTCAGGCTTGTCCGGCCTGCCAGAGGCTTCCCCTTTCCGGAAGGGCGGCAGAGCGAAGCATAGCCCGAGCGGTTTCCTCTAAACCAAAATAAAAGAGCCTGTACACGTTTTCATCAGTGTACAGGCTCTTTCGGGCATATTTTAGAAAAGGGTGTCGCTTACTTTTCAGCCAGCAGATCGGCAGCTTCCAGTGCGATGGCTTCGCCGCCGCAGATCAGCAGGCCGCGGCGGCTGTTGGCCCGGGCAAGCTCCACGGCTTCGGCCAGGCTCCCGCAGAGCTCGGCATCAAAGTGGTAGCGTGCCTTTTCCAGCAGGCGCTCGGTCATGGCGGCATCCGTACCCGCCGGGGGAACGAGGAACACCTTATCAAAGGGATTCTCGCTCATGCCGGGCATGGTGGTACGGTCTTTTTTCTGGGTCTCAGCCGTCAAGCCGCTTTCCAGCGCGGAGAAGAAGGCCTCGGCTCCTTCTTCCTCTGCCAGGCCGATGACAGCGCTCAGGTGGCGCACCTTGGCCATGTTCAGGACGCGGAGCAGGGCAATGGCCTGCTGCGGGGTGCGGCAGGCATCCAGCACCACCAGCGGGCGCTGGGAAAGGACCCGGATGCTGCTGCGGTTCTCCACAGCGGCCAGACCTTCCAGAATGGCTTCATCGGGGATGTCATAGCCCTTTTTGCAGAGAGCCAGGGCCAGCTCCACCGCAATGGCTGCACTGCCCGCCGCGTGACGGCCCAGGAAGGCCAGCGGCACGGTATAGCCGCCGTAGTCCACACGGCTGGCAAACTTTTCGGCTTCGAGGAAGGTGATGTCATCGGAGTCCGGCACGACCAGCTCACAGTCTGCCTTACCGGCGGCCACGATGAGCTCACTGACCACAGCCTTGGGCTGCTCAGGCGCGGTGACGCAGATGCTGCCCCTGCGCATGACACCGGCCGCCAGCGCGGCGGAGCGCTCCAGTGAGGCGCTGATGCCGTCCGGGCCGATGGAGGTGACCGCACAGACCGGCATCTTGGGCAGGGCCTCGGCAAGCCCCGCATCGGGCAGCTCCACCACGGCCAGCGCACAGCCTGCCTCGCCAAAGCAGCGGGCAGCGGCAGCCAGCTCGGCGGCAGCACGGGGCAGGGTCTCCCGGGCGCTCAAGGTCTCGGCGGCCTGTGCAAGCAGCTCCGGTGCCACAGGCTCCCCATTCACCCGGATGCGGGCAGAGAGCGGCTCACAGCCTGCGTGGTAGCTGCCGGTAACGAGGCCGGCAGCCCTGAGCACCGCCGCCGTGAGGGCGGCGGCAGTCGTTTTGCCAGCCGTACCGGCTACGCCCAGATAATCCACCCGGCCTGCCTTAGCAGAGAGGGCTTCCTGCAGCTGCCGGGCCGGGGCAAAGCCCTCGGGCAGAGATGCAAAATAGGCATTTGCCTGTTCAATGGTCATTGCGTCAAACCTCGTTTCGATGTTGATAGAGAATGATGCACATCCGGACAAGCCCCAGCAGGATGAGCCCCACCAACAGGCCGGTCATCACTCCGGAAAAGTCGATCCAGATATCGGTGACCTGGCCGCTGCGGCCCGGCACAAAGAGCTGGATGGTCTCATCGGTCAGGGCTGTGAGCAGGCCGCCCAGTATGGGCCAGGACACATGCTTGAAGAAGTGCCGGGTGTACACCCGCAGGCAGAGCATGAGCAGGAAGCCTTCCAGCAGATACTCGCAGAAATGCGCCAGCTTGCGCACAATGTGCATGGTGAGCCGGTCAGCGGCACCGGGAAGCCCCAGATGCCGCAGGATGCCCTGCAGTATCCCCAGTACCCGGCCGCTGGCCCCCTCGGACACATCCGCGATCTGCAGAGAGTTGGAGAAGATGAACACGATGCAGCCGATGAGGGCAAAAGTAAAGATCACCCGCCACGCGATGAGCCACGGGGAGGTGCGTTGATTCTGTTCCTGCATCCGCTTAGCCCAGAGCCTTGATGCTCTGCTCGATGTTGGCCAGCTTGCTCTGGCTGTTGGTGCGCTTTGCACGGATCTCTTCCACCAGAGCGGCGGGGGCACGCTCCACGAACTTGGGGTTGGCCAGCTGGTTCTCAAACATGGCCAGTTCCTTCTCGGCCTTGGCCTTTTCCTTGTTCAGGCGGGCCAGCTCCTTCTCGCGGTCGATCAGCTCCATCATGGGGATAAAGCCGCGGGCGGTGTGGGTGGACACCTGCACCATGCCATCGGTGCTGCCCTCGTACTTTTCCGTAAAGGTCACGTCGGTAGCAAAGGCAAACTTTGCCAGATAGACCTCTGCATTCCGGAAGGGAGCGGGATCAGCCGTCTCGATGATCATACTGGTCTTTTTGGCAGGATGGACATTCATCTCGGTGCGCATGGTGCGGACTGCCTTGATGTAGTCCATGACCTTTTCAAAGGCTTCCTCTTCCTCGGCCCAGTTGTGTGCCTCGTCAAAGGTGGGCCAGCTCTGGGTCATAATGGTCTCGGCGGAGCCGGGCAGGGCCTGATACAGCTCCTCCGTGATGAAGGGCATGAAGGGATGCAGCAGCTTGAGGGCCTTGTCCAGCACATACACCAGCACACGGCGGGCGGTATCTGCCTGCTCTGCATCGCCGGAGTTCAGGCGGGGCTTTGCGATCTCGATGAACCAGTCGCAGTAGACATCCCAGATGAAGCTGTTGATCTTGGCAGCGGCCAGCCCCATCTCGAAGTGGTCGAGGTTGTCGGTCATGGCACCGGCCACCTGATTCAGCTTGGTCAGCACCCACTTGTCGCTCATGTCCAGCTTGCTCTCCTCGGGCAGGCCGGGCTGGAAGTCCTCGGGCAGGTTCATCAGGACAAAACGGGTAGCGTTCCACAGCTTATTGGCAAAGTTGCGGGCAGCCTCCACCTTCTTTTCGCTGTAACGCATATCGTTGCCGGGGGTGGAGCCGTCCAGCAGCATGAAGCGCAGTGCATCCGCGCCGTACTGGGCAATGACCTCCAGCGGGTCGATGCCGTTGCCCAGGCTCTTGGACATCTTGCGGCCCTGGCTGTCGCGGACGATGCCGTGGATGCAGACAGTGTCGAAGGGAGCCTTGCCGGTGTAGGCCAGGCCGGAGAAGATCATGCGGCTGACCCAGAAGCCGATGATATCATAGCCGGTGACCAGCGTATTGGTGGGGTAGAAGTACTTCAGGTCCGCGCTGTCCTCGTTGGGCCAGCCCAGAGTGCTGAAAGGCCACAGAGCGGAGGAGAACCAGGTATCCAGCGTATCGGGGTCCTGGGTGAAGTGGCTGCCGCCGCACTTGGGGCAGGTGCAGGGCATCTCTTTGGCGACCACGGTCTCGCCGCAGTCATTGCAGTAGAAGGCCGGGATCTGGTGGCCCCACCACAGCTGACGGCTGATGCACCAGTCGCGGGTGCCCTTCATCCAGTTGAGGTAGTTCTTGGTAAAGCGCTCGGGCACGAACTTGATCTCGCCCTTCTCCACGCTCTCGATGGCGGGCTTTGCCAGCGGCTCCATCTTAACGAACCACTGCTTGGAGACCATGGGCTCGATGGTGGAGTGGCAGCGGTAGCAGGTGCCGACCTCGTGCTTCAGGGGCTCGATCTCCTTCAGGAAGCCGCCCTCCTTCAGGTCTGCCAGAATGGCCTTGCGGGCCTCGAGGGTGGTCATGCCGGCGTACTTGCCGCAGTCCAGCACCTCGGGCTCGTTCACGGTGTTCTTGCCTGCGGCAAACAGTGCATCGGCAGCGGCCTTATCGGCAGCACCGGTCATGTGGCCGTCGTAGGTAAACACCCGGACGATGGGCAGATTATGGCGCAGACCCACTTCAAAGTCGTTGGGGTCGTGGGCGGGGGTGATCTTGACGACACCGGTGCCCTTGGTCATATCGGCGTGCTCGTCGCAGACGATGGGGATCTCCTTGTTCAGCAGGGGCAGGACAACATGGCAGCCGTGGAGATGGGCATAGCGGGGGTCCTCGCCGTTGATGGCAACAGCGGTATCACCCAGCATGGTCTCGGGGCGGGTGGTTGCCAGCTCCAGCATCTCACCGGTCTCCTTGACCGGGTAGAGCAGGTGCCAGAAATTGCCGTCCTTTTCCTCGTACTCCACCTCGGCATCCGAGATGGAGGTGTTGCAGTGGGGGCACCAGTTGACCATCCGGTTGCCGCGG
Organism: Faecalibacterium sp. DFI.5.82; assembly: GCF_029076575.1. Lineage (NCBI taxonomy): Bacteria > Bacillati > Bacillota > Clostridia > Eubacteriales > Oscillospiraceae > Faecalibacterium > Faecalibacterium sp. DFI.5.82. The sequence goes on from NZ_JARFIS010000016.1 coordinate 5,969, forward strand.
TAGATCAGGCCCTTGTCGTACAGGCGCACGAACACTTCCTTGACGGCATCCGAGCAGCCCTCGTCCATGGTAAAGCGCTCCCGCTGCCAGTCACAGCTGGTGCCCAGCTTTTTCAGCTGGCTGACGATGCGGTTGCCGTACTTGGTCTTCCAGTCCCAGGCGCGCTCCAGGAAACCGTCGCGGCCCACCATCTCCTTGGTCAGGCCCTCGGCACGCATGGCCTCCACGACCTTGGCCTCGGTGGCGATGGATGCGTGGTCGGTGCCGGGCACCCACAGGGCGGCATAGCCCTGCATCCGCTTGGTGCGGATGAGCACATCCTGCATGGTGTTATCCAGCGCATGGCCCATGTGGAGCTGGCCGGTCACGTTCGGAGGGGGCATGACGATGGTGTAAGGCTTCTTGTCGGGGTCTGCTTCCGTGTGGAAGTAGCCGCCGTCCTGCCAGAACTGGTAGATACGGTCTTCCACCTGGCTGGGATCGTACTGTTTTGCGAGTTCTTTCATTGTATCCTCCCAAAAATGTGATGAGTGGGACGAAAAAAGCCGCCCCACGGAACGTTCCATGGGACGGCTGTAAACTACATACCGCGGTACCACCCAAATTGCACCGGCTGCAAACACAGCCCGTGCCCCTTGATGCCCCGGTAACGTGGGGCAGCTCCGAGGGCGGCTACTGGCTTCACCGCCCCTGCTCAAAAGCGACAGTGCGCAGCGCTTACCTGCCGGGCTCTCACCTGCCCCCGGCTCTCTGCAAGGCGGTTTGCCGCGCACACTCTTTCTCGTTGCATTTATACAAAGAATATAACGTTTTTTTGGCGTTTTGTCAATATGCTCCGAGAACTTCCTGCTTCAATCTGCCGATCAGCCGCTCCATTAGGGCCACCCGGTTGAAGGGGGTCATCAGGTAGAGGCCGTCCGCATACGGCAGGGCGGCCTTTGCCATTTCCAGCGAGATGGCAAGCCCCAGCTCCTCGCCCTGGGCACGGTCGAGCCCGGCAAACTTTTCAATGATCCAGTCCTCCACATGGATGCCGTTGATCTCGTTCTCCATGAAGATGGCGTTGCGCTGGCTGACCACCGGCATGATACCGGCCAGGATCCTTGCATCGGCCCCCAGCGTCTCCCGGGACTTTTTCAGGTTTTCCACCGCCTGTGCCGAGAGCACCGGCTGGGTCAGAAAGCCGCTCATGCCGTTTTCCAGCTTCTCCTTTGCCCGGCGCAGCTCCACATCAAAGTTGCGGGCGTTCAGATTCAGGGCACCGAACACGGTCATGGGGCCGGGCATCTCCCGGCCTTCCCCTGCCAGCGAGACGATGTATTGGGCCAGCTTGCGGGAGTTGAACTGGTAAACGTTCTTCACCTCGTCCCGCTCTGCCGTGGGGATGGGGTCACCGGTGATGGCCAGCACCTCCCGCACGCCCTCGGCGTACAGGCCCAGCAGCAGGGCCTTGGTGGCGTTCAGGTTGCGGTCACGGCAGGTCATGTGGGGCAGGGTGCACAGCCCCAGCTCCCGGTGGACCCGGCAGGCCACCAGAGAGGAATCCATCCGGGCCTGTGCAATGGGGCAGTCGGCAATGGTCAGCAGGTCAGCGCCCGCCGCCTGCAGCTTTTTTGCCCCTTCCAGATAACCGGTCAGGTCCGCATTGCGGGGAGAATCCAGCTCAATGGCAATGACCTTTTCCCCTGCGTTCAGCTTACGCAGAAAAGCATCCTCGTTTTCCACCGTCTGTTCCTTCACGGTGGAAAACTCTTCTGCCGGAGCCGTTTTTTTCACCACGGGCAGGCTGTCCAGCTCCGCCCGCAGTGCGGCAATGTGGGCGGGGGTGGTGCCGCAGCAGCCGCCCAGGATCCGAACCGTGCCCTCGGCGGCCAGACGGCCCAGCTCCCTTGCAAAGTACTCCGGCCTGCCCTGATACTTCACCTGCGTCCGGGTGACAACGGGATAACCCGCGTTGGGCATGACCGACAGGGGCAGCGTGCCCCCCAGCTGCTTTGCCAGTGTGCGCATGGCACCGGGTGCCGACACGCAGTTCAGGCCCACGGCATCCACGATGCCGCTTTCCTGCATCCGCCGGGCAAGGTCTTTGCAGTACATGCCCTCCCGGGTGTAGCCGTCGGGCAGGACCGCAAAGGACACCAGCACAAAGGCATCCGGCACTTCCGCCTTGATGGCCCCCACGGCATCCAGAATGCCCGCATCGGAGCTCAGGGTCTCAAACAGGAAATTCCTGGCCCCCAGCGCCGCAAACTGCTTTGCCACAGCCGTATATACCTGCCCCGCCGGAACCGCCTCGGTATCCGGAGCCGGGCCGAGGTCGGCAAAAACAGCGGCACCCGTCTCCTCTGCGGCCTGCACAGCCAGCTGCCAGCCTGCCTGCGCCAGCTGTTCCCAGCCGGGCGCGTGTGCCGCCGCCAGCCGGGGCAGGCTGAAGGTATTCGTCTTGACGGCATCAGCCCCTGCCGCCAGATACTCCCGGTGGACAGCCAGCACCCCCGCCGGGTCGGTCAGGTTGGCCTGCTCGCACTCCACCCCGGGAGCCGCCTTATAATAAGTACCCATGGCACCATCAAAAAGCAGGGGGCGGGTCTGTAACAGTTCGCGGATGTCTTTCATAAAATGTCTCCTTTTCCCTCAGTTCCCTCTTGCGAATATAAAAAAATTCAGGTATAATTTTGTTATGAAAGCGAGGTGTATTTTCATGCCGAAGATTCGTTCCAGCGCAGACCTGCGCAACAACTACAATGATATCTCTACCTTCTGCCACACCTACGCAGAGCCGGTGTTCATCACCAAAAACGGCAAGGGCGATCTGGCCGTGATGAGCATTGAAACCTACGAAGAGCTGGCAGGCCGCTTTGAGCTGTATTCCAAGCTCCAGGAAGGTCTGGACGATGTTGCCGCCGGACGCGAGCGTCCACTTGATGAAGTAATGGCTGACCTGCGAAATCGGAGGAATCGCCGATGAGCTACTATATTCACGTCACTGATGCCGCTGAACGAGACATTCAGGAAGCTTACGACTATATTGATCTGACCTTAAAAAATCCCATCGCGGCTGATTTTCTGACAGAAAGTGTTGGAACCAGTTTACAGAAGCTCGATCGTTTTCCTAATCAGAATCCTGTTGTCCATGACCCGTTTTTGTATGGCCTTGGCATTCACTTTATCATTGTTCAAAACTATATGGCTTTTTATCAAATCGAGGAACCCGCTCAGGTCGTCCACATTCTCCGGTTCCTCTATGGTAAAAGCAACTGGGTCTCCATCCTCAAAACCGACTTCAGCGCAGAATAACCTTCCACTCCCCGGGCTCCGGGGAGTTTTTTTGTTGCTCTCTTCCTTCAGTTTAATAAAGTTTCGCCTCTTGTCAAGCGTTTTTTCGTGCCACAGCTTGCAGGCAGGGCAGTTTTGTGCTATCCTATGCGTAACTTTTACATGTGAGGAGAGATGTATCATGCGCCATGCAGGCACACAAACGATCGAAACGGAGCGGCTACTTCTGCGCCCGCTGACCCCGGAGGATGCCCCCATGATGTACGCCAACTGGGCCAACGACCCGGACGTGACCCGCTGGCTGCGATGGGAGCCCCACAAAAACGTGGACGAGACCCGGGAACTGCTGGCCGCATGGGCACTGCTCTACCCCAATGGAGATTACTACGAGTGGGGCATTGTGGAAAAGGCCACCGGGCAGGTGTTTGGCTCCATCAGCGTGTTCACATCCAGTTCCGCCGAGCCGGAGCGTGACCCCTGGCCCGGCTTCGACCACACGAACAGCGTGTGGGAAGTGGGCTACTGCATCGGCAAGGCCTGGTGGAACAAAGGCTTTACCACCGAAGCGCTAAAAGCAGTTGTAGAATACTGGTTCAAAAATACAGATAGCAGCTGGCTGGCCTGCTGCCATGCGTTTGAAAATCCTGCCAGCGGCCGGGTCCAGCAGAAAGCCGGCTTTGTCTACGACCACGATGCTGTCTACCACAAATTTGACGGCACACCGGTTGCCTGCAGGTGCTACGCATTGACAAGAGAACATTACGAAGAACTGAGAGGTTTATTTTGAGCGAACTTTATGACATTTTAGTAGAAACGCCCCCCACAAAGGTCATCTTACTGGCCCTGGATCAGGGGCTTTGGGACTGTGAGCGCAGCCTGAACGAGCTGGCTGCACTCTGCGAGGCCAACCACATGGAGGCTGTGGCATCCGTGACCCAGAAGCGGCAGACCCCCGAGACCGGCATCGTGCTGGGCAGCGGCAAGCTGGAGGAGGCCGCCGCTGCCGCCGCGGAGCTGGGTGCCGAGTGTGCCGTGTTTGACGGTGAGCTAACCGGCAGCCAGATCCGCAACATCTCCACGGCGCTGGGCGGCATGGAGGTCATTGACCGCACCATGCTGATCCTGGAGATCTTCCGCAGCCGCGCCGTGACCAACGAGGGCAAGCTGCAGACCGAGCTGGCGCTTCTGCGCTACCGTCTGCCCCGCCTGCAGGGAATGGGCGAGAGCCTGAGCCGCCAGGGCGGCGGTGGCGGCGGCGGCGGTGGTGCCCGCCGTGGTGCCGGTGAGACCAAGCTGGAGCTGGACCGCCGCCACGTCCACGCCCGCATCGACGCACTGGCCGAAAAGCTGGCCGAGATGGAAAAGCGCCGGGGCGAGAGCCGCAAGGCCCGGGCCAAGACCGGGATGCCGGTGGTCAGCCTTGTGGGTTACACCAACGTAGGCAAATCCAGCCTGATGAATGCCCTGTGCGGCCCCAGCGTGGCCGAGGCCGACATGCTGTTTGCCACCCTGGACCCCACCAGCCGGAAGCTGGTGCTGCCCAGCGGCATGGCCGTTCTGCTGGTGGACACGGTCGGCTTTGTCTCCCGTCTGCCCCACAATCTGGTGGAGGCTTTCAAATCCACGCTGGAGGAAGCCGCATGGTCTGATGTCATCGTGCGGGTGGCGGACGCGGGCGACGACCAGCGGGAAGAGCAGCTGGCCATTACCGATGAGGTCCTGGACGGGCTGGACTGTGCCGACATCCCCCGTCTGACCGTTTACAACAAGTGTGACAAGCCCAATGCCCTGAACTTTGACCCGGACATCCTGTTGACCAGCGCCAAGACCGGCTACGGTCTGGATGCCCTGCTGAAAAAGCTGGACGAGCTGCTCAGTGACCGGGTGCACACCATCCGGGTGCTGCTGCCTTATGATAAGCTGGGCCTGGCCGCCCCCATGCGGGAGCGGGGCAGCGTGCAGGTGGAGGAATACCGGGAGGACGGGCTTTATCTGGAAGGCATCGTCAAAACCGAGGACCTGCACTGTTTTGAAGGATTCTTGGTTTAATAAAGGGAATCGGCCGTTGGGGAGCTTTCCCACGCAAGTGATACGGGGCATTCCATCCCCCGCCCAACTGCCTGACGGCAGTCGGGTCCCACCCTCCGGACACTTGCTTTGGGAAACTCCCCGCCGTCCTATCGTCTCGAACAAATAAAAAAATCCCCTCTATACACAAAAACCCGCCTGGCAGCGGGTTTTTGTGTATAGAGGGGTGGGAAAGTATATAAAGTTGGGAATCGCAATTCAAATGCAGGCACTTGAGAAACAACGTGTTTTGCGCAGTCTTCGGCGCTTACCGTGCCCTGCGATATGTATTATACGCTTTTTTCTTTTCTTGTCAAACAAAATTTTTGACATTTGCTTTAATTTAGCACTTTACATTTCGATCAAAACTTTATATAATTAACACAGAAAACACAAAAGCGAGTTTTTCCGCAGTTTATGCGATTACGACAACAGTAAAACTTTACTTTCAAAAATTTTTGTACAATTCAACAAAAATATAAAAGGAGACCTTTCTCATGGACGATTTAGACCGCAAGATCCTCTCCCTTCTCGCAAAAAATGCCCGGATGCCCGTCAAGGAGATCGCCGAGCAGGTGGCACTGACCAGCCCGGCTGTTTCCAGCCGCATCCACAAGCTGGAGACCGACGGCATCATCAGCGGCTACACCGTGGTGCTGAACCGCCCGGCAGACCGTGTCTATGTGGATGCGCTCATCAGCCTGTCCGTCACACCCAGCCACCGGGACGAGCTGGTGGAGCTGATGCAGAACAGCAAGGAGGTGCTGCAGTGCTACCATGTCACCGGTGCCTACACCTTCCTCATCAAGGTCAGCTGCGGCAGCATGCCCCAGCTGGAGCACCTGATCCTGCAGTTCCAGAAGCTGGGCACCACCAGCACCCAGATCATCCTTTCTACTCCGGTCAACCATGGTGATCTGGAAGCACTGCAGCTGTAAGCCGTTCACAGAACTGTTACAGCTGCTGTGCAATCTTCCGGCCTTCCGGGCCGTATTCCTGATACAAGGCCGCTGTTCAGCGGCTGCATAAACGCCCCCAAAGGCGGGCAGACTGATCACGATCACCCTGCCTTTGTCAGACGAAAGGAACTACGACCATGAAAAAACGCATTCTTGCCGCTCTGCTGGCTCTTGGCTGTGCCCTGCTGGTGTTCACCGGCTGCGGCAGCAAAAAAGATACCACCCCCAAAAACTACACCCAGATCATCCACGATGCCCGGGAAGCCGAGGACAATGATTATTATATGATCTTCTCCCCGGCAGAGGACGGCAAGTTCACCGCCCAGTACGGCTACAGCGCCAGCTATCCGGCGGATGACCTGAACGATGAGATCCAGAACATGCTGCTCCCCCTGCTGGACCTGCCCGAGGGCAGCTACACCGATCTTGCCGCCTCCCTCTCTGCCATGATGGTGCAGAGCTACGGCGTTGCCATCGTCAAGCCTGCTGAGGGCAAGACGCAGGAGGTCGTGGACGCAATGGATGCCTATATCCAGAACCAGCAGCAGACGATGGAGCACTACCTCGAGGATCAGTATCAGATCGCCGCCTCCGCCAAGGTGGCCACTGTCCCCACCGGCGAAGTGGTCATGGTGTGCTGTGAGAACAGCGATGCCGTGATGAACGCCATCAAGACCGCTCTGGCCGCTTAAATTATCTTTCAAAACAACAATGCCCTGTACCGTTTTGCATGGTACAGGGCATTGTTATTTCTACCAGATGGATTTTATCGTTCAAATATCACATATCCGAACGAGAATATGCGTTCTTCATATTGCTGCTCAGCTCAAACAGCACCTTATCCAGCGTGTCGGCGGCGCGGGCCTTGACCTCAGCAGCCAAGGCCTCGTTGGCCTCCTGGCGCAGGGCGACACGGCGGGCGGGGTCGGTCTCGGCCAGCTGCTTTGCGTCATACTGATTCAGCAGGGCACGGCAGGCGGAGAGCACCCCCAGCTCATAGCGCTCGACATGGAACACCGACTTGCCATAGGAAGCATCCGCCATCGCAGCGATCATCCGGCTGACCCAGTAGAAGCTGTCGGTGGACACCTCACCGGTGGTGCCGGCCAGATAGGCCGGGGTCGTCTCCACATTGGCGTAAAAGGGCACCATGGCGTTCAGGGCATTGGAGGCGTAGGCCACCCACTCCACTGCCTGCAGGTCGGCGGGCAGATCAGGCCGCAGCTGGATCAGCGCCACAAAGTCGTTGCGGTTGATGCCGATGGAGCGGTAAACGCCCCGGTTCTCTCTGGCACCGTAGCTTGCATACGGATCATACGGCGTGCCCTGATAATGGCTGGACAGCACATATTTCACATCCTCGGGGGTAATCTTCTTCTCAGGCACCATGCACCAGGGCAGGTCGTCGGAAGCCGGGGTATAGTCGGCATCGGGGCCATCCCAGACCCAAGTGGTGGGGTTCAGGGTACGCAGCATGTACCAGGCGCGGGGCGTGTTGTAAACGTGGTCGGAATCGGTGTGGCTGCCAAAGGCGGCACGAGGGTCGAACACGCCGTCCTGTGCCAGGTCGAGGTGATACTTTGCAATGAACTCCCTCAGGTCAGCCGAGCAGAGATGATTTTCCTGCGCGCCAAAGGCATCGTCCAGATCAAAGGCATCGATGCCCAGCTGGTTCGGCATCACCACATAACTGTCATCGGGCACGCGGCGTGCCATCCAGTGATGGCCGCCGATGGTCTCCAGCCACCAGATCTCGTTCACATCCTGGAACGCGATGCCGTTCATCTCGTAAGTACCGTAGGTCTCCAGCAGCTTGCCCAGCCGCTCCACGCCCTCGCGGGCGGTGTGGATGTAGGGCAGCACCAGATAGACGATGTCCTCCTCGCCGATGCCGCCGGGCACCTCGGGCTGCTCCCCCCTGGCAGGCTGGTACACCACCAGCGGGTCAGCGCCCAGCACGCGGGGGTTGGAGGTGATGGTCTCGGTGGCGGTCATGCCGACATTGGCGGCATTGACACCGGCTGCGGCCCAGATCCCCTTGCCCTCCACGGCGTTGGGCATGGCGGTCATCCGCATGGGGTCACCGGGCAGCGGGATCTCCACATGGGACAGCACCGAGCGGTAGACCGCCGGATGCTCCTCGGGCTGGACCACCACGAATTTCTTTGCCGTGAAATGGCCGGAACCGGAATCGTCGTTGCGGGCGATCATGGTGGAGCCGTCATAGGATGCGTTTTTACCAACCAGAAGCGTTGTACATGCCATAATATCTTCTCCTCCGAATCGAAGTATTTGTCTCTCGGTTTGCCTTGACTGATTGTAATCCTTTTTGTTTCAAAAGGCAAGAGGCCTTACCGGAGCCGTTCCCCGTTTTCCTCCGGGGCCGGAGCAGCTGCCGGGGCGCAGTCCCGGCCAAAGTAGAGCGCCACCTCGCCGATCTTCTTTTTGCGCAGCAGGAAGAGAGTCGGGATCAGATAGATCAAGATCGAGAGCATCATGCTGGCATCATAGCCCGAAATGCTCTCGGCCACGTCCTCCGTGCCGTACAGGCCGCCCACCAGCATAGAGGCAATGTCCATGGCCCCGTGCAGGAACACCGTGACCCACAGGTTGCCGGTGCGGAAATAGATGGCTGCGAACAGCGTACCCAGCGATGCCGCAAAGACACACTGCATCAGCACACCGAAGGGAGCGCTGGACAGCAGATTGGTCAGGTGGGCCGCGCCAAACAGCAGGCCCGACAGCAGGCAGGCTTTCCAGACCCCCGCCCTGCCGGTGCCGAAGCGCTCCAGCAGGCTCTGGGCAATGACCCCGCGGAAGATGAACTCCTCCGCCACGCCCACCAGTGCCATGCTCAAAAAGAAGCTGAAGATGCTGAACGCAGGCTGCAGCTGGCCATCCTCGGGCATCCCGAACATCAGCTTGGTATACAGGCTGTAACCGATGAGCACCAGCGGATACATTCCCACCAGCAGCCCATTGAAAAAGCCGCTGCCCCGGCGGCGGAGCAGGTACATCTTACCGGTGCGGCCCAGAATGACCAACGCCACCACCATGCCCACCGCCTCCTGCACGGCGCTGAGGAAGTAGGAGTCCACCCGTTCCAGGTCCACCCCAAAAAGCACCAGTGCAAACACAATGAGATAGGATGCCAGCAGCAGGCTGCCCAGAAACAGCACCTCGGATAAAACGCAGAAGCCGACGGGATGCTTTGCGCGCAGACGTTTCAGCATAAAAATATCCTCCTGAATCTTAGTGGCTCTATTCTAACATACTTTGCCGGAAAGAGAAAGTTTTTGGCATTTTCTGCTCAGGCGAAAAATCTCAAAAAAAGTGTTGACAAGACCCGGGCCGTATAGTATAATATTCCTTGTCAGCGGCGAGGTTCAAAGCTGACGACAACAGAATGATGGGGATTTGCATAGTGGTAGTGCGGTAGACTCTGACTCTACTTGTGGGAGTTCGATTCTCTCATCCCCAACCAGAAAACCGCAGTCGCCTTCCGGCTGCGGTATTTTCGGGGCATAGCGCAGTTGGTAGCGCGCCTCGTTCGGGACGAGGAGGCCGTGGGTTCAAATCCCGCTGCTCCGATTGAAAAAGAGACATACTTCGGTGTGTCTCTTTTTTCTTTTTACAAAATTTTTTCTTGACACATTTCCCCTTTGGGAATACTCTTATAGTACCAGATATCCCCTGCTCTGCGGCGGGAAAGATCAAGAGGAAACGAGGGATTTGTGAGATGAAAAAACGTGTTGGCATCCTGACCTCCGGCGGCGACTGCCCGGGCCTGAACGCAACCATTCGCGGCGTGGCAAAGGCACTGTATGCCCGGATGGGTGATAATGTGGAGATCGTGGGCATCCTGAACGGCTACCACGGCCTGATCAACGGCGAATACAAGGAGATGTGCGAGGATGACTTCCGCGGCATCCTGACACTGGGCGGCACCATTCTGGGCACCAAGCGCACCCCCTTCAAACTGATGCGCGTGGTCGAGGACGACAAGATCGATAAAGTCGCGGCCATGAAAAAGACCTACAAGGACGCAAAGCTGGACTGCCTGCTCTGCCTGGGCGGCAATGGCACCCATAAAACCGCCAACCTGCTCTCGCAGGAAGGCCTGAACATCATCGGTCTGCCCAAGACCATCGACAACGATATCTACGGCACCGATGTGACTTTTGGCTTCCACACCGCTGTGGACATTGCCACCGAGGTCATCGACCGCATCCACACCACCGCCGGCAGCCACAGCCGCGTGATGTGCATCGAGATCATGGGCAACAAGGCCGGTTGGCTGACCCTCTACTCCGGCATTGCAGGCGGCGCGGATATCATCCTGCTGCCCGAGCAGCCCTACGACATCGACCGCGTCTGCGAGGCCGTGGAGCGCCGGGCAAAGCGCGGCTCCAACTTCTCCATCATCGCCGTGGCCGAGGGTGCCATGAACGTGGACGAGGCCAAGCTGAAGCGCAAGGAGTGGGCCGCCAAGCGCGCCGAGGCCGGTTACACCACCGCCACCAACCGCATTGCCGTCGCCGTCCAGAAAAAGACCGGCATGGAGACCCGGGTCTGCATCCCGGGCCACATGCAGCGCGGCGGCAGCCCCAGCGCCTACGACCGTGTGCTGGCTACCCAGTTCGGCAGCTACGCCGCCAAGCTGGTGGAGATCGAGCAGTACGGCGTTACGGTGGCTCTCGTGAACAACCACGTCATCTCCAACCGTCTGGAGGATATCGCCGGTAAGACCCGCAATATCCCTGAGGGCTGCGAGCTCCTCACCGTTGCAAAACGCATGGGAATCAGTTTGGGCTGAGAAATCTTTCCGGCATGACCGCAATCTTCTTCCCGGTTTATCCGTATTCCAAGTGTAACAAAACCTCGTGAAAGGAAGTGTCTCTCCATGAAAAAAATCCATAAGTTCTTTTCTAAAGATCTGCTCCATATTCTTGGTGCTGTTGGGATTTTTGTTGCTTTTCTGATTTCTATCGCCTATAAGCAAGTTGGAATCGGGGCACTCATAGCTGCGTGGCTTATTGCTATCGCAATTATCGGGGTAGCATGGATTACAGACATCCGCAAAGCAGACCTGCTGAAAAACGGAAAAATTGTTTCCGGAAAAGTTAATGCAGTAAAAAGGGTTCACATAAAATTCCACATGAGTACCTATCACCTTGCTGATGAAGATGTAATTTATCCTTGGGTGATCCGGTACCAATATAAGATTGGAAAAGACACTTATTATGGACAGTCCCATTGGTTTTGGTTCAATCCTCTCGTGAGCAAGGGAACACCTATAAAGGTGACTATTGATCCTCAAAACCCAGAAAGAAGCATTGTTGCTGCATGGGAAAGTTAATAGATTGTTTCTTTCCTCTATGATGACGGAAATTCCAAAGGAGCACAATCTCCTTTGGCACACGACTTTGGTACAAAGTCTAGTATGTTACACCTCGATAGAGGTGTACCGTTCCCAGACGCAAAAAGTCCCATGCCCAGCACTTTGGCGGTGCGGGCATGGGACTTTTTGCTTTTTAGACCTAGCGGAGTGAACAGTAACCAATCCTGACATCCAGTTGCCGTGTCATTTGTTGAATACTGTTTTACGAACAGTCTGCGGATGGACGTTCCCTCTTTTTCAATATACCGAACAAGAACTTACTTATTCTTGTACATTTCCTCGTAGTATTTCTGGTAGTTGCCGCTGGTGATGTGCTCCATCCACTCCTCGTGGTCGAGATACCAGTCGATGGTCAGGACGATGCCCTTCTCGAACGGGGTCTCGGGGTACCAGCCCAGATCGTTCTTGATCTTGGTGGGGTCGATGCCGTAGCGGCGGTCATGGCCCAGACGGTCGGCAACGTGCTTAATCAGATCCTCGCTGATGCCGTCGTCCTTCAGGCGATCGTGCAGCTGCGCGATGATGGTCTTGACGATGAAGATGTTGGGGCGCTCATTGTGGCCGCCCACATTGTAGACCTCGCCGATCTTGCCGCCGTTGCAGACCATATCGATGGCCTTGCAGTGATCCTCAACGTACAGCCAGTCACGGATCTGCATACCGTCACCGTAGACAGGCAGCTGCTTGTGGTGCTTGACGTTGTTGATCATCAGGGGGATCAGCTTCTCGGGGAACTGATAGGGGCCGTAGTTGTTGGAGCAGCGGGTAATGTTGATGGGCATACCGTAGGTATCGTGGAATGCCATAACGAACATATCAGCGCTGGCCTTGGAGGAGGAGTAGGGGCTGTGGGGGCACAGCGGGGTGGTCTCCATGAAGTAGCCCTCGGCACCCAGAGCGCCGTAGACCTCATCGGTGGAGACCTGCAGGTACTTCTTGCCTTCCTTCCAGGTCTTGGCATCGGCATCGTACCAGGCTTCCTTTGCACGCTGCAGCAGGTTCACGGTGCCCATGACGTTGCTCTGGACAAAGATCTCGGGGTTCTTGATGGAGCGGTCCACATGGCTCTCAGCGGCAAAGTTGATGACATAATCGAAATCGTACTTTGCAAACAGGCTCTCCACCAGCTCCTTGTCGCAGATGTCGCCCTGCACGAACACATGGCGGGGGTCGCCCTCCACATCCTTCAGGTTCTCCAGATTGCCCGCGTAGGTCAGCTTATCCAAGTTGACCAGCAGGATCTCGGGGTACTTCTTGAGCATATAGTGGACAAAGTTGGAGCCGATAAAACCGGCGCAGCCGGTGATCAGATATTTTTTCATAAAGTATTATCTTCCCTTTATTTCTATCATTCTCAGGTTTTGCGCAGCTGTTTCTCGCTATGCCAAGGGCTCCCCTACTAGGGGAGCTGGCAATGCGAAGCATTGACTGAGAGGTTTAATTCGTTTTCATCCCATTCTCGCCGTCCCAGTGGGCGAAGAAGCAGGCCAGGGCCTCTTTCCAGTCCCGCACATCGTTGCCCACGGTGCAGCGGAGCATCCGGTTGTCCAGTGCGCTCCACTTGGGGCGGTCGGCGCTTTCGGGATGCTTGGCCTTGTACTCCTCGCTGGTGCAGGGGGCCACAGAGGCATCCACACCAGACAGGCGGATGATCTCGGAAGCAAAATCGTACCAGGAGCAGATGCCCTCACCAGTGCAGTGATACAGGCCGTACTCATGGGTCACGCAGAGCTGCAGCAACTCATGGGCCAGGTCAACCGCGTTGGTGGGGTTGCCGCACTGGTCGTTGACCACTTCCAGCTTGCCGAATTTCCGGCCGGCGTTGACGATGGTCTTGACGAAGTTCTTGCCGTAGTAGCTGTACAGCCATGCCGTGCGGACGATGAAGTGGCGGTGGCAGAACTGCTCCACATACTTTTCGCCCATGAGCTTGGTGGAGCCGTAGGCGCTGATGGGGCCGGGGATGGTGGCCTCGTCCTGTGCAATGCCGCCGTTCTCACGGCCGGAGAACACATAGTCCGTGGAGACATGCACCAGGCGGGCACCGGTCTTTTCGGCGGCCTGTGCCAGATTGCGGGGGCCAAGAGCGTTTGCCTTGAAGGCTGCGTCGTGGTTCACCTCGCAGCCATCCACGTTGGTGTAGGCGGCGCAGTTGATGATGACATCCGGGCGCTGGCGGCGGATGAAGTCATCCACCATCTTATAGTTGGAGATGTCCAGCTCCGGCAGGTCCACCGGGATCACGGTGGCATTCATCAGCTTTTCGGGAATGGGGCCGATCTCGCTGCGGCCCTCCCGCAGCTGCTTGATGATCTCGGTGCCAAGCTGGCCCTTGCAGCCGGTGACGATGATTTTCATGGGTGATTCCCCTCCTGCATCAATATCTCAGTTTTCCATCGGCCACGTTCTTGAGGTGCTGGCCGTAGGGGCTCTTACCATAGCGGGAAGCGCTCTCCAGCAGGGTCTCGCGGTCGATCCAGCCGTACTTGAAGGCGATCTCTTCGGGAGCGCTGATCTTGATTCCCTGACGCTTCTCGACCATGCGGACGAAGTCGGCGGCATCCACCAGGCTCTCCATCGTGCCGGTATCCAGCCATGCAAAACCGCGGCCCAGCAGCTGAACATCCAGCTCGTCCTTCTTCAGGTACATATCGTTCAGGGTCGTGATCTCCAGCTCACCGCGGGCAGAGGGCTTGACCTGCTTTGCCATCTGGACCACTTCCTTGTTGTAGAAGTACAGGCCGGTGATGGCGTAATTGCTCTTCGGGTGCTCGGGCTTTTCTTCCACGCTCAGCACCTTGCCGTTCTGGTCAAATTCCACGATGCCGAAACGCTCGGGGTCCTGCACATAGTAGCCGAACACAGTGCAGCGGCCCTTGGTCTCTGCATTGGCGGCGGCAGTCTTGAGGATCTTGGAGAAGCCGTTGCCGTAGAAGATGTTGTCGCCCAGGATCATGGCGCAGCAGTCGTCGCCGATGAACTCTTCGCCCAGAATAAAGGCCTGTGCCAGACCATCGGGAGAGGGCTGGACCTTATATTGCAGATGGATGCCGTACTGGCTGCCATCGCCCAGCAGCGCCTCAAAGCGCGGCGTATCAGTGGGGGTGGAGATGATCAGGATATCCTGAATGCCCGCCAGCATGAGGGTGGACAGAGGATAGTAGATCATGGGCTTATCGTAGACAGGCAGCAGCTGCTTGCTGGTGACCATCGTCAACGGATAAAGCCGGGTGCCGGCACCGCCGGCCAGAATAATGCCTTTCATAATTTGTGCACTCCTTTATTTGTATTGAAAAAGTTGTGCAGCTATACGGGGTGAAACGCTCACCTCGTAATATTCAAAGCGGAGCTGCGTCCGCTGTCAACAAAGTTACAGGGTAAAAGTTCCGGCCGCGCGGGGCGGCATCAGATAGTTTTACACCTTATTCTACTCTCAAATCGAAAAAAAAGCAAGAAAAAACGGCCTGTTCCAGAATTTTTTCCGAAACAGGCCGTCAAACAGAACCGTTCAGCCGCCCACGGCGGCAGCACATCGCGATGGTGGAGCGTTTCTTACCACTTGAAGCCCCACTTATGGAAATACTTCAGCAGGTTTCCCGTCTGCCAGAGGGCGGGCTTGAGATCCCGGTGGGCAGCGCGGTGCCAGGCGTGGATGGCGGTATACTGGGGCACCAGATACACCTTGCCCCGGGTGCGCATCTTCTGGGTGAGGTCCGCATCCTCCACATACATGAAGTAGCTCTCGTCAAAGCCGCCCACCGCCTTGAAGGTGCTGGTGCGCACACCGGAAAAGCTGCCGGTGCAGAACTCGATCTCGATGGGCCTGGTCAGGTCCTCATCCAGCATCAGGTAGTGGTCGTTCTGGCATTTCCAGAAGCTGAGCCGGGGCAGCTGGCGGTAGAGCATGGGCCGCAGGGCGCACCGACGCAGGGGCAGCTGCTGGGGCTTGCCGTCCGGGAACACCAGCGAGGGCCGGGCCATCACGGCATCCGGGTGGGCGGCCATCCAGTCGGCCAGATCACTCAGGGTATCAGCGGTCAGCTGGATATCCGGGTTGAGGATAAAGTGGAAATCGCTGTCCAGCTCGGGCAGGATCATATTGTGGCCGGTGCCAAAGCCGCCGTTCTCGGTGCGGCAGTGCACCACCACCTGCTGGCCCGGACCTGCTGCCAGCAGGCCGTCCGCCACGGCCTGCTCCAGCTTTTTGCCGCTGCCGTCCGGGCTGGCATTGTCCACCAGATACAGGGTCACCGGGTAGCGGCGCGTGCAGTGCAGCACCGTCTGCGCCGCCTTCAGCGCCTCGTCATAGCCGTTGTAAACAACAATACAGGCTGATAGTTTCATCAATTCACTCCAAAGGCAGGATCTTCAGCGTGAAGTCCTCACGCTGGATATCAAAGTTGGGGTTGGTACAGGGATCGCCCGCGGCCAGCAGGTCTCCCCAGCGGGCCTGGAAGCGGAGCACCTCGCCCTGGAAGCGTTTCTGCTTTTCGGGGTTGTCCTCGGTGCCGCGGCTCTTGCTCTCGTAGTGGTAGAGCTGGGCAAAGGGGGTAAACACGTTGGTGTAGCCCGCTTCCCGCACACGGACACAGAAATCCACATCGTTGAAGGCCACGGCATAGCTCTCGTCCAGGCCGTTCATCTCATCATAGATCTCTCTGCGGATGAGCAGACAGGCGGCGGTATCGCCGTAAACATCCTGCACATAGTTCAGCCGCCCCATGTAGCCATCGGATGCCGCCGGGAAATACTTGTGCAGGTGGCCCGCCACGCCGCCGATGCCAAAGCCGATGCCGGCATGCTGAATGGTGTCATCGGGGTAGAGCAGCTTTGCACCCACACAGCCCACCCGCTTCTGCTGGGCGTACATGACCATTTCCTCCAGCCAGTTGGGGGTGATGACCTCGGTATCGTTGTTGAGCAGCAGCAGATATTCGCCGGTGGCATACTGCTCGCCAAAGTTGTTCAGGGCGCTGTAATTGAAGCCCTTGCCCTCCCAGGTCACGACCTTGAGGTTGTCCGGGTGTTCCTTCTGCATCCGCTCGTAGGCGCGGAAAGTCTCGGGCTGCTTGCTGTTGTTCTCGATGAGGATGAGTTCAAAATCCGGGTAGGTGGTGCGGGCATAGATGGAATCCACGCAGAGCTCCAGATCCCGGATGTGGTCGCAGGTGGGGATGAGGATGCTCACCCGGCCCGGGTGCTCAATGGTGTAATCGGTCTTGTAATAGCCCGGAGTGCCGGGGATGAGGGCAACATCGTCCACAGCGATCCCGCAGCGGGCATAGTGGGCCTTGAGGGCCGCAATGCCTGCGTCGATGCAGTAGGTCTTGGCGGAGATATCTGCCGCCGTGCTGCCGGGGCTGGAGCGCCAGTAATACAGGGCATGAGGAATGTGAACGATCTTCTCAGCCTGCTCCGTCAGGCGGAGGAACAGCTCGTAATCCTGGCTGCCGTTGTACTCCATCCGCTCGCCGCCGCCGGCCCGCTCCATCAGGGCGCGGCTGAACACGGTCAGGTGGCAGATGTAGTTATTGGAGCGGAGGTTGTCCAGCATGAAATCGGGCTTGAAGTGGTAGAGCACCACATGCTCCGGCTTCCCCTCAAAGGTCGCCTCGTCGGTGTAGACAAAGTCGGCCTTCTGCTCGGCAATGGCCCTGGCCGCGTACCACAGGGCGCAGGGATGCAGCAGGTCATCGTGGTCCAGCAGGGCGATATACTCACCGGTAGCCATCTCAAAGCCCTTGTTGGTGTTGCCAGGGATCAGCTCATTCTTTTCCAGCTTCTGATACCGGATGCGTGCATCGGCCTTCGCACGGACCTGCACATGCTGGCCTACGGCCTCGTCCTTACCGGCATCCACGCAGCAGAGCTCCCAGTTCTTGTAGGTCTGGTTCACCACGGAATCCAGCATCTCGTCCAGGAAATCCAGCGGGGTGTTGTACAGAGGCACCACGATGCTGATCTTGGGACCGGCAGGCTGATCGTTCGCCTGCCTGACCAGCAGCTCCACCGGGGCAAAGCGGTCGGCCCGCAGGAGGTTCCCCGGGAAGAGGGCGGCATACTCCCGCCTGGCGCGGGCGTGCTCCCGCACTCCCGAGATGCCGTCCCGGCGCAGCTCACCCAGCAGGACGAAAAGCGGGAAGGTGTGCCAGATCTGGCGGCTCTTGCTGACAACATACCGCATGGGCCAGGTCAGCTTCCAGAAGGTAGAGCTGGTCACCTCGTTCAGAGTCTTTTCCAGGTTCTTGGCATGGCTGCGGCTCAGGGAAAGGTCGCTGCGGAGCCGCTCAATGAGGGCGGCTTCCTCGTTGCAGGTGCGCTCGGCACGCACCATCCGGTCACGCAGGAGATCCAGCTCCTTCTCATAGCCCGCGATCATCTCGGCGGTGGCAGGCTGGACTGTGCAGTACAGAGCCGACTGCTGGGCACGGCCCCGGCTGCGCCAGCGGAAATCCCGGTAGTAGCCCCGGCGGGCCAGCTCCTCGGCCCAGCCCTCAGCCACGTTGCTGCCGGTAAACACCAGCAGCACCTGTCCGGGCAGCTGCGCGGGCATCTCCACCCAGGCGGGGTCCTCCACCACCAGCAGGTCTGCCTGCCGGGCAGCCACTGTAAAGGGATTGGCATCCACGCCCGCCCGGTGCAGGGCCTTTTCCAGTGCCGGGGTCTCGGCGTTCAGCACCGCAGCTGTTGCCGGGGCCAGCTCCTCCGCAATGCGCTGTGCCAGCAGGCGGCAGCGCTCCATGTCCTGCTTTGTTTCCTTTGCTTTCTCCAACTGCATTCCGACTTCTCCACTTCACTGGGCCATTCCTCCGCCCAGACGCATTTTTACAAACTATAATAGTATACCAGATTTCGTCCCGTTTGAGAAGCGCTTTTCCGCATTTCCTGCGCTTTCCGGTGCAAAATTTATTACAGCCCCAGCAGGCTCCACAGCCAGCCGAACAGGCCGCCGTTCGAGCTGCCGCTGCCCACCGTGCCAAAGGACACGCCGGTATAGTAGTGGCGCAGGATGTCCCGGTAGCCCATGCCCTGCTCCTGCGCATAGCCCACCATGCCGCACTGGCTCATGCCCACACCGTGGCCGAAGCCATAGTAGTTCATGCAGGGGGTTCCGTTCTCGTCCGCGCTGAAATCAAAGCAATAACGGGAGGAAACGAACTGGCCGATGTAGCGGTAGCTCTTTCCGTTCGAGACAAAGGTATTGTACTGGACAAAGCCGCCCAGATCCTTATGAGTGGTGTCGGCGCTCTCGTAGGGCTGGCCGGTCTTGCTGTCGTTATACTCGATGTAGCGGTAATCCTTGCCGATGATCCGGCGCATCAGGTTGTGATACTGCTCCTCGTAGGGGCTTTCCACGCTCTGCAGATAGGGCACATCGGTGCCCCAGGCATCCAGACCGGAGCAGGTGCCGTACACGCCGGTCTGGGTGTTGTACCCCGCGCTGGCCGACCACACTGCATCGATGACGCTGCCGTTGCAGGTCAGCACCTCGTCCTTGACCTCAGATACTGCCCTGCGGATGGCGCTGCGGGCAGAGGAAGGGATCTGATCCACGGGGGTGTACACCAGCGCGTTGGCCGAAGAGCCGTATTTCTTGTGGTATTCCAGATAGGAGTGGATGGCCACCGCCTGCGCTTTCCACGCCTGCTGTGCCGCCGCGTCACTGACATAGCTGCCGATGGAGCCCAGCTCGGTGTAGGTGATGCCCACCAGACAGTCCTCAAGATCCAGGGTCACGTTCCGGCGCAGGCCCTGCCCCTTGACGTTCAGGTAGGGCATGGTGATGGTATCGCCAGAGCCGAAGAGCCAGCTCAGGCAGTTTTCCTCCTCGTCCGGGATCAGAGTAGTGTTGGCACCGCCCATGGTGGTGGCACCGGCGGGCAGGGTGTCCCCTTCCGCTGCAAAGGCGGCAGGCACTGCCATGCAGAGCAGCACCACCGCCAGCATCAGCGCCGCACACCGGCGCGCAAACTTCGACATCCGTTTCAAGTTCCTTGTCCTCCTGCGTTCTGTATTTTATTCAGTTTAGCACAGTGCAGGGCCGCGGGCAAGGACTTGAATCAAGAAAACGCCGCCGGGCAGAGCCAAAAGCTCCACCCGGCGGCGTTTCACTGTTTCTATCTTACGCTTCTGTCAGCGGCTCTCCCCGCGCTGTGCAAGGCGGGAGAAGCGCTTATCCTTTTCGTCGTCCTTCTCGGCATCCTCAGCCGGGGCGGCGGGGGTCAGGCGCACTTCCGTCACGCGGCGCTTGGCGGTGCGGGTAACAACACCATCGTACTCGCCCAGGGTAAAGCGGTCGCCTACCTTGGGCAGATGGCAGGTCTTTTCCTGCACCAGACCGTTGACGGTATTGGAATCGATATCCTCTTCCTCCGGCAGGTCGAGCTCCTCATACAGATCATCGACGCTGGCAGAGCCGGACACCAGCCAGCTGCCGTCCGACTGCTTGCGGAAGTCCTCAGTGACCTCGTCGTGCTCATCCCAGATCTCACCCACCAGCTCTTCCAGGATATCCTCCAGCGTGATGATACCCTCGGTGCCGCCGTATTCGTCCACAACAACGGCCAGGTGGTGGTGCTGCTCCCGGAGGGTGCGCAGCAGCTGGGAGATCTGCGTGGAGCCCGTGGTATACAGGGTGGGCACCACCAGATCATCGATCTTGGTCGCCTTTTTCAGGCGGGCGATATAGAAATCCTTTTCATGTACCACACCAATGATGTTATCAATGGTGCCGTGGTAGACAGGCAGACGGGAGTAACCGGACTCCGCAAAGGTCTGGGCCAGCTCCTCCAGCGGGATATCATCCTCCACAGCCACCACATCCACACGGGGGGTCAGGATCTCCTCCACCTCCACGTCATCGAACTCGATGGCGCTGCGGATGAGCTCGCTTTCCCGGTCGGTCAGTTCGCCGTCATTTTCAGCCTCGCTGACCATGGTCATCAGCTCACCCTCTGTGATGGTATCGGCCTCGCCGCTGTGGACAAAGTGGCCCAGCAGCTTTTTCCACTGGGTGAACAGCCAGGTCAGCGGGGTCATCAGGGCCATCAGGAGCACAAGGAAGGGCGAGACTGCCGTGGCCACCTTTTCCGGCATCTCCTTGGCCAGGCTCTTGGGAGTCACTTCGCCAAAGATCAGCACGATGATCGTCAGCACAATGGTAGACATCGTTGCGCCCCGCTCGGCACCCAGCATCTGGGTAAACAGGATGGTGCCGATGGAAGCGGCGGCGATGTTCACGATATTGTTGCCGATGAGGATGGTGGAAAGCAGCTTGTCATACTGCTCCGCCATGTTCAGCACCCGGGCGGCAGAGGAATCGCCGTCCTCGGCGCGGCTTTTCAGGCGGATCTGATTCAGGGAGGAAAATGCGGTCTCGGATGCGGAGAAAAAGGCGGAGAAGCCCACCAGGATCACCAGCGCTGCCCAGAGCGTCATACTGCCATCGTCCATAATAAAGGAAAATCACACTCAACTTTCTGTTTTTTATTAAAGAACGGACTCCCTCAGTCTGCTTCACAGCCAGCTCCCTCAAAGAGGGAGCCTTGCCGCACGGTCAGCCTCCCTCACCGAGGGAGGTAGCATCGCGCAGCGATGACGGAAGGAGTTCTTTCCTAGGGATACAAAAATGTGCTTTCCACCGTGGCTGTTCCGCGATGAAAAGCACATCAATGTTACTTGTTATAATATCATATTCCGCACCCCCATGCAAGCATTACAGCCGGCACAGAGGTACAAAACTGGTAAAACTGTGGAAAATCATTTCAGCACAAGGGCATTTCCGTCGTAATCCACGGTCAGGGTGCTGCCCTCGGCATAGCGGCCCTGAATGATCGCCTTGGCGATCAAAGTCTCCACCCGGCTCTGGATGAACCGTTTGATGGGGCGGGCACCATAGACGCTGTCGTAGGCAGAATCGATGATGTAGTCCTTGGCGGCGGTGGTCACGTCCAGATTCAGATGCTTGCCCTCGTCCATGCGGCTGCGCAGGTCTGCCAGCTGCAGATCCACGATCTTGCGCATCTCGTCCTTGGTCAGGCTCTTGTAGTAGACGATCTCGTCCAGACGGTTCAGGAACTCGGGGCGGAACTTGCTCCTCAGCAGCAGGTCGATCTGATGCTTTGCCTCGTCGCTGAGTTCGTTGGTGCCCTGTGCCCGGCGCTGCTCCAGATCGTTCAGAATGATGTCACTGCCCAGATTCGAGGTCAGGATGATCACCGTGTTCTTGAAGTCCACGGTACGGCCCTGGCTGTCGGTGATGCGGCCATCGTCCAGCACCTGCAGCAGGATGTTGAACACATCGGGGTGGGCCTTTTCCACCTCATCGAACAGCACCACGCTGTAGGGTTTGCGGCGAACAGCCTCGGTCAGCTGACCGCCCTCCTCATAACCCACGTATCCCGGAGGCGCGCCGATCAGGCGGCTGACGCTGAACTTCTCCATATACTCCGTCATATCGATACGCACCATGTTGCGCTCATCGTCAAACAGAGCCTGTGCCAGCGCCTTGGCCAGCTCGGTCTTGCCCACACCGGTGGGGCCGAGGAAGAGGAAGCTGCCGATGGGGCGGTTGGGGTTGGCAATCCCGGCGCGGCTGCGCAGGATGGCCTCGCTCACCTTGGTCACGGCCTCGTCCTGACCGATGACTCTCTTGTGGAGCACATCGTCCAGATGCAGCAGCTTCTCGCGCTCACCCTCTACCAGCTTCTCCACCGGGATGCCGGTCCAGCGGGCCACGATCCGGGCAATTTCCTCGTCGGTCACGCGGTCACGCAGGAGGCTGTCCTCCTTCTTCTCGTTGGCCAGCTTTTCCTCCGCTTCCAGCTGTTTCTGCAGCTCGGGCAGCTTGCCGTATTTCAGCTCAGCAGCCTTGTTCAGGTCATACTCACGCTGGGCTTTCTCAATGGCGGCATTGGTCTGCTCGATCTGCTCACGCAGGGTCTGCACCTTGCCAATGGCGTTCTTCTCGTTTTCCCATTTTGCCTTCATGCTGCGGAACTTATCCTGCAGCTCAGCCAGTTCCTTTTCCAGCTCATGCAGGCGGCTCTGGCTCAGGGCATCGGTCTCCTTTTTCAGGCTGACCTGCTCGATCTGCAGCTGGGTGATGCGGTGGGCCAGATCATCCATCTCGCTGGGCATACTGTCCATCTCCGTCTTGATCATGGCGCAGGCTTCATCCACCAGGTCGATGGCCTTATCCGGCAGGAAACGGTCCGTGATATAGCGGTCAGAGAGGGTTGCGGCGGCGATCAGCGCATTATCGCTGATCTTCACGCCGTGGAACACCTCATAGCGCTCCTTCAGGCCACGCAGGATGGAGATGGTGTCCTCCACTGTGGGCTCATCCACCTGCACCGGCTGGAACCGGCGCTCCAGAGCGGGGTCTTTTTCGATATACTGGCGGTATTCGTCCAGCGTGGTTGCGCCGATGCAGTGCAGCTCACCCCGGGCCAGCATGGGCTTGAGCAGGTTGCCTGCATCCATAGCACCGTCGGTCTTGCCCGCACCCACGATGGTGTGCAGCTCATCAATGAAGAGGATGATCTTGCCCTCGCTCTTCTTGACCTCATTCAGGACGCTCTTCAGGCGCTCCTCAAACTCGCCGCGGTACTTTGCACCGGCCACCAGCGCACCCATGTCCAGGCTGAACACGATGCGGTCCTTCAGGTTCTCGGGCACATCGCCGCGCACGATCCGCTGGGCCAGGCCCTCGGCGATGGCGGTCTTGCCAACGCCGGGCTCACCGATCAGGCAGGGGTTGTTCTTGGTCTTACGGGACAGGATACGGATCACGTTGCGGATCTCCTGATCACGGCCGATCACGGGGTCCAGCTTCTGCTTCCGGGCCAGATCGACCAGATCCTGGCCGTACTTCTGCAGGGCGTTGTAGGTATCCTCGGGGTTGTCGTTGGTCACGCGCTGGTTGCCGCGCACGGCAGTCAGCTGCTGCAGGAACGCATCCTTCTTGATGTTGAAAGCGCGGAACAGCTCCGTGGTGTTCTGGGTCGGCTCATCCAGCAGGCCCAGGAACACATGCTCAACACTGACGTATTCGTCCTTCATGGCCTTGGCTTCCCGGGCGGCGGCGCTCAGGACTTTATCCGCTGCCTGCGAGATATAGACCTTGTCCGGGTCACGGCCGGAGCCGGACACCCGGGGCAGGGCCGACAGCTTTTCGGCCACGGCAGCGGCAAAGCTGCCCGGGTCCACGTTCAGCTTCTGCAGAAGCTGCGGGATCAGGCCCTGCTCCTGCGAAGCCAGGGCGTGCAGCAGATGCTCCGGCTCCAAAGCATTGTGCTGGTACTCCACAGCCAGCTGCTGGGCAGCCTGCAGAGCTTCCAGCGTTTTCTGCGTATATTGATTGGTATTCATAGAATCGACCTCCATTCGTACCGGAAGTGTTATTTCAGCAGTCTTTCAGATCGATTGCCATTTCATTTTTAGCACTCTATCTGTTCGACTGCTAAAACTATACTCCAAACACCCCACTTTGTCAATAGGGTTTTCGATGGTACGGCAACAATTCACAAATTGTTTGCAAAAAAGCAAAACCCTCTTCGCATGGAAGAGGGCATTGGCTATACCTTGTGATAGGACGAGACTTTTTTCCAGTTTTCCGGAAAGCCCATTAAACTGAGCAGCGCCTTTTCTGTAATCTGGGAGTTCTCCTGTACCGCCTTTTGGATCAGGGCATTCAGCTTTCGTTTATAGGCCAGAAATTCCTCTGCCGGGAGCAGGTAACGCAATGCAATGACCAACGCAAAATAATCGCGCTTGCCCTGCGTGTAAGTAGTGCCGCGTTTGGAAATTTGAAGCTTCTGATGCATGGGCAGATCCGGGATATCCTTTGTTGCACAGCGGTATGAGAACAAGCGCTCGCCGTGTGCACATCGGTTTCGATCGTCTGCCAGCACTTCCAGCAGTCTGACGAGTTGCTGCTCATTGATACCCTCAAATTCACAGCTGACCGCAGTTTGCACCTGTGGTGCCG
Organism: Faecalibacterium sp. DFI.5.82; assembly: GCF_029076575.1. Taxonomy (NCBI): domain Bacteria; kingdom Bacillati; phylum Bacillota; class Clostridia; order Eubacteriales; family Oscillospiraceae; genus Faecalibacterium; species Faecalibacterium sp. DFI.5.82. Next base: position 30,663 of record NZ_JARFIS010000016.1, read on the forward strand.
AAAGGTCATAGAACTTGGAAAGCGTTCCAAAGGTGAGGGCATTGACCAGAACCCAGAGCGGTACATTTCCATGAACCCGCTTATAATGTTCAAGGTAAGCGTGCTGGCTTTTCCGGGTAAGAAGCGGATTCAGATGTTTATCGATCAGCACCTGAATCCCAGCCCGGCGCTTAGGCGAACTTCCATTGAAATTTCCAGCATCCAGATAGGCCGTCTGCTGGTCGCCAAAGATGTCACAGAATGCATAGCTCAGCAAAGATCGGATGTGGCGTTCGACCTGCAGAAGATAATGCAGTGTCAGCTCCCGTAGGTGCTCATCAAAATGGTAGAGCGCCACGATATCATCCAGCGTCGTGCCATCGCGGTAATTGCGGGTCGTAGGATTTTTGAACAGTTCTTTATACCCCGTGATCAGTGCGTAGTAGCCGACCCGACGCAGTTCTTCTTTTGCCTTGGCATCGTCCGGAATAATAAGCTGTTTTTCTTTTAGCTTTGCAATCTGCTGGTCATAGGTCATAAATGGCTTTGGCATAGCAGCATCCTCTTATTATAAAACGAAGGGGAGCCCCCGCAGGAGCTCCCCCGATCGCAGGCCCCACAAGCTTCTGCAATCTAATCACTGATAACAGTATAGCAAAAAAGCGCTGATATGTCAATCCTTTTCTCAGCTCACCACTGCGCTCTCCGTCAGCGCATCGGTGACGGCATCCATCAGGGCGACCATGGTGCAGTAATTCTCACCGTAGGTGCCGGTGTAGGAGGAATAGGTATCGATCTGCTCCTGGGTGGGCACAATGTCCAGTGTCTCGGCCACTGCCTGATAGAGCAGAGCCTCCTTGGAGTAGGTGGTGATGCTGTCGCTCATTCCCTCCAGCAGGTCATCGGCGTTCTCATAGCCAGCGGCGGTCTGCACAAAGCTGTCCAGATCGTAACCGTAGTAGTTGGCCATGGTGTAGTAGTAGTTCAGGCACTGGTTCACCTGATAATCGGTGACCTCCTTGGGCAGCTCCTTGAAGGTGGAGTTTGCCAGCAGGTCGTCCATGATGGCGTTCTGCAGGTTGGTGTTGTAGAGCATCTTCTGGTAGAGCGCCTTCAGCTCCTCCACGGTGTGAACATCATCGCTCTCGCCGTAGTTCTCGGCCACCCACGCGTCGGTCAGCTCGGGCAGGACCTTCTCGCTGATGTAGTTCAGGGTAACGGAGAACACAGCCTTTTTGCCGCTCAGAACAACGGTGTTGCCCTCGGAATCGGTAGAATCGCTGTATCCCTCCGGGAAGGTCACGGTGACATCAAAGGTCTCACCGGGGGTGTGGCCTACGATCTGATCCTCAAAGCCATCGATGAAAGTACCGCTGCCCAGGGTCAGGCTGTAGCCGCTGTAAGTGCCGCCGCTGAACGCAACGCCATCCACGGAACCGGCATAGTCGATGTTGACGGTATCACCGTCCGCTGCGGCACGGTCCGTCACCTGCTTCTCGGTGGCGTGGTCGCTGAGCAGGCTGTCGATCTCGCTCTGGATCTCCTCCTCGGTGGGCTCGATCTCAGAACGCTTGAAGGTAAGGCTTGCAAAGTTCTCGGGCAAGGTGACATAGTCAAGCGCCTTCACGCCCTCCCAGTAGCCGTTCTCGTCCAGACCGCTGCTGTAGGAGAAGTTCTCGTAATCGTAATCTTCCGCGCTGCCGTAAACAGCGGCGGCTGTGCTGGAAGCGGCAGAAGAAGAATCAGCGGACTTGGAGCAGCCTGCTGCGCCCAGCACCAGCGCACCGGCGCAGAGCAGGCAGACCGCCTTTGTGATGATCTTTTTCAAAATAAAGTTCCTCCTGTTGGAACACCGGCATCCCGCCGGGTTCAGATTCGGGTCGCATAGTACAGACCTTATTATAAAGGGCAAAAGTGAAAAAGAAAAGAATTTTGCAGAAATTCCACAAATAGAGCGCCGGGTTTGTCCGACTTTTGCGGGGCACCGGCCGAAAAAGCGGCTTTTCCGGTGGAAATGCCCGCGCGGTTCTGTTAAAATAAAAGAGATACGAGAAACCCCGGCCGCTCCCTTCCGTGGGAAGCGCCCGATACAAACGGAGGAACACCCCATGGATTACAACAAAGCCGCCCTTGAAATGCACGAGACCCACCACGGCAAGGTGGGCATTACCAGCAAGGTGGAGGTCAAGACCCGCGACGACCTGTCTACCGCCTACACCCCCGGCGTTGCCGAGCCCTGCCGCAAGATCAAGGAAAACCCCGACGATGTTTATAAGTACACCTTCAAGGGCAACATGGTGGCCGTTGTCTCCAACGGCACCGCCGTGCTGGGCCTGGGTGACATCGGCCCCGAGGCCGGTCTGCCTGTGATGGAGGGCAAAGCCGTGCTGTTCAAGGAGTTCGGCGGCGTGGATGCCTTCCCCATCTGTATCGATGCCCACGATGCCGCCAGCGTGATCGCGGCCTGCAAGGCCATTGCCCCCACCTTTGGCGGCATCAATCTGGAGGATATCAAGAGCCCCGAGTGCTTCGAGATCGAAGAGACGCTGGAGCGGGAGCTGGATATCCCCGTGTTCCACGATGACCAGCACGGCACCGCCATCGTGGTGACCGCTGCCCTCATCAACGCCCTGCGCGTGGTGGGCAAAAAGATGGAGGACGTGCACATCGTCCTGAACGGCCCCGGCGCTGCCGGTACTGCCATCATCAAGATGCTGATGACCGCCGGTGCCAAGGATATCGTGGCCGTGGACCAGTTCGGCACCCTGTACAAGGGCTGCAACAGCGCCGAGGCCCACAAGAACTGGCTGGGCGAAGTGACCAACCCCCGCCAGATCAAGGGCGGCCTGAAGGAAGCCATCGAGGGAGCCGACGTGTTCATCGGCGTGTCCCGCCCCGGCATCCTGACCACCGAGCTGTGCAAGACCATGAACAAGGATGCCATCGTCTTTGCCATGGCCAACCCCACCCCGGAGATCATGCCGGACGAAGCCAAGGCAGGCGGCGTGCGCGTGATGGCCACCGGCCGCAGCGACTTCCCCAACCAGGTCAACAATGTGCTCTGCTTCCCCGGCCTGTTCAAGGGAGCTTTGAGCGTCCGCGCCCGTGATATCAACGACCAGATGAAGCTGGCCGCCGCCTATGCCATCGCTGACCTGATCACCGATGCCGACCGCAGCGAGGAGAACATCATCCCCGGCGCGTTCGACCCCCGTGTGGCCGAGGCCGTGGCTGCTGCCGTGGCAAAGGCTGCCCGCGAGACCGGCGTTGCCCGCCTGTAAAGGGAGGAACACGAGATGAGGAACATCTCCGCACAAGCCATCACCGATACCGTAGCCCGGCTCTGCATCGAGGCCAACACCCGCCTGCCGCAGGATGTGCAGGCGGCGCTGGACAAGGCCCGGCAGGAAGAACCCTGGCCGCTGGCAAAGAATACCCTGGACCTGCTGTGGTCCAACCTGAGCGCCGCCAGAGAAAAAGACCTGCCCATCTGCCAGGACACCGGCATGGCCTGCGTGTTTGTGGAGCTGGGCACCGATGTCCACATCGACGGCAGCTTTGAGGCCGCCATCCACGAGGGCGTGCGCCGCGGCTACACCGACGGCTACCTGCGCAAGAGCATCGTGGCCGACCCGCTGCGCCGGGGCAACACCGGCGACAACACCCCCGCAGCCATCACCGTTCATCTGGTGGACGGCGACGGCTGCACCATCACCGTGGCCCCCAAGGGCTTTGGCAGCGAGAACATGAGCCGCATCCAGATGCTCAAGCCCGCCGACGGCGTGGAGGGCTTCCGGAAGTTCGTGCTGGAGACCGTCCAGCTGGCCGGTTCCAACCCCTGCCCGCCCATCGTGCTGGGCATCGGCGTGGGCGGCAGCTTTGACAAGGTGGCCTATCTGGCCAAGAAGGCACTGCTCCGCCCGCTGGATGTTCCCAACCCCGATCCCTACTATGCCGGTCTGGAGCGGGAGCTGCTGACCGCCATCAATGAACTGGGCATCGGCCCGCAGGGCTTTGGCGGCCAGACCACCTGTCTGGGCCTTGCCATTGAGCAGATGCCCACCCATGTGGCGGGCCTGCCCGTGGCCGTGAACGTTTCCTGCCATGTCACCCGCCGCGCGTCGGCCCGGCTGTAAGGAGGGGCTTTGCAATGGAATACAGACTGACCACCCCCTGCACCGCCCAGGATCTGGCCCCCCTCAGGGCAGGCGATACCGTATTGCTCTCCGGCGTGGTATACACCGCCCGGGATCAGGCCCACAAGCGGATGATCGAAGCACTGGATCGGGGCGAACCGCTCCCCTTCGATCTTGAGGGCAGCGCTATCTACTACGTCGGCCCCACTCCGGAGCGCCCGGGTGAGGTCATCGGCTCTGCCGGCCCCACCACCAGCGGCCGGATGGATGCCATGAGCCCCCGCCTGCTGGATCTGGGCAACAAAATTATGATCGGCAAGGGCAAGCGGGATGCCGCTGTCAAGGAAGCCGTTGTCCGCAACGGCGCGGTCTATCTGGCCGCTCTGGGCGGTGCCGGTGCCCTGATGGCCAAGAGCGTCCAGACGCTGGAGGTCATCGCCTGGCCCGACCTCGGCTGTGAAGCCGTCCGCCGCCTGACCGTGCAGGATATGCCCCTGACTGTCATCCTGGATGCCCACGGCGGAGATCTGTATCTGGAAGGCCCGGAGGCCTACCGGAACCGCTGAGGAGCAGCAGTCCCGGCTTCTGCTGAATGCTGTACATACAAAAAGGAGCTGTACCCCCACGGGAGTACAGCTCCTTTTGCATTGCATTCTTTCTGATCAGCTGCGCTTTGCCAGCAGAGCCTCGATCTTCTTGATGGGATCGATGATGCTGGAAACAGACATATCGTGGTTCAGTGCCACCACGAAGTAGGCAGCATACTTGGAGACATCCACGTCAACATACCAGTCGCGGGTCAGCAGCTCGGGCTGGCGGTAGGTCAGGTTGGTGCCCACAACGTAGTCCAGCTTGCCATCGGCAACTGCCTGATCGAACTTCTTCAGGCCGCTGGTGAACAGCGGGAAGGTCGCGTTGGCAATGATGCGGGCAGCGCCGCGCTCCTTCAGGTTGCCTGCAACCTCCAGCATGCTCTCACCGGAAGCGATGATATCGTCGGCGATGAAAACAGTCTTGCCCTCAACGGAATCGCCCAGATACTCGTGTGCCACAATGGGGTTGCGGCCGTTCACCACGCGGGTGTAATCGCGGCGCTTGTAGAACATGCCCAGGTTGCAGCCCAGCACGCTGGAGAAGTACATGTTGCGGTTCATGGCACCCTCGTCGGGGCTGACCACGATGAACTTCTCCTTATCAAAGCTGATCTCGGGATTCTTCTTCAGCAGGCTCTTGAGCACCTGATAGGTGGGCATTGCATTGTCGAAGCTGAGCAGCGGCACAGCGTTCTGAACGCGGGGATCGTGGGCATCAAAGGTGATGATGTTGCGCACGCCCATGGTCTGCAGCTCCTGCAGGGCCACAGCGCAGTCCAGGCTCTCGCGAACCACGCGGCGATGCTGGCGGCCGCCGTACAGGCTGGGCATGATAACGGACACACGGTGTGCCTTGCCGGCCACTGCCTGGATCAGGCGCTTGAGGTTGGCAAAATGGTCATCCGGGGAGAGGTGGTTCTCGTAACCGAACAGGTTGTAGGTAACGCTGTAATTGCCCGGATCGACAACGATAAAGATATCGTCGCCGCGCACAGACTCCCTGACCAGGCCCTTTGCGTCACCGCTCTGGAAGCGGGGGCACTCACAGGGGATGATAAAGCTATCCTTCTCCACGCCTGCGGACTTTGCCCATTCCACCAGATGCTGGTCGATCAGCTTGGTCAGCTCCTCTGCACCGGGGCAGGCCAGCAGACGCAGGTCTGCCACGCTGGGTTCCTGGAAAAATGCCATCGGATTGATCTCGTTGGACATACTTACAACTCCTTCAATGTTCCTGTTGTCTTGACGATGAAATCAGATGCTGAAAGCGCATATCTGTTCTTATTTTATCACAAAAAACAGATTTCGACACACCTAATTTCTGTCTTGGAGCCATTTTCTGCGGCTTGCACAGCTGTTGTTCAAAAACACGTTGGAGACTGTGAGTTTCACACAAAAAACCTTCCTTTTACCTCCCTCTTCCCTTTCCCCCTGCCTGCTGCCCGGTGGTTCCTGCGCACAAACCCACAGATTTTTCATGTTTCAGCCGGTTTGTTTTAGCAAACTTTTAGGGATTGCTTGCATCCCCCGGGAGAATGTGGTATTCTATAACAAACCGAACCGACGTGCGTTTTCAGCCCCGGGCCGGGAATCAAGAAGGCAGGAGGCCGATATCATGCAGATCCACCAATCCGCAGAAGATTATCTTGAAACGATCCTGATGCTCAACCAGAGAATGGGCCGTGTCCGTTCCATCGACGTGGTCAATGAGCTGGGCTATACCAAGGCAAGCGTGAGCATTGCCATGAAAAAGCTGCGGGAGAACGGCTATATCGCGGTGGACGGTGAGGGCAACCTGACCCTGCTGGAACCGGGCCGCGAGATCGCAGAGCGCATTTATAGCCGCCACCGCCTGCTGACTCACTTCTTTGTGCAGCTTGGCGTGGACGAGGAGGTCGCCGCCGAGGATGCCTGCAAGGCAGAGCATATCCTGAGCGAGCAGACGCTGGAAAAGATCCGCGAATATGCCCTGCTCCACGACGCGCAGGACAGCGTAAAATAACCGGAATCATCAAAAAAATGAGACTGCCAGGCCTTGGCAGTCTCATTTTTTGTCAGTAGCTGTCCAGCCCAAGGCTGACATCCAGTGCCTGGTTCACCCGGCGCTGATCCTCAGGCGTGATCTGCCCGGCCCGCTCGCGCAGGCGGTGCTTATCCAGCGTGCGGATCTGTTCCAGCAGCACCACACTGTCCTTGGCAAGGCCGGTATCTGCCGCCCGGATGTTGATATGGGTGGGCAGGCGGGCTTTGTCCAGCCGGGATGTAATGGCCGCTGCGATCACGGTGGGGCTGTGCCGGTTGCCGATCTCGTTCTGGACGATGAGCACCGGCCGGATGCCGCCCTGTTCCGAACCCACCACCGGTGAAAGATCGGCGTAAAAAACTTCTCCTCTGTGTACCTCCATGGAATCTTCCCTCCCTGATTTTGGAGGATGCGCCCGCTATGTGGTGCGTTTTGCGCATCCTCAGTCGCTCTGCCTTTAGTATGAGCCGACTGCAGGGCCGCTATGCACGCGTGGGCTTATTCCATTGTATGCAGCTGAGAAGTTCAGGTTTCCGTTTCCAGGATGCAGTACGCCATGGCCATGCCGTCTTCATGGCTCAGGGAAAGGTGTGCCCGCAGGCGGCGTGCTTCCACCCACTGGGCGCTCCGGCCGGAAAAGTGATAGGCCGGTGCCCCGCCGGGCAGGCGGACGGCTTCGATCTCGCAGAGGGAGAAGGGCTCCCGCAGACCGGTGCCCGCCGCCTTGAGGAAAGCCTCCTTGGCCGCAAAGTCCGCCGCCGCGCTGGCCACGGTATGGGCGGTGCGGCGGGCCGTGCCCTCTTCTTCTGCCAGAGGCAGGCCCAGTGCCGCCTGCTCCGCCGGGCCGAACACCCGGCGTGCAAAGACCGCGCCATGGGGGCCCAGCAGGCTCTTTTCCATCCGCGCAATGCTGCACAGGTCGCAGCCGATTCCGTAGACCATGAAAAACCTCCTGAACGGGAAAATTCGCTCCGTTCTTTTTACTCAAATTTTCAAAAATTTTTAGGCAAAGTGTGCAAATTCCAGCTTGGAATCTTGAAGTCAGCGTTCATTTCGTGTACAATGGGCTATAAGTTCCAATGACCTCTCGGAACGGAATGCGAGAGGGATACCGAAGGGGGTGCATTGCGTGGGCGACGCGACTGCTATTTTTTCGATCCACGACAAAAAGGACTACGAGATTCACGAGATCGTACAGCAGGTGTACGATGCATTAAAGGAAAAGGGCTACAATCCGGTCAATCAGCTGGTGGGCTATATCCTGTCCGAAGATCCCACCTATATCACCACATACAAGGGAGCCCGCTCCCTCATCCGCAAAGTTGACCGTGACGATCTGCTGCAGGCCATGCTCCGCAGCTACCTGAACGTCTGAGCCGCGCTTACACAAGTCCGCTGTCTCGCAGGAGGCAGCGGACTTTTTATTTTGGCCAGCAGGCAAAGATCTGGTTCACCACCGTCTCATACTCCCAGCCTTCCCGGGCCTTGCGCAGGGGCTTTTCCAGTGCGTCGGCCCCATCGAAAAGGTGGATGAGGTAAAACCAGTGGGCCTTCATCCGGCTCACGGCACAGCTGGCCATCCCAAAGGCTTCGGTGTAGCCGTGATAGAGTTCATCATGGTAGCCGCGCAGTTCTTCCCGGGAAGCGGCAGGGCCGCCCACAGCCTTGCGCAGAAGAGCAGGGTCTGCAATGAGGCCCCTGCCCACCATGATGCCCGACAGTCCCGGAAATGCCGCTTCCAGTGCCCGCAGGTCATCCGCGGTGGTCACATCGCCGTTGTAGCAGACCGGAGCAGTGCAGGCAGGCAGATAGGCAGCAAAGGCTTCCCGGTCGGCCTGGCCACGGTAGAGCTGTTTCATCACCCGGGGATGGACGGTCAGCTCGCAGAGGGGGTATTTGTTGTAAACGTTCAGGATCTCCCCGAACTCCTCCGCCCGGGCCACACCCAACCGGGTCTTGACCGACACCGACCCACCTGCCTGCGAAAAAACAGCGTCCAGAAAGGCATCCAGCTTCTGCGGGTCTCGGAGCATTCCGGAACCCTTGCCCTTGGCTGTCACGGTGCCGGAGGGACACCCGAAGTTCAGGTTGACCTCGGTATAGCCCATCCGGCGCAGTTCCCCGATCATCCAGGCCGCAAGTTCGCCGTCCTTTGCCAGCAGCTGCGGGATGACCTGCACTCCCGGGTTGGCCGCCGGTTCCAGCTCAGCCATCTTCTTTTTGATGAGCACCCGGTTCTCCGGCGGCGAGAGAAACGGCGCATAGTACCGCACCGGGGCCTTCGGTGCACCGAACCAGCGCTGGTGGGCCTGCCGCCAGACGCGGTCTGTCAGCCCCTCCATCGGGGCGGCGTAGTAGTTCATAACAGTTCTCCTTGGAATTGATGGGTTTATTGTAGCACAAAAAAAGCCGCTGCGCAAAAATTTCTGCGCAGCGGCTTTGGGGTTACAGCTTATTCAGCAAACAGCGGGGTGGACAGATAACGGTCACCGGTATCGGGCAGCAGAGCAACGATCTTCTTGCCTGCGTTCTCGGGGCGCTTTGCCAGCTCCAGCGCAGCCCAGACCGCTGCACCGGAAGAGATACCCACCAGAACGCCTTCCTTGTGGCCGATGAGGCGGCCGGTCGCAAAAGCATCCTCATTGGTCACGGTGATGATCTCATCGTAGACCTTGGTATCCAGCACATCCGGCACAAAGCCCGCGCCGATGCCCTGGATCTTGTGCGCACCTGCAACGCCCTTGCTCAGCACAGGAGAGGAGGCAGGCTCCACAGCCACGACCTTGATATTGGGGTTCTTGCTCTTGAGGTACTTGCCCACGCCGGTAACGGTGCCGCCGGTGCCAACGCCAGCCACAAAGAGATCGACCTGACCATCGGTGTCCTCCCAGATCTCAGGGCCGGTGGTCTCGATGTGTGCCTGCGGATTGGCAGGGTTCACGAACTGGCCGGGGATAAAGGCGTTGGGGATCTCCTTTGCCAGCTCATCCGCCTTGGCAATGGCACCCTTCATGCCCTTTGCGCCCTCGCTCAGGACCAGCTCTGCGCCGTAAGCCTTCATCAGCTGGCGGCGCTCCACGCTCATGGTCTCGGGCATCACGATGATGATGCGGTAGCCCTTGGCAGCGGCCACAGCGGCCAGACCAATGCCGGTGTTGCCGGAGGTAGGTTCAATGATCACGGAACCGGGCTTCAGCTTGCCGGTAGCCTCGGCATCGTCGATCATCTTCTTGGCAATGCGATCCTTGACAGAGCCGGCGGGGTTGAAGTATTCCAGCTTGGCCAGAACGGTGGCCTTCAGGTCGGCTTCCTTCTCAATATGGGTCAGCTCCAGCAGCGGAGTGTGGCCAATCAGCTGATCTGCGGAAGTGTAAATCTTGCTCATAGTAAAAGTCCTCCCTCTGCGGGCGCAGAGCCCGGGATGTTATTCTGACGCATTATATATTTCCTGTAAACCAACATGGTTTGTAGGTTTGATGGTATTATAGTCCTCTTTTCCCCCTTTGTCAATGGAAGAAACGAAAAAAGCGATTGAAAAGTTACAAACCCTGTTGTATAATAGGTTTGTTAATGAGAAGAGGACAACCCCACCATCCATGCCTGCGCATTGCCGCCCCTGACTGGGCCGCTGGCGCAAAGCGTCTGAGGGGTTGATAAGGAGAAAAGCTATGATCGTTTCAACCAAGGGCCGTTACGCACTGCGCGTAATGATCGACCTGGCCGAACACCAGGCGGAGCGGTATGTGCCGCTGAAGGAGGTCGCCGAACGGCAGGAGATCTCGGAAAAATATCTGGAAAACATCCTGAAGGTGCTGGTGCAGAACGGCTTTCTGGAAGGTCTGCGCGGCAAGGGCGGCGGCTACCGGCTGACCCGCACTCCCGACCAGTACACCGTGGCAGAGATCCTGCTGCTGACCGAGGGCAGCCTTGCCCCCGTGAGCTGCCTTGTGCCCGGTGCTCCCGCCTGCGAACGGATGCCCAACTGCCGAACCTATACGATGTGGAAGGGCCTGAACGACATGATCGCCGACTACTTTGGCAAGATCACTCTGGCCGACCTCGCCGCACCCGATCAGGCGGGGAATGATTATATCATCTAAATGACAGAAACAATACAACAGCCCTGCCGCTCGATGATGAGCAGCAGGGCTGTTGTGCTGGGCTTCATTTCGCCCTTGCATAGCGGGCAAATCATAATCGCCCATCTCACAAACCGAACAAATCGGAGTGTGTACCAGTCGCAACCAAGTACAGTTCCGTATCTGTCTGCCGATAAATCAGAATCCAATCCGGCTGTATATGGCATTCACGGCAGCCGGTATAATTGCCTGTTAAGCTGTGGTCTCGGTTCTTTTGTGGCAATGCGTCAGGCACTCGCAGTACATCAACAACTGCCTGCAGCAAATCCATTTTATAATGCCGCTTGATGCAGGTTTTATAATCTTTCTTAAACTGCGTGGAAGTGTTCAGTTTTAACACGGTTTAGCCCTCTGCCGCCAGTTGAGCGAAGAAGTCAGCGGTAGAGCCTTCAAAGTGTTCTCCCTCGCCGGTTCTAATCATGCTGTCCACTTCATCAATCGCCGCTTGTGTCTTGGCGTTGGGAATTTCTGCATCCTTGAGAGCCTTTAAGCTCTGCATATACGCCACCAGATAGATCAAATCATGATCCGGCATCTCGTCCAGCAGGGTTCTTGCCAATTCTCTTGTACTCATGTTGCACCTGTCCTTTCGTATGGATATTATGCGCATTCTTCCACGGCGGTTTTCCCCTCTGATACCGCGTGTTCTTTCAAAAACTGTTCCGCTGCCTGTTTCAGAACAGCGTTGGGGGTGGTCCCCGCTGCGGTACAGGCCTCCCGGAACTGGGCCGCAAAATCCTTACGGACCTTACAGCCCAAAATCATCATATGGGCCTTGTCCCACTTGGCATTTGCCTTTTTCTTCGCGTCAGACAGCATATTCAACCTCTTTTCCGGCGGGGCTGTTATAAAATGCCTATCCTGCCCCATAAACAATATAGCACTTTTCGTCCTTGTTGAACAGTGTAAAGCTGTACAAATTTCACGGTTCAACTCTGTCTGTTCTGTCAGCATTTTTGAGCCAATAACGCACAAAAGACGCACAAACCAGAGTTTTCAGAGCATTTATACAACAAATAAAGCCACGATACAGTCGCAATTTCCAGCGTTGTATCGCGGCTTTTTCTTATATCGGAGTGGCGAGACTCGAACTCGCGGCCTCCTGCTCCCAAAGCAGGCGCGCTACCAACTGCGCAACACCCCGTAAAAATGAATACTACCATACTATACCCTTTTTTTGTGCATTCGTCAAGTGCGCAGAATGCGGAAATCTGCCCGGGGCACCGAAAACCACCCTTACTTTGTATTTTTGCCTTGAAGCAGAGCCAAAAATGGTGTATTATAAAGTGTATTGAAAGAAAGTGTAATTCCGGGCTGCGATGCCCTGAAACCAAGGGGGAAACCACTATGGCAGATAAAAACTTTTTGACGGAGATCATCGACGCTGACCTGGCCGAGGGCAAGATCAGCGAGATCCATACCCGCTTCCCGCCGGAGCCCAACGGCTACCTGCACATCGGCAGCGCCAAGGCCATCTACATCAACTGGTCCATCGCAAACCAGTATGGCGGCAAGTTCAACCTGCGCCTGGACGACACCAACCCCGCCCGCGAAGGTGAGGAGTATGTCAACAGCATCATTGAGGATCTGCACTGGCTGGGCGCTGACCCCAACGGCGGCATCTTCTATGGCAGCGATTACTTTGACAAGTGCTACGAGTACGCCGAGAAGCTCATCTTGGAGGGCAAGGCCTACGTGGACGACCTGACCCGTGACGAGATGCGCGAGTACCGTGGTGCCGATGCCGGCAAGCCCAGCCGTCCCTCTCCGTGGCGTGACCGCACCCCGGAGGAGAATCTGGACCTGTTCCGCCGGATGCGTGCCGGTGAGTTCCAGGAGGGTGAAAAGACTCTGCGTGCCAAGATCGACCTGGCCAGCCCCAACATGAACATGCGTGACCCGGCCATCTACCGCATCAAGTATGCTGAACACCACCGCCAGGGCAATAAGTGGTGCATCTACCCCATGTACGATTTTGCGCATCCCATCCAGGATGCCATTGAGGGCATCACCCACAGCATGTGCAGCCTGGAGTTCGAGAATCATCGTCCCCTGTACAACTGGGTCATCGAGAATATCTTTGGCACCGAGTTCCCCAAGCAGCGCGAGTTCGCCCGCCTGAACATGACCAACACCGTGATGAGCAAGCGCTACCTGCGCGAGCTGGTGGAAATGGGCATCGTGGACGGCTGGGATGATCCCCGGATGCCGACCCTGTGCGGCCTGCGCCGCCGCGGCTACACCCCCACCTCCATCTTCACCTTTGTCCGGGAGGCCGGCATCTCCAAGTCCGACAACCTGATCGACATGCGTCAGCTGGAAGCCTGCATCCGCAGTGAGCTGGACCTGACCGCCCAGCGCCGGATCGCCGTACTGGACCCTGTGAAGCTGGTCGTGGACAACTACCCCGCCGACAAGACTGAATTCTTTGAGGTAGCCAACAACCCCAACCGCGAAGCCAACGATGCCTCCACCCGCAAGGTCGCCTTTACCCGCGAGCTGTGGATCGAGAGCGAGGACTTTGCTGAGGTACCGCCCCCGAAGTTCAAGCGTCTGACCATTGGCGGCGAGGTTCGTCTGATGGGCGCTTACATCGTCAAGTGCGAGAGCGTGGAGAAGAACCCCGACGGCAGCATCGCCGCCATCCACTGCACCGCCGACCTTGAGACCGGCAACGGCAACCCCACCGATGGCCGCAAGGTCAAGGGCACCATCCACTGGGTCAGCGCTGACCACGCTGTGGATGCTGAAGTCCGCCTGTACGACAAGCTGTTTACCGAGGCCAACATGAACGCCATCCCCGAGGGCAGCGACTACAAGGATTACCTGAACCCCGAGAGCGTTGTGGTGCGCAAGGGCTGCAAGCTGGAAGAGAGCCTGAAGGCTGCCAAGCCCGGCGAGAAGTTCCAGTTTGTCCGCACCGGCTTCTTCACCCCGGACAGCAAGAACCCCGGCGTGTACAACCGCGTGGTCACTCTGCGCGACAGCTTCAAGCCTGCAAAGTAAATCCTTTCAAAGGAGTACAAACAGATGAAAAAGCATCTGATCCGGAATGCGATCCTGATGGCTGTTGCCACCCTCATCATGGGTGTGTTCCTCAGCCTGTATATTGCCAATACCGGCACGGTTCCAGCTGCCGACAATGCGGCCGCCTCTACCGCTTCTTCACAGGCCGCACAGTAACCGCATCCCTCCCAACTGCTGCACGGCTCTGCCCGTGCAGCAGTTTTTTTGTTAGGAGACCCTATGTTTATCGATATCATCCCGTTACAGAAGAACACCGCCCGCCTGACCCGTGTTTACGGCGACGCGCCCTGTGCGGCCCTTCCCGCAAGCGTACCGGGCCCGGAGGGCGGGGTGCTGGCCATCACCGAGCTGGGGGACTACTGCTTCTCCGAGAAGCCCAGAAGCCTGCCCGGGGCCGATGCGCTCTGCCGCTATGAAGTCGGCCCGGACGGCACCTGCACCCTTGTGCAGGCCTTTGGCCGCGACCTGACCGGACGGCATGGCCGCTATGACCTTGACTTCGGGGAAGGGGCTGCTGCCCCGGAGGAGCTGCACCCGGTGTGCGGCAATTTCGTGGAGGAGATCATCCTGCCGGACAGCCTGCAGGTCATCGGCAGCTGCGCCTTTTACAACTGCCGCAGGCTGCGGCGGCTCAGTGTGGGAGCCGGAGATCTGACCGTGGGCAGCGACGTGTTCCTGAACTGCTTTGCGCTGGCAGACCTTCTTGTCCGGGCCGCTCCTGAGGAAAAGACCGGCCTGTTCGCCCTTGTGAACAACATCACCGAGGCCGTGCGGGCACTGTTCTGGCTCCCGGGTGAGGCACGTCCCCGGGCAGGGCTATGGTACCCCGCCTACTGGGAGGACGTAGAGGAAAGCCCCGCCCACATCCTGCTTCACACCTTTTCGGGGCAGGGATATCATTACAGACAGTGTTTTCTGGATGGAAAAATCCTTTCCGCAGAATATGATGCCATCTTCCCCGACGGCCACGCTGCTGAGGATCAGGGCGTGGCGGCCATGCTCTGCTTCGACCGCCTGCGTTGGCCATGGAACCTGACCGAAAAGGCAAAGGCCCCCTACCGTGAATTTCTGGCCTCTCACACCGGCCTTGTGCTCCAGCGCCTGCTGAAGGCACAGGATACCGACAGCATAAAGGATCTGCTGGCGCTGGATGTGCTGGATGCTGCTGCCTTTGCTGAGGGCACGGCGCTTGCCGCCAAGGCAGACAACGCAGCTGCCGCGGCATTGCTAATGGATGCAGAACATCAAAAACAGAAAAAGCAACCTAAAAAAGAGCGTTACAGCTTTGACTTTTAACTGCTTCTCTGTACAACCTCTCAGTCTCGCATCCGCTCGACAGCTCCCCTAGTAGGGGAGCCCCTGGCGAAGAGACAGAGCTTTGCGTTGTGCCAAGGCCTCGCCTACTAGGAGAGGTGGCATTGCGAAGCAATGACGGAGAGGTTGGACGAAGGAAATCTTTCCCTAGGAGGTGAATTTTTTGCCCAAAGAAAAATTCTTCGACCCCCGCAAGCCCTTTGCATCCAAACGGCCAGAGACCCACGAGGAGTGGCAGGCCCGGATGGGCGGCGAGGTGCTGGCTGTGGTGCGCAGCGGGCTGTACCTCGACTTCCGCTTTCTGGATATGGCGCTCAGTGCCCTGGCCCCGGTACCGGACGAGCGGTGCGGCGTGCTGGCCACAGACGGCGTGAACCTCTATTATCAGCCCAGCGCCCTGCTGCGGCTCTACCAGGAGAACCCAAAATATCTCAATCGGTTGTATCTGCACACGGTATTCCACTGCGTATTCCGGCATCTCTGGCTCAAGGGCAAGCGGGATGCCCGGCTGTGGAATCTGGCCTGCGATATCGCCGTGGAGAATGTGCTGGACAGCCTGAATCGTTCCAGTGTCAAGCGCCCGCTGACCTGGGTGCGCCAGAACGCCTACGCCGCCATTACCGCGGAGGGCAGGGTGGTGGCCGCTGCCCCGGCTTACCGATGGCTGGCGGGCCAGACCCCCGGCATTCTGCGCCAGCTGGAGCGGGAATTCTACACCGATGACCACCGCCTGTGGCCCAAGGATGCCCCCGAGCAGCCCCAGCAGATGCCCACGCCCCTGCCCCAGAAGACGTGGCAGAAGATCGGTGAGCGGATGCAGACCGAGCTGGACCTGCGGGACAAGGAAGCCGGTGACGGTGCCGACGCCCTGAAGCAGCAGGTCAAGGCCGCCAATCGCAGCCGCCGGAGCTATCAGGATTTCCTGCGGCGGTTCTGCGTGACCCGGGAGGAGGTCCACCTCGATCCGGATGAGTTCGACCTGAACTTCTACACCTACGGCCTGTCGGTCTACGGTAACATGCCCCTGATCGAGCCCCTGGAGACCCGGGAAAGCAAGAAGATCGAGGAGCTGGCGCTGGTCATTGATACCAGCTACTCCACCTCCGGCGAGCTGGTACGGGCCTTTCTGGCCGAAACCTACACCCTGCTGAAAGGGCGGGAGAACTTCTTCCACCGGATGAACCTGCATCTCATTCAGGCAGACAACGCCATCCGGCAGGATCTGCTCATCCGTAACGAAGACGAGCTCATCCATGCCATGAACCACTTTGAGCTGCGGGGCGGCGGCGGCACCGATTTCCGGCCTGCCTTTGAATATGTGAACCAACTCTGCGCCGAGAAGAAGTTCTCCAACCTGCGGGGCCTGCTCTATTTTACCGATGGCATGGGCACCTACCCGGCCCGCCGCCCGGCCTACGACACCGCGTTCCTGTTCCTGGGTGAAAAATTCGATGATGCCAACGTTCCCCCCTGGGCCATGAAGGTGGTTCTGGATGAGGATGAATTTTCAGGGCCAACGGCCCGGGCCGCATCGGCACTGGCCGACGCGCTGGCCGAAGAGGACGACCCTTACCGTGAATTGAACAACTCGTGAGGATGTGAACTTATGAATATCAAACGCGCCAAAGAAGAGATCGAACACACTGTCAAAGCCTACCTGGCCAAGGACCCATTGGGTGAGTATGCCATCCCCTCCATCCGGCAGCGCCCCATCCTGCTGATGGGCCCTCCGGGCATCGGCAAGACCCAGATCATGGAGCAGGCCGCCCGGGAGTGCGGCGTGGCACTGGTGGCCTACACCATCACCCACCACACCCGCCAGAGCGCCGTGGGCCTGCCCTTCATCCGGCAGCGCCATTATGGCGACAAGGATGTCTCTGTGACCGAATACACCATGAGCGAGATTATTTCCAGTGTCTACGCCAAGATGGAAGCCACCGGCCTGAAAGAGGGCATCCTCTTCATCGACGAAATCAACTGCGTTTCCGAGACGCTGGCCCCCACCATGCTGCAATTCCTGCAGTGCAAGACCTTCGGCAACCAGGCTGTGCCTGCCGGCTGGGTCATCGTGGCGGCAGGCAACCCGCCGGAGTATAACAAATCCGTCCGCGATTTCGATATCGTCACACTGGATCGTGTCCGTCGGATGGACATTGAGCCCGACCTGCAGGTATGGAAGGATTACGCCCGCACAGCCCACATCCACAGTGCCATCCTGAGCTACCTTGATCTGCATCCCCAGAACTTCTACCAGATCAACGCCGACGTGGACGGCACACAGTTCGTCACTGCCCGCGGCTGGGAGGATCTGTCCAACCTGCTGGACACCTATGAATCGCTGGACCTGCAGGCAGATGAAGCACTCATCCGGCAGTATCTCCAGCACCAGAAGATCGCAGAGGACTTCTCTGCCTATCTTGATCTCTATTATAAGTATCGTGACGACTACGGCGTAGAGGAGATTCTGGCCGGTCAGGTCAAGCCGGCCGTTTATGCCCGCCTGCTCAATGCACCGTTTGATGAACGGCTCTCGCTGGTCAGTCTGATCCTGTCCGGTCTGAACACCCGGTTCACTGCTTCCCGGCAGGCCGATGCCGTCGCCGATGCCTGCTACGCCTTCCTGCGGGAGGCCAAACAGGGCTTTTCCACCCTGCCTGCGGACATCCCGGATGGGGAGCTTACCCTGTTCGGTCAGATGGTCACGGACTATGATGCCGAGACCCAGCGCCAGCGTGCCGCCGGTCTGCTGGGCCATGACGCGCTGAATACCCGCCTGCAGGTGTATGCCGCCCTCCGCAGCTGGGATGCGGAACTGCGCCGCGCCAATGCTGTAAGCACACAGCCCGCCTTTGACCTCCTGCGCACACAGTTCCAGTCCCTTGCCGAGGCCCGGGATCAGGCACAGGAAGCCGCCAGCGCCGCGCTGGAAGCTGCATTTGACTTTATGGAGAACGCCTTTGCCGAAAGCCAGGAGATGGTGGTGTTCGTCACGGAGCTGACCTTGAACCCCGCTTCCCATGCCTTCATCACCGAAAATGGCTGTGACCGCTATTTCCGGTACAACAAAGACCTGCTGCTCGATCACCGCAAGGCCGCGCTGCAGCAGGAGCTTGCCGCCGAAGCCCGCCGCCACGGAGGGCAGTAAGCACCCATCATCTATGAGAAAAGAAGCGCCTCATCCGGGAGAGGATGAAGCGCTTCTGTACTTTGTTCAGATCAGGGATGAGCTCGTTTTCCACGGTCCGACAGACGTGCATCATAAGGAGGATTCAGATACGTTCTCTCAAGCGTTCATCTTTGCCATACTTCCAAAATTTTATGCCATACAACCCCGCACCCAGCAGGAGGCTGAAAAGGGCATAAGGCAAAATCGGCAGGCGCAGCAAAACAAAAGCTCCAGCGATCCGTGTAAAAAATGCACCTGTTGCATACAGCACTGCAATATAAAGCACCAGCCAACCGCAGTATTTCAGACGATGCTTGCTTGGCGGAAACCCCGCCTGCTCCATCATCTTCCGGAATAGCCAGCAAAAAGCAGTTATGCAGACCACAAGCTGCACCAAATACCCAAGTGAGAGTTCAAACACCCAGTCCGGAACCACCGGATACAGCAGCAGACCCCCTATCCCCCAGCCAAAGAAGAAATACAATGGTGCCACAAACCAGAAATAATCTCCAGTCCTCAAAGTTTTAAGGCTTGACTTAACCTCCTCAGCAAAGGTTTTTGCATCCTCAATCACGTTGAATAGTTCCTGCCCATTCTCATTGGCCTGCACCGCCATATCGATCAGGTCACTGTATATCAGCTCTACGCCGCACTCATCCCAACTGGTACGCCGCAGATATCGAATAACCTCTCTGATTTGCTCCTGGCTTTTGCTGTTGAGCAGTTTTACGCGCAGACGGTTCGCTCTTCGCATGGTAAAATAGTTGTTCATCTTCTATCCTCCCGAAAAATCTTTTCTACCAAACCGCACAGTCGGTTCCATTCCTGTTGAAAATCCAAAAGAGAATCCGTCCCCCTTTCGGTGATCACATAGTACTTCCGGCTTGGTCCCTTGGGAGAAGGTCGCCGCTCCACTGTCACCTTCTCCTGCTGCTCCAAGCGTAAAAGCAGCGGATACAGCGTGCTTTCGCTGATCTCTGCAAAACCGACCTGTTTTAACTGCATCACTATTTCATAGCCATAGGTTGGTTCTTTTTCAATCAGCCGCAGCACGCAATATTCCAATACACCCTTTAGCAGCTGTGCATTATTTTCCATTCAACTTCCTCCTTTCCACCTACTATGTAATGCGTTGTAGCTTATCTATATTGTATTACATAGTAGCCAGTTTGTCAAGTAGCACGCTTTGCGCGGTTTGAACAAACTGTATCTTCGCATTTCGGTAATACACAACAAAAAAGCCCTGAGACTTTCATCTCAGAGCTTTCACTTAAGTCGGCGACTACCTATTTTCACGCGCCGTTTCCAGCGAACTATCTTGGGCACGAGTGAGCTTAACTTCTGTGTTCGGAATGGGAACAGGTGGAACCTCACCGTCATCGTCACCGACCAATATG